>DASTNV010000341.1:0-20275 GCA_035762725.1 Lapillicoccus sp. | reverse complement strand
TTGCTGCGCGGCACCGGCGCCCGTGGGCTGCGCGCGATCATGGAGGAGGTGCTCCTCCCGGTGATGTTCGACGTGCCCAGCGAGGACGACATCGCCCGCGTGGTCGTCACCCGCGAGGTGGTCCTCGACAACGTCCTGCCGACCATCGTCCGGCGCGACGTGCCGGCCCGCGCCAAGCGCCAGCAGCGCAAGGAGAGCGCCTGACCGCTCGAGCTCGGGTCCGGGCGCAGCCGGACGGGTTTCCGACCGTTCCAGCCCGGACCAACGACGGGGTATGCGTGTCGGTCAGTCCCAGTTGGCCGGCGCGAACTGGCTCAGCGTGAGGACCGCGCCCTGCGGGTCGCGGATCACCGCGTCGCGCGTCCACTCGTCCTCGCTCGTCGAGAGGACGGTCGCGCCCAGCCGCTCCGCCTGAGACACCGACTCGTCGCGATCGGCCACCGTGAACGTGACCTGCCAGCCCGCCTCGGCCGGGTCGGCATCCTCGAGCACGCCGGCGACCACGTCGGCGAACCCCGGCGGTGCGAACTCCTGCCGGTCGTGGATGTGCGGGTCGACCGTGGCCGCCAGATGGTCGCCGTATCCCGGAACCCGGATCATCCCCAGCGCCAGGTCGGGGTCGACCGCCCAGCCGAACACCTCCCGGTAGAACGGCAGCACCGCATCTGGAGCCACGGAGTGCAGGATGCTGAAGTTCCACGATCCGGGTGCGTTGGCCACCTGCGCCCCGAGCCGGGCACGGGCCTGCCACAGCCGGAACTCGGCGCCCTGAGGGTCGGCGCAGGTCGCCCCGCGACCACCCGGCCCGGCGTCCTGCGGCTCGACGCGCACGACGCCGCCGGCCGCCGCCACTGCTGCCACGCTGGCGTCCGCGTCGTCGACGGCCAGATACGTGCGCCAGGCCGCTCGCCCGGACGGGTCGGCCGGCGCGAGCGCCCCGACGTCGTGGCCGTCGAGGGTGGCCACGAGGTACGACCCGGGCGCGCCGGGTGGCACCACCTCGGTGAGCTCCCACCCGAACAGCTCGCTGTAGAACTGGGCGGCCGCGTCGAGGTCGGGCTGCGTGACGTCAACCCAGGACGGGACACCGTGGGGGTAGCGCCGCTGGTCGGTGAGAACAGGCTGGTCGTCGGTCATGTCCCGATGGTTCCAGCCCACTCCGACAGACGGATTTGACCCGCCCCCGACCCGGGCGTACGCTCCGGATAGAACGAAACAGTTTCGTTTCATCCGATCGCCGAACAGGACCGCCGTGACCCCCGCCGCCACCGCCACCCGCCCCCGGGTCGAAGGGGAGCGGGCCAGCGAGATCCACGAGGCCGTCATCCGGCTGCTCGTCGAGCACGGCTACGACAAGCTGACCTTCGACGCCATCGCCGCGGAGGTGCGGGCCAGCAAGGCCACGCTCTACCGCAAGTGGCCGTCCAAGGCCGCCCTCGTCGTCGAGTCCGTCGTCGAGACGATCTGCCCGTCGGTCCTCGAGCGCCCCGACACCGGGACGCTGCGTGGCGACCTGCTCTCCGGCGCGTGCCAGGACCGCGGCCTCACCGAGGGCCTGCCCGCGCTGATCGGCGCGGTCATGCCGGCCCTGCACCGCGACGAGGAGCTGTTCCGCGAGTTCCAGGCGCGGTTCATCGGACCGATCCTCACCGAGGCGCTGGCCACGTTCCAGCGGGCCCAGGCCCGCGGGGAGATCGGACCGGATGCCGACCTGGAGCGTCTCTCCGGGATCCTCCCGGCGATGTGCGTGCACCAGGCGGTCCTCTTCGGACGCGACTGCGACGTCACGGACATCACCGCGATCGTCGACCAGATCGTCCTCCCTGCCTGCCGGGCGACGCTGACCTAGCTCACCCCACGAAGTTCTCCGCTTCGCTCCGATACTTCGCGGGGGCCCCGGAAGCTAGCCGAGCCCCCGCCTTTGCCGTCGACGACGACGGCCGCCCCGCCCACCGGCGCCTCCGGGTCATCCCGGCGCGTCCGCATACCTCGAAAGGCCTGTCATGTCTGTCGTCGTCGACCGCCCCGAACCCGCGGTCGCCCCTCCCGCCCAACGCAGCCGGTTCCTCGGCCTCGCGCTCGCCGTCATCGGTAGCGCGCAGCTGATGATCGTGCTCGACGGCACGATCGTGAACATCGCGCTGCCGCACATCCAGCAGGATCTCGGCTTCTCGTCGTCCAGTCTGTCCTGGGTCGTCAACGCCTACGCCCTCGCGCTCGGCAGCCTGCTGCTGCTCGGCGGTCGGCTCGGCGACCTGCTCGGCCGGCGTCGCATGTTCGTCGTCGGCGTTCTGGTCTTCGCCGGCGCGTCCCTCCTCGGCGGCCTCGCGGCCAACGAGGCCATGCTCATCGCCTCGCGCGTCGCCCAGGGCATGGGCGCGGCGCTCGCCTCACCGGCCGCGCTCGCGCTGATCACCACCACGTTCCCCGCCGGCAAGGAGCGCAACCGCGCCATGGGCGTGTATGCCGCGATGTCCGGTGTCGGTGCGGCGGTCGGCCTCATTCTCGGCGGTCTCCTGACCGAGCACGACTGGCGCTGGACCTTCTTCATCAACGTGCCGATCGGCCTGCTCGTCGCCGTCGTCGCCCCGCGGGTGCTCGTCGAGTCCGAGCGGTCTGAGGGCAGCTTCGACCTGCTCGGCGCCGTCACCGGCACCGCCGGTCTGGTCGGCATCGTCTACGGCCTGACCCACGCGGCCGACCCGAACGGCGGCTGGGGCTCCTCGCTGACCATCGCCTGCCTCGCCGCAGGCGTCCTCCTGCTCGCGGTCTTCGTTGCGGTCGAGCGCCGAAACACCCACGCACTGCTACCGATTCGCATCCTGGCCGACCGCACGCGTGGCGTGAGCCTGTTCGTCATGCTGCTCGTCGGCGCCGGGATGTTCGCGATGTTCTACTTCCTCGGCCTCTACATCCAGCAGGTCCTCGGCTACAGCCCGCTGCAGGCCGGCTTCGCGTTCCTGCCGTTCTCAGTGGCCATGGTCGCCGGCGCCGGCATCGCCTCGGCGCTGGCCAGCCGGGTCGACCCGCGCTGGATCGCCGGCCCGGGTGCGGCGATCGCCGCCGTCGGCATGTGGGGCTTCAGCCACCTGACCGTCGAGAGCTCGTATGCGACGAACCTCCTTCCGTGGATCGTCGTCCTCGCCGTCGGGCTGGGGCTGACCTTCGTGCCGCTGACCCTCACCGCGGTCGCCGGCGTGCGCGACGAGGACTCCGGTGCGAGCTCGGCCGCCCTCAACACGGCGCAGCAGATCGGTGGCGCCATCGGCCTCGCCGCGCTGACCACCGTGTTCACGCACGGGTTCGCCGACAAGCTCACCCAGCTGGCCGGTCCGATCCAGGCGCAGGCGCAGTCCGGCGCGATCGGCGCGGACCAGGTGAAAGCCGCGCTCGCGCAGGCCCAGCTGGTCGCGCAGACCGACGGCTCGACCCGTGGGTTCCTCGTCGCCGCGGGGATGATCCTTGTCGCCGCGCTGCTCATCCTCACCACGCTGCGGGTGAAGCACGAGGAGCTGGCGGCCCGCGAGGAGGTTGCGGGGCCGCACTTCGGCTGACCCGGCTCGTCGGGGTCCCCGCGAAGTATCGAAGCGAAGCGCGGGCCCACGCAACGTTCAGAGCGAAGCGAAGACCGTTGTGGGGAGAACTTCGTGGGGTGACTAGAACAGTGTGGGGGCCGTGTCCACGGGTGCCGTGGTCACGGCCCTCACGTTGCGGTGCGCGGCCCGGCTGCTGACCAGCCCGTGGCGCTCGAGCAGCGGCCGGACGCGCCGGCCCAGCTCGTCGAGGTAGGCCGGGCTGGCGTAGGTGCCGCGCGCATACAGCCGCCGGTAGGTCGGCAGCAGCTCGGGGTGCTCACGCTCGAGCCACTCGAACCACCACTCCCGGGTGCCGGGGCGGAGGTGGAGGGCGAGCGCGGTGGCCGACGTGGCGCCGGCGGCGGCCACCCGGGCAAGCAGGGCGTCGATGGTGGCGTCGTCGTCACTGAGCATCGGGATGACCGGGGCGACCATGACGTGGCAACGGATGCCCGCGTCGGTCACGGCTCTGACCAGGTCGAGTCGCGCGCGCGGGGAGGCGGTGCCGGGTTCGAGCCGGTGGTGCAGCGCCTCGTCGCCGATGGCGATCGAGACGCCGAAGCCTACGTCGACGTCGCGCGCAGCGGCGGTCAGCAGCGGCAGGTCGCGCTTGGCCGTCGGGCCCTTGGTGAGGATCGAGAACGGCGTGCCGGACCCGGCGAGTGCCGCGATGATCCCGGGCATCAGCCGGTAGCGGCCCTCGGCCCGCTGGTACGGGTCCGTGTTGGTGCCGAGCGCCACGGGCGAGTGCTCCCAGCTGGGCCGATGTAACTCGCGGGCGAGGACCTCTGCCACGTTGGTCTTGACGACGATCTGGGTGTCGAAGTCGCGTCCGGCGTCGAGGTCGAGATAGGTATGCGTGTTGCGGGCGAAGCAGTAGACGCAGGCGTGCGTGCACCCGCGGTAGGGGTTGACGGTCCACTCGAACGGCAGCTGCGCGGCCGCCGGGATCCGGTTGAGGGCGGACTTGGCCAGCACCTCGTGGAAGGTGATGCCCGCGAACTCCGGCGTGCGGACGCTGCGGACGAACCCGTCGTTGGCCTCGAGCCCCGGCAGCGCTCCCGGCACTGCCGCTCCGACCGACTGGCCCTGCCACCGCATACGGCTCATTCGAACACACGTACGAAGCGATGTCGAGAGCAGGCTTGCGCATCGGCCTACCTAAGTATTTAATGAACTACTTAAATACAAGGAGCCCCGGATGCCGACCGATGTGGACGACCCGCTCACCCGGACGTTCGCCGCGCTGGCCGACCCGACCCGGCGGGCCATGCTCGCCCGGCTCGCGACCGGTGAGGCCACCGTCAGCCAGCTGGCTGAGCCGTTCGCCGTCTCGCTTCCGGCGATCTCGCAGCACCTCAAGGTGCTCGAACGGGCCGGCCTGGTCGTCCGAACCCGCGAGGCGCAGTGGCGGCCGAGTCGGCTGCAGGTCGACCCCATCGACGAAGCGGTCGACTGGCTGCTGGCGCGGCGGCGGACCTGGGACTCCCGGATGGATCGGCTCGAGGCGCACCTGCGCCGGACAGGAGAGAACGATGACTGACACGACGCAGAGCGACCAGGAGGTCCGGATCACCCGGATGTTCGAGGCGTCTCGAGAGCGAGTGTTCCGGGCGTGGACCGACCCGGACGACGTCGCGGTCTGGTTCAGCCCGGAGCCGCTCACCGTGCCCCGCGACAGCGTGCGGATCGACCTGAGGGTGGGCGGCCGGTACGAGCTGACCATGCAGCAGCCGGACGGTGTCGAGGCCCCGCTGGGGTTCGAGATCGTCGAGCTCGACCCGCCGGCGCTGCTCGTGCTGCGGTCCGACCCGATGCCGGAGGCCGGGATGCCCGAGCCGACCCTGGTGCGGATCGAGCTCCACGAGGAAGGCTCGGGAACGCGGATGGAGCTCGCGGACGGTCCGTACCCGACCGGGTTCGGCGTGCACGCCGAGCGCGGTTGGCTCAGCGCCTTCGGCAAGCTGGCGTCGGTCGTGTCGGTCTGAGTCCTCCGGGCCGACAGCTCCGACGCGATCTCAGCAGGAGAAGACGTCGGCGTCCCAGGACTGCTTCAGGCACTCGCGACCCGGTAGCGGCCAGCGCAGGAACATGTCTGGGGCGAAGAGGCCCGAGGCTTGCATCTGCTGGATGAGGGAGTCCGGCATCGGCTCCGGCACATTGCTGGAGAAGTAGACACCCAGCGAGTCGAGTCGTTGCTGGTAGTCCGCCGACGACGGGTGCGAGGTGAAGTGGTACATCGTCGACGCATTGACGTCATCGCACTGCTCGCCGGTGTCGATGTCGATGACGCAGAACTGGTTGTACCTCGAGCTGTCGTCCGCCCTCGCCTCGGCCACCTGGTAGGCGGCGGTGACCAGGGAGCGATAGGACCCCAGTTGCGCGACGTTCTGCAGACTCCTGGTGAAGGCGCCCTGGTCGAGCAGGCTCGTCCCCCAGGACTTCGGGTCCGACGTGACACCGGCGGCCACCTTTTGCAGCTTGCCCCAGTCGGAGACGACGAAGCTGAAGGTCTGCCCCAGGTTCGCCAGCGCGTCGGTGAACTGCTGGGCGGCCTGAGCCTTCAGCTGGTCCACGCGGGTCTGAAGGGACCGCTGGTTTCCGGCCGGGTCCTTGCTCAGGGCCAGGGTCAGGCTCAGCACCGCTCCAATCACGCCGATGACCGCGGACCCACCGGGAACGAACGACGCCGCGACCGACAGCAGGGCGAGGAACAGCTTGGCGATATCCTCCGCAATCGTCGTGCTGGGCGGAGCGACGGTGTTGTCGACGTTGGTGAACGCCGTGTCGATGATGGTCGGGATCCCGGCATTCGTGTCGCTGAGCAGCGAGTGCATGGTGTCGTAGACCGTGAGCACCGACGTGACCATCTGAAGCTCGTTCGCGAGCTGGGTCTGCACCGCCACGAACGTCGGCTGGTCGAACCCGTTGCCGGCAACGAAGGGTAGGCCGACGACTGTCGTGCGGTAGTTACGAGCCTCCGTGGTCGCGTAGTTCACCCGGACGTCGTCGCAGGTGCACACCTTCTGGCTGATGTACGTCAGCGCCGCGGACTGCGCCGCCTGCACCTCCGGGCTCTTGGTCGCGTCCGGGATCGGCCATGCGGTCGGAGCCTGCGCGAGGATGTCGTAGAGCGCGTAGTTCACCCGCGTCGGGGGCCCGGGTTGCCCGTTCTCCGAGGTCGTTACCGGCGCATTCGACGCGACCGGGACGAACCACATGTTCTCCCGCCCGCGACCCAGCACGCCCTGGAGCTCACCCGTGGCGCCGGGCCGGATCGAGGGGCTCGCCTCCGGGCTCTCGAACGGGTTCGGTGCCGTGAGGTTCGCCCTGGGGTTCTGCGCGCCGACCAGGGCGTACCGCGGCTGGGTTCCTAGTCCCTCGATGAGCGTCGGTGTGGCACCGAAGAGCCGCAGCGTCTCGGCCATCGTCGGCCCGTACTGCGTCGCGTAGCTGATGGTCACCGACGGGTCGGCGTTCGTCGTCGTCGCGGTGCTACCCGCCGTCGTCAGGTTCGAGCCGCCACCCCCGCCGGCTCCGCCGATGCTGCCGGTCCCGGTGCCGTGGCCGCCGCCACCACCGCCGTAGAGGCCGCCACCGCCACCACCGCCTGCGCCCCAGCTGAACTGGCCGCTACCGGTGCGCTTGCTGTCGCTGTCCGCGCCCTGCCCGCCGCTGCCGAGAGAACCCGCCACCGCGCCGGAGCCGCCGGCCCCGCCGGCGGTGAAGGTGCCCGCTCGTCCGACGGCGGCGGGCGCCTGCTGACCCTGCGCGGTGCCCTGTCCACCGTCAGCTCCGGCCGCGCCGCCGTTGCCGCCCTGGCCGACACCAGCGGGATCTCCACCGGCGCCGCCGCCCCCCGCGGCGACGAGCATCCGCGACGCGAGCGACCCGTCCTGGCCCGCCGGGATCAGCCGCAGGTCCGAGGCGCCGCCACCGCCACCGCTCGGCCAGCTGCTGACCGAGCTGTTGTCGTTTCCGTCTCCGCCTCCGTTCCAGCCCCCGTCACCGCGGTCGAACTTGCCGCCGGGCTCGCCGTTCCCGCCCACCTCGACGTAGATCGTCCGTCCCGCCGTCAACGTCGACCCGGTCCCGAACGGCAGCTGTGCGGTCACCGAGGCGCCGGCGCCACCCTTCGGTCCGTAGAGGGTGTCGCCGCCCCGCCCGCCCTGGAGCTCGACCTGGAGTCGGTCTCCGGGAAACGCGGGAGAGGGGACGACGAACGACTGCTCGCTGCCCGTCGACGCATACCGGCATGTCTCGGTGAACCAGCCGCGCGTGCAGCCGTCGCGCGGGGGCGACGGCGCGGCCGGCAGGACCGCGGTCCCGAGCGGTGTCCCCACCGACGCCAGCATGACGATCGCGCCCGGTCCGTAGTCGTAGGAGACGCGTCCGAGCGCCGCCTGCAGGTCGTACTCCTGGGCGAGGTTGTTGTTCGTCGAGTAGAGAGTGTTGGACACGGGAGCGAGCGTGCGGCGGTCGAGCACGAGGAGATGGAAGCCGCCGACGAACCCGGCGGGTCGGGGGGGCACCGGGTACGTCGTCTGGCCCACCGTGATGTCGCCGTTGGCGGCGATGTCGTACGTCACGAAGTCCAGGGAGGTCAGCGCGAAGTTGCGGTTGGAGTCACGCGCGAGCAGGCCGTTGACCGACGCACGACCCGATGTCCCCGGCGCGAGGCCGGCCTCCTCCGAGACCTGCCCGAACGAGTAGTACGCCTGACCCGATGCGGTTCCCGCCACGCCGACGACGGAGAACGTCGACACGTTCAGGTCGACCGACGCGAAGGCGGACGGCGCCACGCCCAAAGGCGCGAGGGCGGGACCGAGCCCGGTGAGGGCGGTCTTCGGCCCGGTGCCGAGGGTCATGCTGTTGACGATCGCCAACGTGCCGGCCGGGATGCCCTTGATCGTGACCGCCAGCTGAGCCGCGTCCGCCTCGGAGCAGATCGCATAGGACCGGGAGGCGCCCGGGTCGAGGGTGCCGCGGTCGAGCTGCTGGACCCACACGCCGGTAGAGCACGGTCCGGGCAGACTCGGTGCGGTGTAGGTCTTGTCGCCGATCGTGACCGACACCGCACTGGATCGTTTGGTGCCGGAGCCCTCGACGCGGGAGGTCAGTGCGAAGGTGTCCGTCGGGTTCGCCGAGGTCCCCTTGACCTTCGCGGCCGACGCGGTGGACGCCGTCCCGACGAGGAGGCTGGCGACCAAGGCGGTCGAGAGCACGCCGACGAGGGCCTGACGCAGGCGCCCAACGGTCAGAGAGTGCGACAACGTGGTCTCCTGTCAGGCGACGATGAGTCGGGCCACGCGTCCAGGACCCCTGCATGGCCGCCGGATCTGTATACCTGCCAGGCGGTTCGCCGGTCCCGAGATCTGTCGAATCCTGGCCTTTCGGACCAGGCACCCGCGCTCAGGTCACAGTGCGTCGCCGCGCCAGCGCGGCGCACCGAGCAGCAGCGGCTTCTCGGGAACCCAGGCCTCGGTGTCGGCACCGATCTCGGTGTCGATCAAGCCCTCCCAGCTTCGTCGTCAGACTGGCCACAACCTCCTGGTATGCCGGGTCGTAGGCGATGTTGACGGTCTCGGTGGGGTCGGTCTCCCGGTCGTAGAGGACGACGTCGTTGTCCCGGACAAGGCTCTCGACGCCGGTCGGCCGGTTCGGTTCGAGCGGGGAGAAGTACCGCCCGAACGTGTAGCGCTCGTCGGTCCACCCGCGCCGGAAACCGCGCTTGCGCCAGTCCGGGCGCAGCGTTCCCGCCTTGACCCGCTCCGGCGCGTCACCTTCGCCGAAGGCGCGCCAGAAGTCCGCGTCGAGGGTGAGAACCGACTCCACGGCGGTCAGCACGCCGTCGCGCACCTGGGTGGCCTCGCCGGTGACGACGGGTGCGAGCGAGCGGCCGTGCACGCCGTCGAACTGGGACCGCAGCTGGTCGGGGTCGACGCCGGCCAGCTCGAGGATCGTCGGCGCCAGGTCCACGGCGGAGCCCAGGGCCTCGACCCGGCGGCCACCCGCGACGTCCGGGTGGACGATGACGAGCGGCACGTGGAAGTTCTCGTCGTAGACGAGGTTGCCCTCCTGCCGCAGTTCGTGCGAGCCGGCCATCTCGCCGTGGTCCGAGGTGAAGATGACCACCGTGCGGTCCGCCTGGCCGGAGGCGACCAGCGCCTCCAACACGTGGGTCACGCTGCGGTCGACGTCCCGGACGCAGTTGACGTAGAAGTTCAGGCCCATCCGCCACTGCTCGGGTTCGGCGATGTCGCCGAACATCGTCCCGGCCAGGCCGGCATACTCCCGCACCGCTTGCGGTGCGTTGGCGAGGTCGTCGGTCGCCGTCGCGGGCAGGTCCACGTCCCAGACCTTGGAGTAGAGCGGCACGTCGGCCGGCGGCTTGACGGTCACCGCCTCGGCAAGGTTCGGCGGCGGCGTGATGGCTCGCCGGCTCCCGTAGTCGTAGCTCATGATGTCGTGCGGGTTGACGAAGTTGACCGCCATGAACCACGGCTGGTCACGCTCCGCGACCGGCGCGCGTTCGCGCAGCCACCGCACCGCTTGTCCGGCGATCACCGGGTCGAGCTTGAGTCCGGCCCAGGCGCCGCCGTCGATGTCGCCCAGTCGTTGAACTCCGAAACCCGTACGGCTGTAGCGCATCCGCGGTCGAACCAGGGTTCTCCGGCGAACGGTAGGCGTTGGACAGGTGCCACTTGCCCTGGTACGCCGTGTAGTAGCCGGCGGTCTGCATCATCGAGCCGAGCGTCTTCAGCTCCGGATCGAGCGGGCGGATGTACGGCATGTTGTCGTTGTCGTAGATCCGCGTGACCGGGACGTGGCGGTCCGTGTACATCACCGAGCGGGACGAGCTGCACATCGCCGACGCCACGTAGTAGCGGTCGAAGGTCGTGCCGCGCTCCTGCAGCCACTCCCGGGCCGGCAGCGTGAAGCCGTCCAGTCGCGGAAGCGTCTGCCGTTCCTCGTCGGTGGTGATCAGCAGGACGTTCGGTCGGCGCCTGCCCTTGCCGAGATCCGGTTCGTTCTGTGCCACGTCGGCCCCCTCGATCGGGTTACCAGCTCCGCCTTGCCCCTGCGCGTCATGCTAGGTCGGCCCTGGGCCGGCCCGGGCAGGGTTGGGGGTACTCGCAGCTACCGGGTCGGGTTGCCCTCCGCATCGCAGGGGTAGGAGCCCGGGGCGCCCTCGTACATGCTCTCCATCGTGGCCACAGCAGCGGTCATCCGCGTCGGCGGGAGCTGCGCGCCGCGGTCGGCGAACGGGGCGTCGAGGACATAGACGACGACGATGCCCGCCAGCATCGTCGCGGCCACGGCGCTGACCCCGATGACCTGGGGGATGAGGGACGTCTTGGGGCTTGCGAAGAGGATCTCGTAGCCCATGACGACGATGAACAGCAGCACGAGCATCGCCCACACGAACGGCGGCACGTACGGCGCGGCCTCGGCCAACCGGCCGCGCCGGCCCTCCTGTCGCTCGGCCTCCCGGGAGAACCACGTGTTGAAGGTCTCGATCTCCTTGTTCGTCGTCACCGGCATCGCGACGAGGTCGCGGTCGAAGCGGTCGATCCAGCCGTCGACCACCGGGCTGGACTCACCGGTCGCCATCAGCGGCCACTCGTCGTAGATCACCGCGCGCCCGTAACAGACGAGGTCGCCCTGGAGCTTGATCCGGCTCTCGGTGGGGAAGAACATCGTGAGCGAGTACATCTGCCGGGTGGCCACGGTCTCGATGCCGGTGTCGTCCCGGGCGCGCTGGTAGCTCTCGAACGCCGCGAACACGACGAAGGCGAGGATCACCGCGAAGCCAGTGCCGATGACCCCGAAGATGTCGCCCGCGATCGGCGACTTGTGGTACCGGTTCGGCCGGGTCAGCCGCCAGCGCCGGACGAGGATGAGGACGAGAGCACACACCTCGGCGCCGACGATGATGATGGCTATCGAGACCCACATGCCGCCATCCTCCGCTCATCACAGGTCTCCGCCGTCCTTCGGAGAGTAGCCACGGGCCGTGCTCTCGGCCCTCGCAACGCGCCGACTGCCAGCAGCCTGGCATCGATTACGCAAGTGGACCGCTCGGCATTCCGAGCGCTCCACTCCTCTGAGGGCGAATGAACGGCGTTGTCCCAGCCGGATCCTCGCCCTAGGGTCGATGGATGGCGGTCATGGCCGAACGCACCGCCATCGTCGACCGCCGCTTGCTGCCCTGCGTCCTGCTGGCCGCCTCGGGCTTGCTGCTGTTCGGCGTGCACTGGCGTCCGGGCGGGTACGTCGTGCTCGCCGGAGCGGTGCTGCTGGCCGTCGCGCTCGACCGGCCGCTCGCCCGCGACCTGGTGCTCATCGCGTTCGGCCTCGTGACGATCAGCCTGGTCCCGATCAACACCGACATCTCGTGGAACCACATGTTCCTCATGGGGACCGCGCTCGCGGTGGCGGTGGCCGTCCCGTACCTGGTCTCCCGGTACGTCTACCGCGACCACGCGGTGCGGTTCCCCATCGCGACCGGTCACCGGTGGACGCGGCTGGAGCGGTGGTACCTCGTCGCCGTCCTCGTCCTCGGCTGGCTGATCCTGCCGGTCTACCTCATCCCGACCGGCGTCTACCTCAACTGGCCGGCGGCGTCCGACCTCAGCACGATCACCCGGCTGTTCATCGGGACCAACGCCCTCGGCATCTGGGACGAGCTGTTCTTCATCTGCACGTGCTTCGCGTTGCTGCGGCGTCACCTCGTCGACTGGCAGGCCAACCTGGTCCAGGCCGTGCTCTTCACGTCGTTCCTCTGGGAGCTCGGCTTCCACGCGTGGGGACCACTGCTGATCTACCCGTTCGCGTTGGTCCAGGGCTGGATCTTCCGGCTGACCAAGTCGCTCACCTACATCGTCTGCGTGCACCTGCTCTTCGACTTCGTGCTGTTCCTCGTCCTCGTCCACGCCCACAACCCCGAGTGGCTGGACATCTTCTTCTACTGAGCCGGCCGGCCTGACCCGGTCGCCTCGTCGACGACGCTGGCCACCATCGCCTCGGTGAGCTCCGACGATCGGCGTCGGGTTGTGGCGGGGTCCTTCAGGTCGAGCTTGGCCCACTCGGCCGTCATCCGGTCCTCGAAGTCGGCGACCAGCTTGTCGATCCGCTCCTCGCTGGCCTGGCGCTCGGCGTCGACCGCCCGCTGTACCGCCTTCGCGGTCGTGTCGACGATCCGCCGCTCGAGCAGCACGACGAACCCGACCAGGAGCAGCGTGGTCCCGACGCCGGCGAGGACGCTGGCGACGTAGCTCGTTCGGTCCGGAGGCGCGACAAGCAACAGGCCGGCGATGATCCCGACCAGTCCGAGCAGGATGCAGCCGACGATCCATCCCCAGCGGACCCGCACGCGATGGCCCGGCGTTGAGGTCTCGCTCATCCCGCCAGCCTAGGACGAGGGCAGCTCCGTCGACCTCGTGCCCCACCACAGCCAGACCGAGACGGCGACGAGGGCGATGACGGCCAGGGCCAGCTGCCCGGGAGTCCTCATTGAACGGACCAGCTGTGCGAGCACAGCGACCCCGACGACGATCCCGGTCACGACGCCGAGCCGCGACCGAACCCGCGCCCACGTGTCGGCAGCCAGGTCGCCGGAGGCGGGCCGTCCGGCCAACAGAACGAGCGCGGTATGCGACGAGGCGATGGTCAGTGCCGCCGGCACCGACCACCACGTGAACGGGCCGGGGACGGCGATAACCCAGACGCCGAGGAGCAGCACCCACAGCACCAGGTGGCCCGACGACTCGGGTCGCGCCGCTCCGAGAGCGGCCAGCGGAGTGAACAGCAAGAGCCACCAGGTGAACTGGCTTCCGGCCAGGATCATCGCGACGAGGAAGGCGACCGGCGCGAGCGCGACGACGGCCGCCAGCCCGATCTGGGCCGCGCCGTACTCCTCCGACAGACCCAGCCGGACCAACCGGACCCGCCGATCCGGTGCCGGCATGGCCGCGCTCATCGCCGCGCCATCCGTGGTGCCCGGGCCCGCCGGGTGAGCTCGCGCAACACCTGGTCGAGGCTCTGCGGTCCCTGCCACGGCACGACCGGAACGCCGGCCGCCGACAGCCGGTGCACGTCGACCGACCGGCTGAGCCGCCGCAGCCGCCAGGCCAGCGCGGTGTAGGGGTCGCGCTCGCTGCGCCACAGATGCTCCGGCATGGTGTCGACGACAAGAGTGGTCAGCCCGCGGGCGCCGAGCCGGGCGACGACCTCGACCATGGCCGGGTCGACGAGCGGCGACAGCACGATGACCACCGCGCCGGCACCGATGCCCGCGATCGCATACTCGCCGTCGTCGTCCCGGTCGGTGGCCGGCTCGATGAGCGCCAAGGTGCCGAGCAGCCGCCGCAGGTGGGCCCGCCCGCTGCCGACTGGCACGCGCGGCACCCTCGCAGCACCGACGACGCGCAGGCCGACGCGGTCGCCGACCCCGAGGTAGTGCTCGGCCATGGCTCCCGCCGCGCGCACCGTGAGGTCGAGGCTGGTCGGGCGGCCGTCCAGGCCCTCGCGTGGGCCGAGGTCGCTGGTGCCGTCGACGACGAGGACGACTTGCGAGTCCTCGTCGCCGTAGGTCGAGGTGACGTGCAGGGTGCCGGTGCGTAACGACACCGGCCAGTGGATCCGCCGCAGCCGGTCGCCGACCTGGAACGGCCGCAACCGGTCGAACTCGCTGCCGCTCCCCGGACGGGCCGAGCGGTAGGCGCCGACCAGCCCCTCGGGGTTGGGCATCGACGCCGTGGGGGTGAAGACGGCCGGCAGCGGCAGGGTGACCAGCCGCACCGCGGGCGCGTCGATCGGCCCGCTGCGGTATGCGCCCCAGGTCGCCCAGGCACCGCAGCGCACCGGTCCGATCGCGCGAACGCCCCAGCGGGTCGAGCGCACGGTGACCGGGCCGCCGGCCTGGCGGACCGTCGGGTCCAATGGCAATGGCCGGCCGTCGGTGAGGCCGAGGACGCGGATCCCGAGGGGCGGGTCCTGGTCGACGAACACCGTGGGCGACACGGCGACGATGACGTCGTCGACGCCGTCGGGAATGGTCACCGTGGCTCGGAGCAAGGTGGCCTCGCCCTCTCGGAGGGTTCCGTGGCCGAGACCGGAGGCGACGGTGACGCGCTCGCGGGGGCGCCGCAGCCACGCCCAGGTGGTGATCACCAGCCACGGCGTAACGAGCACGAGCAGGTCGGGCCGGTTCATCGCGACGGCGACCAGCGCCCCCGCGACCCCGAGCAGGGTGGCGCGGAAGTGCGCGGCCGTCGGTCGCCACGCGGGCAGCTCGGTCGGCGGCGAGGAGTCGTTCACGACGGCTTGGCCTCCCGGGGAGACGGGGTCGGGACGGTGGCGAGGACGCTGTCGACGACGGTCCGGCCCGTGACATTGCTCATCCACAGCTCCGGCCGGACCGTGATCCGATGGGCGAGGACGGCCACGGCCACCGCCTTGACGTCCTCCGGGGTCACGTAGTCACGGCCGCGGAGGACGGCGTGCGCACGGCCGACGAGCATCAGGGCCAACGACCCGCGGGGCGACGCGCCGAGCAGGGTGTGCTGGTGGTCGCGGGTCGCGGTGGCGAGCTCGACGCAGTAGGCCGCGACCGTGTCGTCGACGAAGACCGTCTCGACGGCGTCCTGCATCGCGAGCAGTCCCGCGGCGTCGGTGACCGGGTCGAGTGAGACCTCCTCCCGCTGACGGGCGACTCGGTTGCGGAGGACGTCGAGTTCCTGAGACTCGGTGGGGTACCCGAACGAGACCCGCATGAGGAACCGGTCCAGCTGCGCCTCCGGGAGCGGGTAGGTCCCTTCGTACTCAACGGGATTCGCGGTCGCGAGGACGTGAAACGGCCTGGCGAGTGGGAAGGTCTGGCCCTCGACGGTGACCTGACGCTCCTGCATGGCCTCGAGCAGTGCCGACTGCGTCTTCGGCGGGGTGCGGTTGATCTCGTCGGCGAGCAGCAGCCCGGTGAAGAGGGGGCCGCGGCGGAAGACGAACTCCTGGCCGCGCTGGTCGTAGACGAACGAGCCGGTGAGGTCACCGGGCAGCAGGTCGGGGGTGAACTGCGCACGGGTGAACTCGAGGCCGAGCGTGGTGGCGAAGGACCGGGCCGCCAGGGTCTTGCCCAGCCCGGGGAAGTCCTCGATGAGGACGTGGCCGCCGGCCAGGATCGCGCTGAGCACGAGGGTGAGCGACGGCCGCTTCCCGACGACGGCGCGCTCGACCTCGTCGAGGATGCGCTGGCCCTGTTCGGAGACCTGCGGGAGGGGGATGCTCACGGCGACTCGATTCTGTCGAGGAGGGCGGACAGGTACTGGGCGTCGGCCAGCCGCAGGTCCGGCGGTCGGGTGACCAGGTCGGCCAGGTCGGAGGGCAGGGCCTCGTAGGCCAGGTCGGGGTGGGCCAGGATGTCCCAGCCGCGCTCGCGCCGGACCTTGTCGGCGAGCACCAGCCGGAGCTGGTGCTGGAGGTCGGCGGCGAGGTTGCGGCGCTGGCTCGGGTCGGCGGCCCGCGCCTCGAGGCGGCGGGCGAGGGCGGAGGTGCGGTGGTCGGACCCGCGGCCCAGGCCCGCGGTGGAGGGCGGGTTGACGATCCACGGCTCGCTGTAGCTGCCGGTGAACCGCTCGCTGAACACCGCGAAGACCGTCGTGGCCGCAAGGAAGAACGCCGCGACGAGGAACGGCGACGGCGAGACGCCGATGAGGACGAGGAAGACCATCGTCGCCGCATACAGGAGGGCCACCCGGAGGACCAGGCGGCGGCCGCTCAGGCTCTTCATCGGTCGGTCTCCTGTCGCGCGGCGGCGGCCTCGGCCTCGGCGAGGGCCGCCGCGGCGGCCGCCTCGTCGGCGACCCGCTGGAGGTCCTCATGAACGGCCGTCAGCTGGTCTATCGCCCGGCTGCGATGGGCCTCGGTGACCGGGTGCCGGGAGTAGCGCGCCTCGCGGTAGAGCTCGGCGAGGCCGCCCAGCGCGGCCGGGGCAATGTCCCAGGTGTGGAGGACGCGGATGGTGTACTCGGCCGAGGTCTCGGCCGGGTGGCGGGGGAGTCCGGCCGCCGAGGCGGAGTCCTCGAGGTCGACCCAGCACGCGACGATGGCGTTGCGCGGCTCGCCGTCTCGCAGCAGGTTCAACCGCGCCTCGGCGGACTGGACGAGCTCGTCCGGGAGCGCGGGCAGGGCGTGAAGGGCCTGGCGCGGCACCGACCGGCTGCTCATCCGCGGGACGTTGCGCCACGCATACCGCAGGAGAAGGAAGAGGACCCAGAGGCAGAGTCCGGTGACGACGAGCTGGATCGCCGCGATGACGACCGGCGGCAGCATCGGCAGCTGGTCGAGATCCTTGAACGGCCCGGTGGTGGGCGTCGTCGCGGTGGGGTTGGTGAACGGGGCGCTCGGCGGCGGTGGCGGAGTGGCCGTGCCGCTTGCGGTGCGGGGCAGCGAGATGACGTCGACGGGGTTGGAGGCCGTGACGACCGTGAGCAGGCCGAGACCGACCAGCCCCGCTCCCACCAGCCAGGGCGCCGGGCCTCCGGGCGGACGGGGCAGGCGGATCTCCCGTGTCCCGCCAGCCATGCCAGGCACGGTACCCCCGGGCGATGACGCCGGGCCGGGCTCGGCTCAGCCGCGCTGGCGCGGCTCCGGAGGCACGATGTCGGCGTCGCGGACGACGAGCGCGGGTGACGGTTCCTCCGCGGCATAAGTGAGGTCGCGGACCCGGCCGGCCGAGCGCAGGTCACCTTCGGCGGTACGCACACGGTCGAGCTGGGCGGACGGCCCGGCCAACGTCATCGTGGTGATCTCGGCGCGCATCCCGACCTTCGCGTCGGACTTCGCCTTTCGGATGCCGGTGAGGGCCTCGGCGACGGCAGCGAGCACCGCGGGATCAGCGCTGCGCGCGTCGCCGAGCTCCGCCGAGGTCGGCCAGGAGGCCTGGTGGATCGACCCAGCCGAGGGGTCGTGGAACCAGGACCAGACCTCCTCGGTCGCGAACACCAGCACTGGAGCGAGCAGCCGCAGCTGGACGTCGAGCGCGAGCCGGAGGGCGGCGCGGGCCGACACGGCCCCGGGGTCGTTCTCGTCGGACGTGCCGTAGGCGCGGTCCTTCACCAGCTCGAGGTAGTCGTCGCAGAACGCCCAGAAGAAGGACTCGGTCACCTCGAGCGCCCGGGTGTAGTCGAGCGACTCGTTGGCGGCGGTCGCGAGGTCCACGACCTCACCGAGGCTGGCCAGCATGGACCGGTCCAGCGGCTCGGTGACGAGCGCGGCGAGGGCGCGGTTGTCGAGCGCCTCACCGACGTCGCCGAAGGACAGGGCGAACCGGCTGGCGTTGAGCACCTTGATGGCCAGGCGCCGGCCGACCTTCATCTGAGCGGTGTCGAGGGCGGCATCGATCCCGAGCCGCGCCGAGGCGGCCCAGTAGCGCACGCCGTCGCTGCCGTGCTCCTGGAGCATCTCGATCGGCGTCGTGGCGTTGCCCTTGGACTTGCTCATCTTCTTGCGGTCCGGGTCGAGGATCCAGCCGTTGAGCGTCGCGTGGCGCCAGGGGAGCGAGTCGAACTCGTAGTGCGCGCGCACCACCGTGGAGAACAGCCAGGTGCGGATGATGTCGTGGCCCTGCGGCCGCTGGTCCATCGGGAAGATCGCGGCGAACAGCTCCGGATCGGACTGCCAGCCGCCGGCGATGTACGGCGTCAGCGACGAGGTGGCCCAGGTGTCCATGACGTCGGGGTCGCCGTGGAACCCGCCCGGCTGGTCGCGCTGGTCCTCGTCGTAGCCCGCGGGCGGCTCGGCGGCCGGGTCGACCGGCAGTGCGTCCTCGGACGGCAGGATCGGCTGGTCGTAGTCCACCTCGCCCGCGTCGGTCACGGGGTACCACACGGGAATCGGCACGCCCATGAACCGCTGCCGGCTGATCAGCCAGTCGCCGTTGAGGCCCTCCACCCAGTTCTGGTAGCGGGACCGCATGAATCCCGGGTGGAAGTCGAGCTCCCGCCCGCGCTCGACGAACTGGTCGCGGATGGCCTGGTCGCGGCCGCCGTTGCGGATGTACCACTGCCGTGATGTGACGATCTCGAGGGGGCGGTCACCCTTCTCGTAGAAGTTCGCTTTCCGTTGCGTGGGAACGGGATCGCCGGAGAGGTCGCCCGACTCACGTAGGGCCTCGACCACCGCCGTACGCGCCGAGAAGATGGTCTTGGTGGCCATCTCGGCGAAGGTATCGCGTCCCTTGCCGTCGGTGAGCCACGCGGGCGTCTCGGCCTGGATCCGCCCGTCGCGGGTCACGACCGAGCGGGTCGGCAGCTGCAGCTCGCGCCACCACTGCACGTCGGTGAGGTCGCCAAAGGTGCAGCACATGGCGATGCCGGCCCCCTTGTCCATCTCAGCCAGCGGGTGCGCGAGCACCGGCACCTCGACCCCAAACACTGGTGAGGTGACCGTGGTGCCGAAGATCGCTGCATACCGCTCGTCATCGGGGTGGGCGATGAGTGCGACGCAGGCGGGCAGCAGCTCGGGCCTGGTGGTCTCGATGAACACCGGTGTGCCGTCCGGTTGGTGGAAGGCGACGCGGTGGTATGCGCCGGGGTAGTCGCGCGCCTCGAGCTCGGCCTGCGCGACAGCGGTCTGGAAGGTCACGTCCCAGAGGCCGGGCGCCTCGGCCTGGTACGCCTCGCCGCGGCCGAGGTTGCGCAGGAAGAAGGCCTGGCTGACGGCGCGGGACCGGTCGTCGATGGTGCGGTAGCTGACGTTCCAGTCGTAGGCGAGGCCGAGCCGACGGAAGGTGTCCTCGAAGAGCACCTCGTCCTTGACGGTGAGGGTCTCGCACAGCTCGTTGAAGTTGCGCCGGCTCACCAGCACTTGGTCGGCGGCCTTGTCGGAGGCGCCACCTTCGTGGGGTGGCACGAAGTCGGGGTCGTAGTGCAGCGTCGCGTCGCCGCGCACGCCGTAGTAGTTCTGCACGCGGCGTTCGGTGGGGAGACCGTTGTCGTCCCAGCCGATCGGGTAGAACACCTCGAGGCCGGCCATCCGCTTGTAGCGGGCGATGCAGTCGGCCTCGGTGTACCCGAAGATGTGGCCGATGTGGAGGGACCCGCTCGCGGTGGGCGGCGGCGTGTCGATGGCCCAGATCTGCTCACGCGGGCCGGAGAGCGCCCGCTCCCGGTTGAAGGTGTAGGTCCCCTGCTCCTTCCATACCTGCGCCCACTTCTCCTCCAGACCGTCCACGGACGGCCTCTCGGGGATCTGGGGTGCCGTGGTGGCACCGCGGGCGGGTGTGGAGGTGGTCATGGCCAGCGATTGTCCCAGACCGGCGGGTTGCGCTTCCAACCCGTTCCTGCCGCTGCCCCTTCCCCGGAGGAGCCTGGGCGCCGGACTGTCAGAGTGCGCGTCATAGTGCGTTTGGTGCTGTCTGGACGACACCAAACGCACCCTGACGCGCACTCTGAAAGTCCGGCCGAGGTGCCGTGGCCTTCAGCGGGAGACGGCACCGCGATCAGCCTGGTCGATTAAGAGCGGGGGTGCTCGGACGCTCAGCGGTGGTGACGATCTGGCGTTGGACCGCCCGCCCCCCTTTGCTCAGGTCGCAGGTCAGGTCGCGCCAAGCGCTGTCCCGGCAGCACCAAGCGCGATATGAGGTGCGACATGAACGTGCGACATGAACGTGCGACGGCGGTCAGGCGGTGACGCCTACC
>DASTNV010000340.1:0-13081 GCA_035762725.1 Lapillicoccus sp. | reverse complement strand
CACGGCCAGCACGCCGGCGGCGCTGACCCGACGCCCTGGCCGCGGTGCGTCGACCGCGGTCGGGGTCGCGAGGACCGTCGTACCCGCCACCGTGCTCAGGCGCCGGTGAGCCGGTCGACCAGGACGCGGACGAACTGCTCGGCCGACGCCGGACCGCCGTAGGCCCAGACCGCGTCCGGCAGCTTCGCGACGTTTCCGGCCGTGACGAAGGGCAGCTGGGTCCAGATCGGGTTGTTGGCGAGCGTGGTCTTGAACAGGTCGGTACCGTCGGAGGCGAAGTAGAGGAACTGGGTGTTCGGGTCGGTCAACGCCTTGAGCCCCTCGACGTCGGTGACCCCGAGGCCCCACTCCTTGTCGACCTCGCCCGTCCAGGCGGTGGTCAGGCCGATGCCCTCTCCGAGGTCCTGGACCAGCGAGCCCCTGCCGCTGACCCGGATCGCCGGGGCGCCGCCCTGCTCGTAGGCGAAGGTCACCACCAGCGGGGTACCGGCCTTGCCCTTGGCGGCGACCGCGGTCTTGGCGTCGGCGATGGTCTTGTCCATCTCGGCCAGCGCTGTGGTGGCCTTGGCCGTGGTACCGGTGGCGGTCGCGATCATCGTGAAGTCGTCGCGGAGCCGCTGCATGTTCTTCGTGGCGTCCGAGCCGGTCGTGACGATGGCCGGGACGTACTGCTCGAGCTGGGGCAGCAGCGACTCGGTCGCGGTGCCCTTCTCGACGACCACGAGGTCCGGCTTGAGCGCGACGATGGCGTCCACGCTCGGTTCGGTCCGGGTCCCGACGTCGGCGACCGTGGCGGGGAGCTTCTCCGCGGAGGCCCACGTCGCATACCCCTTCGGGTCGGCGACACCGACCGGAGCGACGCCGAGCGTGACCAGCTGCTCGGCCTCGGACCACTCGGTGGCCACCACGCGGGTGGCCGGTGCGGGGAGCGTGACTGTCTTCCCGCGGGCGTCGGTCACGGTGACCGGGCCGGCCGCCGCGGCGGTGCTCGGCTGGCTGCCCGCCGGCGCCTCGGTCGTCCCGCAGGCGGTCAGGGCGACGAGGCCGGCGAGGGCGGGAAGCGCCAGGACGGCGCGGCGGGTGGGGAAAGCGGACATGGCGGGATGAACCCTTCGGTCAGTGGTTGATGAGGGCGGGTATGGGCGCGGCCGGGTCAGGACGCCGTGGCGAACCTCCGACGGCGGACCGGCCGGGTGTGGAGGGTCCCGTCCGCGTCGGTCCAGACCTGGACCGGCAGCCCGTATGCGGCGCTGAGCCGGGCCTCGGTCAGTACCTCCGTGGCCGGTCCGGACGCGATGACGCGGCCGGCCTGGAGGAGGACGACGTGGTCGGCGACCGAGGCCGCGTGGTTGAGGTCGTGGAGGACGACGCCGACGGCCACGCCGTGCTCGTGGGCGAGGTCCTCGACGAGGTCGAGCAGCTCCGCCTGGTAGCGCAGGTCGAGGTGGTTAGTCGGCTCGTCGAGGAGGAGGACCCCGGTGTCCTGGGCCAGGCAGGAGGCCAGCCAGACCCGCTGCCGCTCACCGCCGGAGAGCTCGTCGACCGGACGGTCGGCCATCGCCGTCACGCCGGTGAGCTCCATGGCCCGGGCGACCGCGCGGGCACCGTCGGCATCCCGCTCGCCGCCGAGCGACGACCAGCCTGTGCGGCGGTGCGGATGTCGGCCGTATCCCACAACGTCGGTCACGGTGACGCCGAGCGGGGTGGGCCGGTCCTGGGTCAGCAGGGTGACCTCGCGGGCGAACTCCTTCGCGCTGAGCGCCCACACCGAGCCGCCGTCGGCGAACCGGATCTCCCCCTCGTCCGGCGCGTGCAGCCGGGCGAGAGCCCGGAGGAGCGTGGACTTGCCGCTGCCGTTCGGGCCGACCAGGGCGGTGACCGTGCCCGGTGCGAGAGTGATGGTCGCCTCGTGGACGACGGCGTGACCGTGGTACCCCAGCGTCACGGAGACGGTGGCCAGTGCGGTCATCTCAGTAAGGTAAGCCTTACCTAATGTGAGGTCAACTCAGCGTCCGGATCCGGTAAGTCACCGGTCAGCCGGCGGTAGGTGCGGCTCGGTTTCCTTCTCGTACCAGCCCGAACCACTCGCGAAGGAGACCATCATGACCCGCACCACGCTCGCCCCCTGGACCTGGCAGGAGGCCTTCGGCTTCGCTCAGGGCGCCGAGGTCCACGACGCCCGCACCGTCGTCTACGTCGCCGGCCAGGGTTCGGTCGACGCCGACGGCAACCCGGTCCACGACGGCGACATGGCCAAGCAGATCGCCCAGGCGGTCTACAACGTCGAGGCGGTTCTGGCCGAGGCCGGCATGACCCTGGCCGACGTCGTCACGTACAACGTCCACACCACCGACATCGACGCCTACCTCCCGGCGTCCGGCGAGCTGGTCGGCCGGTTCGCGGCCGTCGGCAACGTCCCGGTCGGCGGGATCCTCGCCGAGGTCCGACGGCTGGCGTTCCCGCCGATGCTCGTCGAGATCACCGTCACGGCGGTCCGCTGACGCCGGTTCAGTGGACGGTTACCGTCTCGTTCTCGACCCGGCTTCCCGCGCCGACTTCTCCGCACGTGATGAGGAATGGACGGCCGAATTCCGAAATGTCGGAATAGTCCTCCGCACGTGCGGAGAAGTCGGCATGCGGCGGGGAGTCGGGCTGGGCGGCTAGTGGCCGGGGCGCGAGCGGACCCAGCTCAGGACTTCGGGGTATGCGTCGGCGAACCACGGCTCCTTGGCCTCCGCGTAGGCCTCCACGCCGGGAGCGCCCGCCGCCAGCGCCCGCTTCAACGACGCATACCGGTCGCGGTCTTGAGGGTTCGCCCGGAGCCAGTCGCGGAACTGGAGCGCGAACTCCCAGCCCGGCGAGCCCACGGCTCGGACGTGGACGTTGGCCACCCGCCCGGGGTCCGTCGACGCGTGGAACCGCTTCGCCCAGCGGCCCGGGTCGGCGTCGACCGGGTGCGGGCTGTCCTGGGTCACGTCGTCGACCCGGAGGAACCCACGCTGGGCCAGGTCGGCGACGAACTCCGGCTCGTCCGCGACGTCGAGCGACAGCACGCCGACCTGCAGGTCGATGACGTCCTTGGCCGGCAGCCCGGGCACGCTGGTCGACCCGATGTGCTCCACGACGATGCCCCGGTCCCCGAGCGCATCGGCGATCCTCGCCGCCAACCGCGCGGCCTGCGCCGGCCACTCCGGGTCGGGGTCGACGACGGCCAGCCCGGCCGGCCGGCTGCGGACCCCGGCGAGCAGGTTCGCGTTGAAGGGGACCAGCCGGTTCCACCAGAGGTCGCGGACCTGCGCCTCGGTCGCCTCGATGTCGCCGTCGTTGTCGATCCACGCGTCGGCGGCTGCCCGGCGTTGGGCGTCGGTGGCCTGCCGGGCGATCCGGTGCCGCGCGTCGGCCTCGTCGAGCCCGCGCTCCTCGACGAGCCGGCGGACCCGGGTGTCCTCGGCGGCGCCGACGACGACGGTGAGGTGCTCGCGCGGCCAGAGCCGACGCTCGACGAGCAGCGGCATGTCGTACACCGAGATCGCCTGTACGTCGCCGGCGGCCCGCAGTTCCTCGACTCGAGCGGCGATCGCGGGTCCGGTGATCCGGTCGAGCTCGGCCAGGGCGGTCGGGTCGGGGAAGACGATGGCCGCCAGTCCCGCCCGGTCGAGGGCGCCGTCCGCTCCGATGAGGCGAGCGCCGAACCGCTCCGCGATCGCGCTCAGCGTGGGCGTGCCCGGTTCGACGACCTCGCGGGCGACGACGTCCGCGTCGATGACCGCGGCACCGAGGTCGCGAAGGAGCCGGGCCACGGTGGACTTGCCCGAACCGATCCCCCCGGTGAGACCGACGTCGAGCACGTCGACAGACTAGGCCGTTGGACCCGAGCCCAGGAGGTAGCCATGGCCCACCGCGTCGTCGTCACCGGAGGCGGGACCGGCATCGGCCGAGCGGTCGTCGGGTTCGTCGGGTCGCCGGCGAGGGCGTCACCGTCAACGCCGTGGCGCCGGGGTTCGTCCCGGACACCGAGTTCTGGGAGCAGCGGCTCAAGGACAACCCCGGGCTCGAGGCGAGCCGGCTGCGGCTGATCCCGAGGAACCGCGCCGGTACTCCGAACGAGGTCGCCGAGGCGGTCGCCTACCTCGCCTCCGACGGCGGCGGCTGGACGATCGGACAGATCCTCCAGGTCAACGGCGGCGGGATGCTCGGCCACGGCTGACCGTCGTCACGGCACGGTCGTGGGAACGCCCACCGGTTCCGCGATGACCACGAGGTTGTCCGGATAGTGTGTCACCGGATCGAACGGCCCGGTACAGGTGAGCAGCACGAGCCGGCCAGGGACGCTCTGGGAGAACGTGTCCGTCCCCGTGGCCAGGCTGGCCTTCGGGATGTTGCGGGTGGCGAGCACGCGGTACCGCTGCTGGTAACCGCCCCCGTCGAGGACGACCTCGTCGTCCGGGCCCACCGTGAGCAGCCGAACGAAGAAACCCAGGCCCGTGTCGCGGGAGTCGAGGTGACCGGCCAGCACGACCGATCCGTACGCGTCGCCGGCCAGGGCTCCGCTCTGCCACCAACCGACCCGGCCGGCGTCCCGAGGCAGGGTGAGCTCACCGGTCGGGCTGGTGTCGATCGTCTCCACAGACGTCGTCGCGGGGGCCGCGTCCCGCGTCGCCAGGGTCAGTCGAGTGGGCACGAACGGATGCCGCTGGGTCGGACCCGGCTGACCCTCGCGCGCCAGGGGGGCGGTGGTCGGGGCCACCGCCTCGCCGGCCCCCGCAGCCGGCGGTACCGGGGTGGATACGGCGAGCGGTCCGGTCACCCGGGTCGGGGAGGCGACCTCGGGTATGCCGGTCGCGCCGGTTGCGCCCGCCCCACCAGGCCCCGCCGCCCCACAGGCCCCGAGAAGCGCCACGACGACGCCCACACCGGCGGTCCGAGCGGTTCTGGCGCCCTCCGGCCGGCTCAGCGGGACTCGTCGTCCGGCGCGATTCGGCGGCTACGGCCGAGCCGCCACCAGGAGACCGCGACGGCGACAGCCGCGAGGATGAGGAGGACTGGAGCGATGGGGGTGGGGGCGTCGGGCCGCTCGGCGGCGGTCAGCTCGGCCCCCTGCCCGCCGTCCCCGGCGTTGACCGTGCTGGGCGCGGTGCCCGCTCCCCGAGCGGACAACGGGAGCACCTGGACGACGGCGTCCATCGAGCTCGTCGCGGCCACGCCGATGGCGAAGACCCGGGTCAGAGCCGTCGCCGCCACGGGGACGTCGGCCGGACCGAACACCACCGGCCCGGATGACGCCGCCGGCACGATGTCGACGCTGTACTTCCCGGCCGAGACAGTCACGGTGAGCGCCTCGCCGTTGGCGATGTTGGCGAAGAGCACCTTCTGGTCGACTCGTACGTCGGCCGGTCCCACCGCCGCGGTGTGGGCGACGACCAGACGGCCGCTTCCGGCGGCGACCGCGCTGAGGTCGTTGGGGAAGGTCGTGACGACCGGGGGCTTCGAGGGGTCGACCTGGCGGTGCACGACCGCATCGAGGTTCCCGCCGGCCGGCACGGCGACCGTCGCGGAGACGCTCTCGCCGCCCGTGGTGCTCTGCGCCGCCACTGTGTGGTCACCGGCGGTGAGCGACAACGGTCCGACGATCGTCTTGGCCGCGGCCGCGGTGGCGACCGCCTTGCCGTCGACGCTGATCGTCATCGCGGTGCCGGCCACCCCCTGCACGACGTAGACCGTCCCGGTAGCGTCCGCCGCCTGTGCGCCCCCGGCCGTGACCGGCGCGACGAGCACCCCCAGGGCGAGAGCGAGCGCGACGACGACGCCTCGACGACGGCGGAAATACGACATGGTTCTCCTCCCGAGAATGCCCCGAGCAATTTTCGGGCATACCGACAATTGCACCTTGCATATCTGGAATCGCTGCGGTGGTTCGCAATCCGAGGATGAGGCATGATCACCAAGAGCGCCATTCGTGACGTCGACGAGAAACGACGGGAGCCCGGCATAACGGGCATACCGCTTCGTTTTGGGGGGTGAACTGCGTGTCGCGTTCCGCGGTCCTGCAGCGCTCCGCGGGACTCGTGGCCGCGGTGGTCTTCGCTGCCGGCGCGGTGTGGGCGGCTCAACGGTCGCCGGAACCCCGGCCGGAACAGGCCGCACCGGCCACCACCACTCCCTCGACCGGCCCGACCGCAACGCCCACGGAGAGCCTGCCCGGGTCGGTCGCCACCGCGGGTCCGGGGCTGACCGAACCCGGAGTGCACGTCGTCGCGCAGCCGGATGCGACCGGGGCCCTCGAGGTCGTCGAGCGGGTGCGGACCGCGGCCCCGGTGCGGGCGCTGTCGCTGGCCCTGCCGCAGGCCAGCGTTCCGGGGATGGCGGGCGTCACCCCGTCGTTGAGCGGGTTCCAGGCGGACGCCGGCGGCCTTGTCGTCAGTGACACACCGGTCGCGCCGCTGACGTCCGTCGGCGACCGGCTCGAGCTGCCCGCACCGGCCAGCGAGATCACCATGCGTTACCGCCTGACCGGCGCCTCCAGCCGCAGCCAACCGGCCCCAGCCGGGCGGGTCCTGGTCGTTCTCCCGCCGCTTACCCAGCCGGATCCGGGCGTCGGTGACCCCCCGGTCGTCGTCGAGGTGTCCGGCGGGACGGTCCGCAACCTGGTCTGCTCGGACCTGGCCGCCACAGACCAGCTGTGTGGTCGGCAGCAGGGCCGCGTGTGGTCGACGACGACCCTGTCACTCAGTCGCTCGACGGTCGTCGCCCAGCTCGACCTGCCCGACCCGGGCGGATCGTGACCGCCCTCCTCACCGTCGCGACGGCGTCCGGCGAGACGCAGGACCTGTTCCCGCTGCTGACGAGCGTGTCCCGACTGCTCGGGTACCTCGGCTTCGTCCTCGTCGTCGGCACGACCTTCTTCCTCGCCTGGCTGTGGCCGCGGATCAGCGTGGAGTGGGTCTTCATCCGGTTGTTCTACGGTGGCAGCCTGCTGCTCGCTGTCGCCACCGTGGCGACCGTCGTCTTCGACGCGGGCGGCTCGTTCAGCGACGCCTTCTCCGGACGGACCGGCGCGGCAGCGCTGGCCCGCCTTGCGGTGCTGGCCGTCGGAGTGGGGTTCGCCTGGGAGATGCTCGGCGACGCCCGCCGCCGCCGGGTCCCCATCACCATCTGGCAGTTCGCCCTCGCCGAGACCTTCGTCATCGGCTCCGACGCCTGGCAGGACCCCTGGCTGGTCGTCAAGGTCGTGGCGACGACCGGCCACCTCGGGGCGACCGCTGCCTGGTTGGGCGGGCTGCTCGCCCTGGCCGCCATCCTCGTGCCCAGCACGCACCTCGAGGTGCTCCACGACGTGCTACCCCGGTTCTCGATCGTCGCCATTGTCTGCGTCGTCACTCTCGTGGTCACCGGGGCGCTGCATGCCTTGGCCATCGCCGGCTCGTTCGGCGCCCTGGCCGGGTCCACCTACGGTCTGGTCCTCGCCGTGAAGATCGTCGTCTTCGGCGTCATGCTCCTCCTCGGCAACGTCGGCCGACAGTATGCGTCCCGCCTCGCCCACCGTCCGGTGACGGAGATCGACGAGTCGGCATCCGACCAGAGCATTCGGGTGTTCGCCGTGGCCGTGGGGGCCGAGTTCGCCCTGGCCACAGCAGTTCTGGCCACGACGGCCGCGTTGGTACATGTCGCGCCAGTGTCCTGAACCGCATTTGCGACTGCATTTTCCGCCGACATTCCACGCGCGGATGTTGGGGGCAACCCCACAGTGGCTTCAGCCACCTCATCCGCCGGTCGGTGGGCAGGAACAAACGCATCAGCACGCGATCCTTGAGACATCAGAAAACGGATACGAAACGCAAAGGACATCTCGTGACTAGCACCAACCACACCACGCCGGCCTCACGGCTTACGCGCATTCTCATCGCAGCCCGGCAGCCGATGACGCTGGGTCGAGAGAACGTCCGCGCCACGGTCGCCTTCGACCGCCAGCTCCCCCTCGTTCAGCGGTACACCGTCCTCTCAGTGCCGCGCTGACCCCAAGCCGCCGGTCCCGCCCACCCCAGGCGGGACCGGCCTTCCGGCGTGCTCACGGAGCTGACGATCAGGCCGGAACGAGCCGGTCTCCGCTGTCGGCGGCGAAGACATGAGCCTCGGCGGACTCCGGCACAACGCGGATCACCTCTCCGACCTCTGGTCGGACCCGCTTGTCCGAGTGGACCGTGACGCGCTGTGGCGCCCTGGCCTCGCCCCAGTCGGTGCCGACCGGGACCCCGTAGATGAAGGACTCCGACCCGAGCGCCTCGACGAGCTCGACCTTGAGGTCCACCCCGTTGTCGGTGTCGGGGTCGACGAGATGCCACGACTCCGGCCGGAGGCCTACGAGGACCTTCTCACCGGCCTGGGCGGCAACGCTCCGGTCCAGTGGCACCCGCGTCCCGTGGACCTCCGCGGCGCCGTCCCGGACGGACGCTTCGACCAGCGTGATCGCCGGCGACCCGATGAAGGACGCCACGAAGGTGTTGACCGGCCGGTCGTAGAGCTCCTCCGGCGTGCCTACCTGCTGGAGCCGACCGTCGCGAAGCACGGCGACCCGGTGGCCCATCGTCATGGCTTCGACCTGGTCGTGGGTCACGTATACGGTGGTGATCCCGAGCCGGCGCTGCAGGCCCGCGATCTGCGACCGGGTACTGACCCGGAGCTTCGCGTCGAGGTTGGACAGCGGCTCGTCCATGCAGAACACCTTGGGGTTCCGCACGATCGCGCGGCCCATCGCCACCCGCTGCCGTTGCCCGCCCGAGAGGGCACCGGGCTTGCGATCGAGGAACGGTTCGAGCTCGAGGATCCGGGCCGCCTCGGCGACCCGCTCCTTGACCTCGGACGACGCTACCTTGGCGTTGGTCAGCGCGAAGCCCATGTTCTGGGCGGCGGTCATGTTCGGGTACAGCGCGTAGCTCTGGAACACCATCGCCACGTCCCGGTCCCGCGACCGCACGCCCTTCTGGTCGTGGCCGTCGATGAGGATGCGCCCGCCGTTCACCGGCTCGAGACCGGCCAACATCCGCAGCGTCGTGGACTTGCCACAGCCGGAGGGGCCGACGAGGACGAGGAACTCACCGTCCTCGATGTCGAGGGTGAGGTGGTCGACGGCCGGCGCCTGGCCGCCCGGGAACGTCCTCGTCGCCTCGTCGAAGTAGACCGTTGCCATGGGTCAGAGCTTGGCCTTGATCTGGCTGTCGATGACCTGCTGCGTCTCGCTGTTGAGCGACGTGAAGGTCTGGGTGACGTCGGCGCCCTGGGCCACCTGGTCGAGGGCCTTGCCGATCCGCGCACCGCCACCGGGGACGAACACCCGCGCGTAGTCCTGCGACCGCGTCTTCGGCAGCTGGTCGACCGCCGTCTTGGCGTTGGGGTTCTTCGCGAGGAACTCCTTCTCCGACGGGTTGTCGAGCGCCGACTTCCGCACCGGCATGTACCCGGTGGCCTGGGTGAAGGTCACCGTGTTGTCGGCATTGGTGAGGAACTCGATGAACTTCAGCGCGGTCTTCTTCCGCTCGTCGGAGATGCCGGCCGGGATGGCCACTCCGGCGCCCCCGGTCGGGCAGTTGCCATCGCCGGGCAGGAAGGCAGTGCCGAACTGGAACTTGGCGGTCTTGGCGATCCCACCCAGCGAGCCGGTCGACTGGACGATGCACGCAGCCAGCCCGGCTCCGAAGTCGGCCTCCGGAGTCTTGTTGAACTTGACGAAGCCGGCCTTGGCGAAGTCCTGGAGGAACTGGCCCGCGGCGATCGTCTTCGGGTCGGTGAAGGTCGGCGTCCACTCCTTCGAGTAGTTGCCCCCGAAGTCCCAGACCATGTTCTGGAAGTACCAGTCGAGATAGTTCGACCCGTCCGGCATCTCGAACACGGCCTTGTCCGCGCCGGCCGCTGCCTTGAGCTTCGGCGCCCACTCCTGGAGCTCCTGCCAGGTCTTCGGGCCGCGATCCTCGAGGCCGGCCGCCTTCCAGAGGTCCTTGTTGTAGTAGAAGAGCGGCGTCGAGCGCGCATACGGCAGTGCGTAGTGCTGGTTCTTGAACTTGTAGTCGTTGTAGAGGGAGTCGACGTAGTCGTCGGTCTTGACCCCCGCGGCCGACAGGAGGTCGTCCAGGGGAGCGAACTGCTTGTTCAGGGCGAAGTTGAACCACGTCACGTCGGACGCCACGACGACATCCGGAAGGTTGCCGCCGGCGAGCGCCGCGTTGAACTTCTGCGCGACCTCCTCGTAGTTCTTGCCGGCATCGGTGAGCTTCACGGTGATCCCGGGGTTCGCCTGCTGGAAGGCGGTGATGAGCTTCTGCTCGACGTCCTTGGAGTTGCCGGGGTGGTTGCTCCAGAAGTCGATGGTGTTGGCGCTGCCGCCGCCACCGCCGCTTGCCTGCGGTGTGCCTGGGCTGCCGGTACCGGCGCAGGCGCTCAGCCCGGCGAGGGCGGCGGCGCCGCCGGCCATCCCGAGGAACCCCCGACGAGTTACCTGACGTGAGATGTCGTTCATGGTGTGCCTTCCGTATGCGGTGGGTCAGCTCTTGATGGCGCCTGCGGTGAGGCCCTTGATCATCTGGCGTTGGAGGAACAGGAAGAGGACGAGGATCGGCAGCATCGCCAGCACGGTGCCGGCCATGACCGGACCCCAGTTGGTGAGGCCCTCGTTGTTCTGCAGGAGGGTGAGGCCGACCGGTAGCGGGGCGACCCGCTCGTCGTCGGCCATGAGGAACGGCCAGAGGTACTCGTTCCACTCGTTGACGACGGTGATCAGCGAGAACGCGACCAGCGTCGGCCATGACATCGGCATGACGATCCGCCAGAGCAGCTTCATCGGGCCGGTGCCGTCGAGCCGGGCGGCCTCGATGATCTCGCCCGGCAGCGAGAGGAACTGGTTGCGCATCAGGAAGGTGCCGAAGGCGACGCCGGCCAGCGGGATGATGATGCCCTGGTAGGTGTTCTTCCAGCCGAGCTGGCTCACCAGCGCGTAGTTGGAGATCACCGTGATCTGGTTCGGCACCATCAGCGCAGCGATGACGACGAGGAAGACGATGCTGCGCCCCGGGAACCGCAGCAGCGACAACGCGTACGCGCTGAGGACGCCGAGGACGATCTTGGCCGTCGCCGTGGCAGCGGTGATGACGAACGAGTTGCGCAGGTAGTCCCAGAACGCGATCCGGGTGGTCACGTCGACGTAGTTCTCTGTCGTGGCGGGGTTCGGCCACCACTGCGCCGGGCGGACGTAGATGTCCTGCCGCTCCTTGAACGACGTGATGAGGATCCAGAACAGCGGTACGGCGATGACGAGCGTGACGAGCACCATCGCGACGTACCCGGCGACGGTCCAGCCCCGTGCGCGGCTCATGACGTGTTCCGATCCATGAACCGGACCTGGACGACCGTGACGACGAGGAGGACGAGGAACATGATCGTCGCGACGGTCGCGCCGTAGCCGGCCCGCAGGTTGACGAAGGTCTCTTGGTAGACCTGGTAGACGAGGGTGGTCGTCCCGATGCCGACCGGGCCGCCCCGGGTCATCACGTTGATGATGTCGAAGACCTGAACCGAGCTGAGCAGCACCGTGATCGAGAGGAAGAACGTCGTCGGCCGCAGCTGCGGTAGCAGCACCCGGGTGAGTTTCGTCCAGGACGACGCCCCGTCGATCTCGGCCGCCTCGTCGAGGTCGGCCCGGCGACCCTGCAGGGCGGCGAGGTAGATGACGAACGAGTACCCGAGGTTCTTCCAGATGTAGGTGACCGTCACCATGAACAGCGCCCACTTCTGGTTCTGGTAGAAGTCCGGCGACTCCACGCCAATCCGCGCGAGCAGGTCGCGGACCAGCCCGAAGCTCGGGTCGAAGACGAACTGGAACGCGACCCCGACCGCCGCCCCGGAGATGACGAAAGGCGCGAACACGGCAGAGCGCACCAGGTTCCGGCCGCGCAGCCGCCGGTCGAGGAGCAGCGCGAGCGCCAGACCCAGGCCCATCGACAGCACGACGGTGGCCACGGTGAAGATCACCGTGTTGGCGACGATGGTTCGGGTGTCCTCGCGAGTGAACCACTCGGTGTAGTTGGCGAAGCCGATGTAGTTCGCGATCGGCGCCGAGATGTTCCAGTCGGTGAACGACAGCCGGATGTTGTCCAGCAGCGGGCGGTAGGTGAACAGGATGAGCAGGATCAGGTTCGGCAGCAGCAGCGCCGCCGCCAGCAGCCACTCACGCCAGCCGACGCCAGATCGCTTCGGCGGCGGTCCGACCGGTTCAGGTGGGCCGACCCGCACCCGATCCTTCTGGGCGGCGGTCGTCACGAAGCCATCCGCCTGGGTAGCCCTGCCATGAACCCTCCAGAGACGCCGATTTCCCTCGTCACTAAGTCACGTCAAATGCCGCAGCGGCGGAAACGATAGCCGCATACACATCGACGTGCATCCGGACGCGCGGTTCGGGCGGAATCGAGGGCACCGGGGCATCTCGCCGACGGGATGCGCGACCCGGTTCCCCGAAGGAGAGACCATGCGTTTGCGCACACCCCTCGTCGCCGCGGCCGCGACTGCCCTCGGCCTGGGCCTCGCCCTTGTCCCCGCCGGTTCGGCGAGTGCCAAGCCGGACACCGACTGTATGCGGGCCGGCATGCAGGTTCTCAAGGAGGCCGGGCTGTTCTCGGCGGTCGCCAAGAACGGGCTGGCGATCGACACGGCGGTTTCGGTCGGCGTCACACCGCGCGCCGGGACCGACGTCGCCTCGCTGCCCGACCCGCTGCCGCTGAGCGTCGTCCTCGCCGACCACCGAGCCGGGGACAACAGCCTCTTCGTCTACCCGTGGTGCAGCTGATCACGCAGGTGCCCTGAGGCATACCGGCGTTCGTCGGGGGAGCGTCGGCTCCGGCAGGACGGATGCGAACGGCCCGGAACCGCAAGGGTTCCGGGCCGTTCGGCGTTCTTCAGGCGAGCCGGTGACTCAGTTGCCGGTGAGCTTCTCCCGGAGCGCGGCGAGCGCCTCGTCGGAGGCCAAGGTGCCCTCCGAGGCGGCCGGGCGGGGGGTACCCACCTCGTCGGCGGCGGCGGAACCGGTCGACGACGAGTAGGA
>DASTNV010000339.1:0-4618 GCA_035762725.1 Lapillicoccus sp. | reverse complement strand
GTGATGGGCCGGGTCGGTACCTTGTCGCCATGCGCGTCACGCACCTCGGTCACGCCTGCCTGTTCGTCGAGATCGCCGACTCGCGGGTCCTCATCGACCCCGGCTCGTTCTCCACCGGGTTCGAGGACCTGCGCGACCTCGACGCGATCATCGTCACGCACCAGCACGCCGACCATCTCGACGAGGAACGACTGCCGGCCCTGCTTGCCGCGAACCGGCAGGCGGCGGTCTACGCCGACCCCGAGTCGGCCGACCTGCTGAGTGGTTCGAGCAGTGACATCGTCGTTCTCGTCGAGGGGGAGACACACCGGGCGGGCGCGGCGACGATCCGCCCGGTGGGACGCCTCCACGCGGTCAACCACGACGGCGTGCCACGGTGCACCAACGTCGGCGTCGTCCTGGCGGCCGACGGGGAGCCGACGCTGTTCCACCCCGGCGACGCCTACGACGGGGAGCCCGGACCGGTCGACGTGCTGGCGGTGCCGCTCAACGCGCCCTGGGCCAAGGTCGCCGAGACGATCGGGTTCGTCCGGCGCGTGGCGCCGAGTCAGATCGTCCCGATCCACGACGCGCTGCTGTCGACGGCCGGCCGTCGGCTCTACCTCGGGCACGTCGAGGGCTACGGCGGTGACGGCCTCAGCGTGCACGACCTCGCGGGAGGCCGCACCGCCGACATCGCCCCAGACTGAGCGAGCCCGCCTATCGCGCCGGGATCCGGGTGATCCAGTAGGACGCCAGCAGTGGGTCCGGCACGGTGCCGAACCGCGCGTTGATGACCCACAGCCAGCCGCCGGCCAGCGTCGTCGTCGACGGAACGTCCAGCGTCTCGTCGGTCCGGGCACCGGCCCACTTGGCGGTCCAGCCGGACCCGGACGGGCGGAGCACGACGACGGCCACCTGGTTCGGGCCACTGCCCCGCACGTTGTAGAGCGTCGTCCCGTCGATCTCGAGGCCGTCGCCGCCGATGATGCCTGGACCGCCGCTCACCGGGATGGCACTGGCCGAACCCGTCGCCGGGTTGACCTGCCACAGGCCTCCGACCCGGCTGTTGTTGAGGACCAGCGAACCGTCGGGCAGCTCACGAATCCCGTTGGCGTTGGTCGTCCCAGGCGGTCCGACCGGCCAGGTACCGCCAAGAGGCAGGAAGCTGATGGTGTTGCCTATGGGCTGCCCCGTCGCGGGATTCAGTGGCACGCGCACGAGCCGGTCGACGCGTGAGTCTGTGACGTAGACGAACGAGTCGGTCACGACGAGGTCGTTGTGGAATCCGCCGCCCGGTGCGAACTGACCGAAGACCAGGGCACCTGTGCTGGCGTTGATCGCCCACACCCACTGGACGGTAGACACGTTGCCCACGAACCACAGCAGCCCGCTGCGGTCGTCGTAGTAGAGCCCGCGGATCGCCCGGCCGGTCGAGGCGGGGAAGAGCACCGATTGGGAACCGTCGAGCAGGTCACCCGTGACGATGCGGCCGTTGGCCATGGACCCGGCGTAGTACCTCGTCCCGGGGCCGGAGGCGATCCCCTCCGGACGGAACCCGGTGGGGAGCGCGACGGTCTCCGGAGCGGGTCCGACACGGCGACGGGCCTGTGCGGCACCGCCGGACACCGCGACCGGGAGCAGGGCGACGCCGGCGGCGGTACCGAGGAGAGCGCGTCGGGAGAGGGGTTTCCTGAACGTTTCCTGAATCGGGGTCATTCGCCATTCTGGCCAGACGCCGAGCCGGATAGGAAGACCTTGTCGTTGAACGATCGACGAGATTCTGACGTCTCCGGTCAGTCGCGGTGTCGGCCGCGCTCCTCGTGGGCCAGCCGGGCCGCGCCGATGATCCCGGCCCGGTTCTGCAGTGTGGCGGCGATGATCGGGGTCCGCAGCTTCAGCTTCGGCAGGAACTCGTCCGCCTCCTTGGAGATGCCGCCGCCGACGACGAACAGGTCGGGGGAGAACAGCGCCTCCACCACCGAGTAGTAGCGCTGCAGACGCGGGATGTACTCCTCGTAGGTGAGCCCCAGGGTTTCCTTGACCGACGAGGCCGCCTCGTCCTCGGCGTCCTTGCCGTCGATCTCGAGGTGACCCAGCTCGCTGTTGGGCACCAGGACGTTGCGGTAGAGGATCGCGCTGCCGATGCCGGTCCCGAGCGTCGTGAGGATGACGAGCCCGTCCTCGTCCATGCCCGCGCCGTAGTGCAGCTCGGCGTAGCCGGCCGCGTCGGCGTCGTTGACCAGGTAGACGTCGCGGCCCAGCCGCTTCTCCAACGCCTTCTCGCCCTCGAACTCGATCCAGGTCGGGTCGATGTTCGCCGCGGACAGGACCACTCCGTGCTGGACCACGGCAGGGACGGTGACGCCGACGGCGGTGTCGTCCTCGATCTCGTCCTCGAAGTGGTCGACCAGCTCGGCGACGACCTCGATGACGGCTTCGGGGGTGGCCGGCTTCGGCGTGAGGATCTTCTTGCGCTTGGTCGTGAACTCGCCCTTCTCGAGATTCACGACGGCGCCCTTGATTCCGCTGCCCCCGATGTCGATCCCGAGGGCCACGTGGTGCTTGGCCATGTCCGCCTGCCTTCGCGTACTCGTCGGTGAGTGGTGGATGCAGTCTGGCAGGTCAGCCTGCCGTCACGGCAGGGTGAGGATCTCGTTCCCGTCCTCGGTGATGAGGATCGTGTGCTCGAACTGCGCGGACCGTTTGCGGTCGGCGGTGACGACGGTCCACCCGTCGTCCCACATCTCCCAGTCGGCGGTGCCGAGGTTCAGCATCGGCTCGACGGTAAAGGTCATGCCCGGCTCGATGAGCTTGCCGTATGCGGGTGCCGCGTCGTAGTGGGGGATCACCAGGCCGCTGTGGAAGGCGGTGCCGATCCCGTGCCCGGTGAAGTCCTTGACCACGCCGTAGCCGAAGCGACGCGCATACGACTCGATGACGCGGCCGATGACGTTGATCGGCCGGCCGGGCAGGGCGGCCTTGATGCCGCGCATCATCGCCTCGCGGGTGCGCTCGACGAGGATCTGCGACTCCTCGTCGACGTCGCCGACGAGGTAGGTCGCGTCGGTGTCGCCGTGGACGCCGCCGATGAACGCGGTGATGTCGATGTTGACGATGTCGCCGTCCTCGAGCCGGCGCGAGTCCGGGATGCCGTGGCAGATGACCTCGTTGACCGAGGTGCACAACGACTTCGGGAAGGCCTTGTAGCCGAGGGTGGAGGGGTACGCACCGTGGTCGAGGAGGAACTCGTGCCCGACGGCGTCGATCTCGTCGGTGGTGACGCCGGGTGCGATGACGGCGGCGGCGGCCTCCATAGCCTGGGCCGCGATCCGGCCGGCGACCCGCATCCGCGCAATGGTGTCGGCGTCCTTGACCTCCGAGCCGGTGAACGACTGCGGCCGCGGCCGGTCGACGTACTCGGGCCGGGCGATCCCCGTCGGAACCGGACGGCGCGGCGAGACGTCGTGCGGCGCGACGGTTGCGAACGTGACCGGCATACGGTGGAGTCTAGGCACGCCGTCCGAGAGGCCGAGACGAGAGCAGGTGAGCCCCCGTGAGCTACTGGTACAACACGGCGACCGGACAGGTCGAGACCGACGACAACCGTGGTCAGGCGCAGGACGTCATGGGTCCCTACGACACCGAGGAAGAGGCGGCCCACGCCCTCCAGTCGGCGCGCGAGCGCACCGAGAAGTGGGACGCGGAGGACCGCGAGTGGAACGCCCGTGGGGCGGCGTCGGAGGACGGCGAGGACTGAGCCGGTATGCGCGTCAGCCCGGCTGCTGCTGGGCTCGGCGCGCCCTGACCTCGCGCTCGTGAACGGCGTAGGGGTCGGTGCGGTCGTCGTAGGTCCAGAACCCGCGTAGCCACAGGGTGGTCGCGGCGACGCCGAGTACACAGAGGATGCCGCCGCTGGTGATCGCCTGGCGGACGCCGAACTTGTCGGCCACCAGGCCGGACCGGATCTCCCCGCCGATCGGGCCGAGCGAGTAGGAGAGCATCTCGATCCCGGCGAGCCGTCCGCGCATCGAGTCCGGGATGGTCTGGTGCCAGATGACGCTGCGGAAGATGCCGCTGATGTTGTCGGCAGCGCCGGCCAGGGTGAAGAACAACAGGACTAGCCAGGGGTTCAGGGTGAGGCCGGCCAGCGCGACCGTTCCTCCCCAGGCCATCGCCGCGATCACGACCGCGCGCCCATGGTGGTGGACCCGCCTGGTCCAGCCCGAGGTCAGTGACGAGACCAGGGCGCCCACGGTTCCCGCGGTGTAGAGGAGGCCGAGCAGCTCGGGGCGCTCGAGGACGTCCTGCGCCAGCGCCGGGAAGATGACCGTTGGCATCGCCATGAGCATCGCGACCATGTCGATGATGTAGGTGCCGAGCAGGTCGCGGCGACGGACCGCATACGTCAGTCCTTCCCCGATGCCGCGCAGGCTCGGCGGGGTGGCATCCTCGACCGGCGGGTAGCGGCGCATCCGCACGAATAGCACGGTGGCGATGGCGATTCCGATGACGTCGATGAGGTAGCACCACGAGGTGCCTACCGCGTGGAGGAGCACCCCGCCGACGGCCGGCCCGGCGAGCATGCCGGTCTGCATCCCCACGGACGACAAGGCCACCGCCGCCGGCAGCTGGTCGT
>DASTNV010000338.1:0-2447 GCA_035762725.1 Lapillicoccus sp. | reverse complement strand
TTGTCGCGGGGCCAAACGGCCCGGCGGGAGCACCCGAGGCAGGTTGCCCGAGCGGCCAATGGGAGCGGACTGTAAATCCGTCGGCTTAGCCTACGAAGGTTCGAATCCTTCACCTGCCACCAGCCGAGAAGGGCCCCTGACCCGGGAAGTCGCGGGTCGGGGGCCTTCTTCGTGGGGCGGGGTCAGTGGTGGAAGCCGCTCGGCTGCTGCTCGTGGGGCATCGGGCCGCTGAGGCCGTCGAGCCACTCGACGGCCACGTCGAGGTCGCGCAGGAACAGGTCGGCCATGTCGTGGCTGAAGCCGTTGCGGACGACGACCCGCAGCACGGCGAGGTCCTCGCGGTTGGGCGGCATGGTGTAGGCGGGCACCAGCCACCCGCTCTCGCGGAGCTTGCGGGACACGTCGTAGACGTCGTACTTGGTGACGCCGGCGTTGACCGCGAAGGCGACGACCGGCAGGTCGCTGCCGTCGGTGATCACGTCGAACTCGGGCATCTTCTCCAGGTGCCGGGCGATGTGCAGCGCGACGTCCTGGCAGGCCTGCTGGACCAGGCGGTAGCCGTCCCGGCCGAGGCGCAGGAACTGGAAGTACTGGAGCAGCACCTGCGCGCCGGGCCGCGAGAAGTTCAGGGCGAAGGTCGGCATGTCGCCGCCGAGGTAGTTCACGTGGAAGACGAGGTCCTCGGGCAGGTGCTCGGTGTCCCGCCACAGGACCCAGCCGACGCCGGGGTAGACCAGCCCGAACTTGTGCCCGGACGCCTGGATCGACACCACTCGGGGCAGCCGGAAGTCCCAGACCAGGTCGGGCTGCACGAAGGGCGCGATGAAGCCGCCGGAGGCGGCGTCGACGTGGACCGGGACCGAGACCCCGCTGCTCGCCTCGAGCTCGTCGAGCTTCGCGCAGATCGCCGCCACCGGCTCGTAGCTGCCGTCCATGGTCGAGCCGAGGACGGCGACGACACCGATCGTGTTCTCGTCGACGTACTCCAGGAGCCGGTCCTCTGTGAGGTGGAAGACGTCCCCCTCCAGCGGCACGTAGCGCGGCTCGACCTCCCAGTAGTTGGCGAACTTCTCCCAGACCACCTGGACGTTGCCGCCCATCACGATGTTCGGCCGGTCCGTGTCCTTGCCCGCCGCGCGCCGGGCGTTCTGCCAGCGGCGCTTGAGCGCGAGGCCGGCGAGCATGCACCCCTCGGAGCTCCCGGTCGTCGACGTACCCACGCTGTCGGCGACGTCGGGGGCGTGCCACAGGTCGGCGAGCATCCGCACGCAGCGGGCCTCGATCTCGGCCGTCTGCGGGTACTCGTCCTTGTCGATCATGTTCTTGTCGAACGTCGCCGCGTAGAGCCGGTCGGCCTCCTCGTCCATCCAGGTCGTGACGAAGGTGGCCAGGTTGAAGCGGGCGTTGCCGTCGAGCATCACCTCGTCCATCACGATCTGGTAGGCCGTCTGCGGGAGCATCTCGCTCTCGGGCAGCCGGTCCTTCGGCACCTGCTGCATCCCCGCCCGGGTGAACCGCGGCAGGAGCGACCGGTCCTGCCCGACCCCGCTGTCCGTCTTCCAGACCGCCATGTCCGCCTCCCAAGCCCGGCTGCTCGGTCAAGGTCCCAGGTTGCGCCGGCGGCGTCATCACCCGGTTCGGACCAGTCGGGCGGCCGGTCGGGCGCGGTTTCGGGGCCACCCGGCGAGCATGTATTCTCGTCGGGCTCGCGCCCCCTTAGCTCAGTCGGCAGAGCGTCTCCATGGTAAGGAGAAGGTCTACGGTTCGATTCCGTAAGGGGGCTCTGGACGGCTGCCTGCCTCGCACCCCGGTGCGCGGCGGCGGCCGACCCGGCGGAGTAGCTCAGCCTGGTAGAGCAAGCGGCTCATAATCGCTGTGTCGCCGGTTCAAGTCCGGCCTCCGCTACCGACGCCGACCGCGTCACCGCACCACCCGCAGCGACTCGACTGCACCGGCCCGCGAGGGTCGACCGACAAGGCTGGGAGAAGCCACCGTGGCCAAGCAGACCGACATCCGTCCGAAGATCACGCTGGCGTGCGTCGAGTGCAAGGAGCGCAACTACATCACGCGCAAGAACCGCCGCAACGACCCGGACCGTCTCGAGATCAAGAAGTACTGCCCGCGCGACCGCCGGCACACCCTGCACCGCGAGACGCGATAACCCGGTCATAGGGTCGGCGCATGCCGATCGACCCGTCCCACGCCGGGCGGACCTACCCGCCGACCGAGCCCTACGAGGTCGGCCTGGAGAAGATCCGGGAGTTCGCCGACGCGATCGGCGACCCCAACCCGGCCTACCGCGACCGTGAGGCTGCCAAGGCGCTCGGCCACCCGGACGTCATCGCACCACCGACCTTCTCGTTCGTGCTGACCTTCCGGGCGTCGCGCCAGCTGGTCGACGACCCCGAGCTGGGCATCGACTACAGCCGGGTCGTCCACGGCGAGCA
>DASTNV010000337.1:0-3658 GCA_035762725.1 Lapillicoccus sp. | reverse complement strand
TGGTCGGGCGCTACTGCCGGACCTCGGCCGCCGGGTTCACCTCGATCATCCGGGGACCGAAGTTCCGCCGCGAGGAGGCCGAGACCCGAGCCCGCGCGCAGGAGCTGCTCGACTACGTCGGCCTCGGCAAGTCGAGCGAGTTCCTCGCCCGGAACATGCCCTACGGCGACCAGCGGCGCCTGGAGATCGCCCGGGCGCTGGCCACGGACCCCCAGCTGCTGCTCCTCGACGAGCCGACCGCGGGAATGAACCCGCAGGAGACCCGTCAGGCGATGGATCTCATCTTCAAGATCCGCGACAGCGGGATCGCCGTCGTCGTCATCGAGCACGACATGCGGTTCATCTTCACGCTGTGCGACCGGGTGCTCTGCCTGGTCCGCGGGGAGACGCTGGTCCAGGGCACGCCGGGAGAGGTGCAGTCCGACCCGCGCGTCATCGAGGCCTACATCGGCACCGGTGACGAGGACGACGAGGAGGCCGCCGTGGTCGAGCGTGAGCTCGAGGAGCTGGACAAGCGGTTCCCCGCCGAGCATCCCGAGGACGCGGCGCGCACCACCGACTACCCCCACGACACCATGGGCCGTACCGAGGGCGAAGGAGACCGCCGGTGAGCGCGATGCTCGAGGTCCGCGACCTGCGCGTGGCCTACGGGAAGATCGAGGCGGTCAAGGGGATCAGCTTCTCGGTCGACGAGGGCCAGGTCGTCACCCTGATCGGCACCAACGGCGCCGGCAAGACGACCACGCTGCGCACCATCTCCGGCCTGCTCCGCCCGAGCAGCGGCAGTATCAGCTTCCAGGGCAAGCCGATTCACGGCGTGGCGGCGCACGACATCGTCGCGCTGGGGATCGCCCACTCCCCCGAGGGCCGGCGGATCTTCCCGCGGCTGACCGTCGAGGAGAACCTCGTCCTCGGGGCGTTCGCCCGCAAGGACCAGTCGCAGATCCGCTCCGACCTGCACGCGGCATACGACCTGTTCCCCATCCTCGGCGAGCGTTCGAAGCAGGCGGCCGGCACGTTCTCCGGCGGCGAGCAGCAGATGCTGGCCATGGGCCGGGCGATGATGAGCCGGCCCAAGCTGCTCATGCTCGACGAGCCGTCCATGGGGCTATCGCCGCTGATGATGAAGCGGATCATGTCGACGGTCCGGACCCTGCAGACCCAGGGGACGACCATCCTCCTCGTTGAGCAGAACGCGCAGGCCGCGCTGAAGCTCGCCGACAAGGGCTACGTCCTCGAGGTCGGCAGCATCGTCCTCGACGGCACCGGCAAGGAGCTGCTCGCGAGCGACGACGTGCGCAAGGCCTACCTCGGCGAGGACTGAGCTCGGGCCAACGCGTCGCCGAGGTCGTTGACCGCCCAGAGCGCACGGACCCGGCCGGCGTCGTCGAACCGGAAGATGTCCAGGCCCTGGACCACCACTTCCCGGCCCGTCGGCGCCCGGACGGTGCCGTCCGGAGCCGTCCAGGGACCCGTGTGGCGGGCGCGGATCTCGAACGCGACGGCGAGGTAGCCGGGGCCCTCGACGAGGTCGTGGACGGCGTGCTGACGGTCCGTGACAACGCCGCTCAGGGCGCGGGCCCGGTCGACGAGGCGGGCGAGCGGCATGTCCTGGCCGTTGACCGACACGGGGTCGGCATACACGGTCGCGAACTGCGCCACGCCGTCCTCGCCCTCGGCGATCCGCGCGCTCCACAGCGCCATGGCCCGGTCCAGCACCTCTCGCATCGGCCCAGCCTGACATCTCGGGGCAGGCGACCGGCGGGCCGATCGACAGGCACCAAGGCGCCGAAAGGCGCCAAACGTCGCGAAATTTCGGTTCGTGCCTGTCAATCGTGCCGGGGTGCCCAGTCGCCAGCTGAGGTATGCGTCAGGCGGGCTTGCGCTGCGGCGCGGCCTTGCGTGGGGTGGCCTTCACCGCCGTTTTCGTGGCCGCTGCCTTCGTCGTGGCTGCCGTCCGCTTCGTCGCGGCTGCCTGGGTCGTTGCGGCTTTCTTTGCCGGGGTCTTCGCCGTCGACGTGGTCGGCGCGGCAGTCGAGGTGCGGCGGCGCGAACCTGACGCCACACTCGGCCGGGCCGCGGGCCTCCCCGACCGGCCCTTCTCGAGGATCGGCGCGAGGAACTGGCCGGTGAACGAGTGCTCGATCGTCGCGACGTCCTCGGGGGTGCCCTCCGCGATGACGAGACCGCCGCGCTTGCCGCCCTCCGGGCCGAGGTCGACGATCCAGTCGGCGCTCTTGATGACGTCGAGGTTGTGCTCGATGACGATGACGGTGTTGCCCTTGTCGACCAGCCCCTGGAGCACCTCGAGCAGCTTGCGGATGTCCTCGAAGTGCAGGCCGGTGGTCGGCTCGTCGAGGACGTAGATGGTCCGGCCGGTCGACCGCTTCTGGAGCTCGGTCGACAGCTTGACCCGCTGCGCCTCGCCGCCGGAGAGCGTCGGCGCGGGCTGCCCGAGCCGGACGTACCCGAGCCCCACGTCGTTGAGCGTCGTCAGGTGCCGCGAGATTGCGGGTACCGCCGCAAAGAACTCGGCCGCCTCCTCGATCGGCATGTCGAGGACGTCGGCGATGGTCTTGCCCTTGAAGTGGACCTCGAGGGTCTCCCGGTTGTAGCGGGCGCCGTGGCACACCTCGCACGGGACGTAGACGTCCGGCAGGAAGTTCATCTCGATCTTGATGGTGCCGTCGCCAGAGCAGTTGTCGCAGCGGCCGCCCTTGACGTTGAACGAGAACCGGCCCGGCTGGTACCCGCGGATCTTCGCCTCGGTCGTGTCGGCGAACAGCTTGCGCATGTTGTCGAAGACGCCGGTGTACGTGGCCGGGTTGGACCGCGGCGTCCGCCCGATCGGGCCCTGGTCGACGTGGACGACCTTGTCGAGGTACTCCAAGCCGGTCACCGTCTTGTGCCGCCCCGGGACGTGCCGGGCGCCGTTGAGCTTGTTGGCGAGGACGTTGTAGAGGATCTCGTTGACCAGGCTCGACTTGCCCGACCCTGAGACCCCGGTGACCGCCACCAGCGTCCCTAGGGGAAACGAGACCGTCACGTCCTGGAGGTTGTTCTCCCGCGCCCCGACGACGGTGACCGCCTTGCCGTTACGCGGCCGGCGGACCGCCGGAACCGGGATCTCGCGGCGGCCCGAGAGGTACTCCCCCGTGATCGAGTCGGGGTGTGCGAGCAGCCCCGCGACGGTCCCCGAGTGGACGACCTGGCCGCCGTGCTCCCCGGCTCCCGGACCGATGTCGACGACCCAGTCGGACGTGGCGATGGTGTCCTCGTCGTGCTCGACGACGATGAGGGTGTTGCCGAGGTCGCGCAGCCGGGTCAGCGTCTCGATGAGCCGGTGGTTGTCGCGCTGGTGCAGCCCGATCGACGGCTCGTCCAAGACATAGAGAACCCCCACGAGCCCCGACCCGATCTGCGTCGCCAGCCGGATCCGCTGCGCCTCGCCACCGGACAGCGTCCCGGCCGGACGGTCCAGCGACAGGTAGTCGAGCCCCACGTCAAGGAGGAAGCCGAGCCGAGCCTCGATCTCCTTGATCACCCGCTCGGCGATCTGCCGCTCCCGAACCGAGAAGTCGACGTCGGCGAGGAACGCGGCCGCCTCGTTGATCGGCAGGGCGCAGACCTCGGAGATGTTCTTGCCCCCGACCAGCAC
>DASTNV010000336.1:0-11565 GCA_035762725.1 Lapillicoccus sp. | reverse complement strand
TGGCCGGACAGGCCGCCGATGTCCTCGTAGGCGATGTCCGGAACCTCCTCGAGGACGAGGTCCTGGACCTCGGCCTTGGGGATCCGCTCGTAGACGAACCCGGACCGGGAGTCGAGCATCAGCGCGTCGCCAACCCGGACCAGCTGGCCCTCCAGCGACTCGGCGCGCCGGCAGACCCGCTCCTCGTCGGCGTGGGCGACGACGAGGATGCGGTCGTCGTCGAGGATCTCCTTGACCATGACGACCTCGCCGACCCGCTCGAACCCGCAGGTCGCGACGACGTTGAGCGCCTCGTTGAGCATGACCTCGCGGCCGGCGCTGAGGCTGGCCGGGTCGACCGTCGGGCTCACGGCGACCCGCATCTTTCGTCCGCTGGTGAGGATGTCGACCGTGGCGTCGTCGTAGGACTCGAGGATCAGCCCGTACGCGCTGGGCGGCTGAGCCAGCCGGTCGACCTCCGACTTGAGGGTGACGATCTGCTCGCGCGCCTCCTTGAGGGTGCGCACCAGCCGCTCGTTCTGGGTCGAGAGCGTGGCGAGGGAGGTCTGCAGCTGGAGCACGCGGTTCTCCAACTCGCGGGCGCGAGTCGGGCTGTGGCGCAGCTGTTCCCGAAGGTCTCGCACCTCGTCGCGGAGGAGGTCGCGTTGTCGGGAGACCTCCTCTGGCGCGGCCTGGTCGAACGGGTCGGACGGGGTGAAGTGGGCGCGCACGTCCTCGGGCTCGCGGGGGGTGAGGTCTGACATCTCGGCACCTCCTGACGGCTCTCGGGTCGGTCTCGTGATTCGACCCTAACTCGCCGCTTTGTCTACTGCTTGGAGGTTTCAGTCACAGTCCGGCGTACGCGTCGGACCTTCTTCTCAGATACTGGACGTTCGCCCAGGTCGGCGGCGTCCCAGTCGCCCTCGCCGGACGCATCGCTCGGGGTGTCGGTGGTTGCCGCCGTCGAGCCCTTGGCGGGCCGCCGCGTCCGCTCGGGCGGCGTCACCCCCGGGGCCAGCCGGCGGCTCGTGACGAGAAAGCCGGTATGCCCGTGCATCCGGTGCTCGGGTCGGACGGCCAGGCCCTCGAGGTGCCAGCCGCGGACCAGGGACTCCCAGGCGCTCGGCTCGGTGAACCCGCCGTGCGCCCGGATCGCCTCGGCCACCCGGGACAGCTGGGTCGTCGTCGCGACGTAACAGATGAGCACGCCGCCCGGCAGCATCGCCTCAGCCACCGCGTCGAGGCACTCCCAGGGGGCGAGCATGTCGAGGACGACGCGGTCGACGCTGCCCGGCTCGACCGCGCCGGGAAGCGCCTCGACGAGGTCGCCCACCACGACCCGCCAGGCGGGGTGCTCACGCCCGAAGAACGCCCGGGCGTTGCCGCGGGCGATGTCGGCGAAGTCCTCGCGGCGCTCGAAGGAGACGAGCTCGCCGTCCTCGCCGATCGCGCGGAGCAGCGACATCGACAGCGCGCCCGATCCGACACCAGCCTCCACGACCCGGGCCCCCGGGAAGATGTCGGCCATCGTGACGATCTGGGCCGAGTCCTTGGGGTAGACCACGGCCGCGCCGCGCCGCATCGACATGACGTAGTCGGCCAGCAGCGGTCGCAGCGCGAGGTACTCGGTACCGCCGGAGTTGGTGACCACGGAACCGTCCGGAGCTCCGATGAGGTCGTCGTGGGCCAGCCGGCCGGCGTGGGTGTGGAACTCCCGCCCGCGCTCCAAGGTGATCGTGTGGAGGCGACCCTTCGGGTCGGTCAGCTGGACCCGGTCACCGATCTCGAACGGTCCGCGCCGCGCGTGCCCGCGGGTCGGGGCGGTGACATCGGACTCGGCTTCCGAAGCCGTCTGTTCTCCACCCGACCCGACCACGGGCGCCGAGTCTACGGTTCGCTGTGCGTGAGGTTCGCTACGCGGTTGACACCACGCGTCGTACTGAGCACCTGACCAGGCGGCGGACGCCCGCTCAGACGTCCGGACGGCTGTCGTCGGAGCCCGCGATGTCGGATCGGCCGCCAGGCGCCACGTCGGGCGAGTTCGAGGCGCTCGACCGGGTGGGTGCACTGGACGTCGAGGTCGTCGACGCCGAGCTCGTGCTCGCCCCGGACGGCGACGGCGTCGCGCTCCGCTCGGGCCGAGCCGTCGGCACGGCGGCCGGATCTGTGGGCACGGCGGCCTGCGCCGTCGGCACCGCGGCCGGATCTGTGGGCACGGCGGTCGCCTGGACAGCAGCGCTGCGCCGACGGCGCCGCCCGCCAGCCAGGAACCAGGTCACCCCCGCGACAAGAAGGGCGACCAGCACCCCGGAGGCGACATCGGACCATCCCGACCAGCCCGTCACCCGCGACCACATCCCCGGGTCAGGGATGACATTCACCGTGATCAGCCGCTCATAGGATCGCTGCCGAAGCTGTTCCCCCCGAACCTCGGCCACGAGCGTGAGCGTGAGTGTGAGGGCACCTGGCGACTTGGCCGAGACGACCCACGAGAACTCCGCGATCTCGTTCGGCGCGAGGGGCAGGCGTGACGGGGTGATGGGCCGGACGTCGAATCCCGGCCCGTCCAGAGCGGCCGTCATGTGGCTACCCACGGGAAGCTTCTCGATGGTCGGACTGCCCGGCCCGGACAGGGTGGCCAGCGCCGACGATGTCACCGTGACGCCGCGCTGGAGCCGGACGGTCACCTTGAACTCCTCGCTTTGCGTCACGCTCCGCGGCGGGTTGTAGGCGATCAGCCCCTCGTCGAGTCGGTTCTGGGCGACCACCCCGAGGTCCACCTCCGGCATCGTTGACGCTGAGGTGCCGGTGGGACCGCCAGTCCCGCCGGTCCCGCCGGGGACAGTCGCCGACGGAGCCGGCGGCGGTATCGATGAGACGAGCGGTGTCGACGCCGAGGTCGGCGTCGCGGTGGGCCGGACCGCCGAGCCAGATCCGTCGCCCGACCGTTGCGCCCGAAGCGTCGCGAAGATGGCGACCACGAGGACGATGGCAAGCGCTGTCCCGACCACCCAGCGGCTGAGCACCAAGGAGCGTGGCGACGGCGAACCCGGTGTGTGCGACACGCGGCCTCCGAACCCTCGAGACCGGCAGAACCTGCTGCGCGAGCTACTGCCTAGTGTCCCGCGGTCCCTCCTCCTCGTGCGCCAAACCGCAGATCACGGTCGACGCACGCCCAGCCGGCGCCCGGGTGTCTCGGTCAGGTGTCGCGATGACGCCGCACCATGGCCGCCTCCACCTCGTACCGGCTCTGTGTCGACGCCCCCGCTCGGTAGAACCGCCGCCGCAGGGCCCCGGACACCTCGACGATGTCGCCCTCGTGCTGCCGAAGCGCCGCCCGCCGCGCTCCCGGCGTCCAGCACGCCACGTCGATGGTGTCGACCTGGGTCTTGCGGTCGGACGGTGGTCGGCCCACCACCACCCGGAGCTGGACGACGGTGTCGCCGCTCGGCAGCTCCCGGGACTCCGGCGTCCCGCTGACCCGCCCGACCAACCGCACCTCGTTGACACCGACCACCTCCGGAACCTCGTCCGGAACCGCCTCTGCCACTGCCTGTTTCCTCGCCATGAGGCAAGCCAAGAGCCCGGACCGACTCCACGCCAGACCCGTCCTCCGGCCTGTGGATGACGGGACAAACGCCCGCCCCATGGGGAAAACCTGGTCAGCGCGAGAACGCCGCCGAGAGGTCGGCGAGGGTCACCGTCCCGAGGACCTGGCCGGCCGGGGTCACCGCTAGCAGGGTCTGCGGCGCCGCCGACCCGCCCGCCGCCACGGCGTTCACCAGTCCGGAGACGTCGCCGTCCGCAGAGCCGACGACCACCACCCATCCGTTGGGCTGCCGGCCCACGACGGCCTCGACCGTGACCTGGCCCTGCCGTGCAGGGTCGATGGCCCGGGCGGCGTCGAGGTCGGCGATACCCAACGCCTCACCGGCCCGGCCCACCACGACGACCACCGGCGCGACGTACCCGGCCGGTGCGTCCGGCCGCAGGATCGACCCGGGCCCACGAACCGGTCCGTCGACCCGCGCTCCTGATGCCGCGCGGTCCACCACGGCCAGCACCGCCGCCACCGAGTCGGTGACGCCGACGACGACCGCTGGCCGTAGCACCTGGCTCAACGGCACCCGCTCGATGCTGCGCCGCGACTGTCCGGTCCGGATCGCGTTGGTGGCACCGACCCAGAGGAACGCCCCGATCAGGCCGCACCACACGATGGTCCACAGCGACGGGGCCAGGCCTGCCAGGAACGGTCGGCCGATCAGCCACAGGATGACGACCACGGTGATGACCCGGCCGAGCCAGCCGGCGACGATCAGGGCGCGGTTGCGGTCGCCGGTCACCTTCCACACCAGCGCATGGACGATGTACCCGCCGTCGAGCGGCAGCCCGGGCAGCAGGTTGAAGATCCCGACGAAGGCGTTGGTCAGGTACAGCGCGACCAGCAAGAGGCCCACAACTCCGCCCGGAGCCACCGCCTCAGCCGCATACCCGACGGCGGCGAGGGCGAGGTTGGCGAGCGGGCCGCAGACCGAGATGAGCGCGCTGGCGCCCGGCCGGGACGTCGAGCTGTCGTAGATCGTGTGCCCGCCCCACAAGTCGGCGACGACCCGGTCGACGCGGTAGCCGAACCGGCGGGCGACGAGAGCGTGGCCGGCCTCGTGGGCCAGCACCGAGATCAGCAGGAGCACCGCGTAGGCGACCGCGACCGCATACCCGAACGCTCCGCCGCTGCCTCCCGTCGGCGCCGGCACGCTCGGGCCGAAGGTGAGGACGACGATGATCGCGATGATCGGCCAGGACCGGCCGAGATAGACCGGGATGCCGCGGATCGCCCCGAGGCGCCAGCCGTAGGGCGCCGATCTGCCGGGGCCGGCGGTCATGCGAGGACACTACGTCATCGCATGGTGATACCTCCGTGCGTCCGCTGTGGGTCGGCCCTCATACTGGGGGGTCGCCGACCCGACCCCGAAGGCCACCGTGACCGACCAGAACCTGCGCCCTGACGCCACCGAGGAGCTCCGCGCACTCCTCGCCGAACGAATCCTCGTCCTCGACGGCGCGATGGGCACGATGATCCAGCGGCACGGGCTGGCCGAGAAGGACTTCCGCGGCGACCGGTTCGCCGACTGGCCCAGCGACCTGCGCGGCAACAACGACCTGCTCTCCCTCACGGCGCCCGACGTCATCGCGAGCATCCACCGCGAGTACCTCGCCGCTGGCGCCGACCTCGTCGAGACCAACACGTTCAGCGCCAACGCGATCAGCCTGCGCGACTACGACATGGCCGACCTCGCCTACGAGCTGAACCTCGCTGCCGCGCGACTCGCCCGCGCCGAGTGCGACGCGATGACCGAGCGCACCCCCGACCGCCCCCGCTATGTCGCCGGTGCTCTTGGCCCCACCAATGCGACGGCATCGATCTCGCCGGACGTCGACGACCCCGGCAAGCGCAACATCACCTACGAGGAGCTGGTTGCCGCCTACCTCGACCAAGCCCGCGGACTCGTCGACGGCGGGGCCGACCTGCTGCTCATCGAGACGATCTTCGACACCCTCAACGCCAAGGCGGCGATCTTCGCCTGCGAGACGCTGTTCGAGGAGTATGCGCGTCGCTGGCCGGTCATCGTGTCGGGCACCATCACCGACGCCTCCGGACGCACCCTCTCCGGTCAGGTCACCGAGGCGTTCTACAACTCCATCCGGCACGCCCGCCCACTCGCGGTCGGACTCAACTGCGCGTTGGGGGCCGACGAGATTCGCCCGTACCTCGCGGAAATGGCCCGGATCGCCGACTGTTTCGTCTCCTGCTATCCGAATGCGGGGCTGCCCAACGCCTTCGGCGAGTACGACGAGACTCCCGAGCAGATGGCGTCGATCATGGAGGAGTTCGCCGGCAGCGGCCTCGTCAACATCGTGGGTGGCTGCTGCGGGACGACCCCCGACCACATCGCGATGTTCGCCAAGGGCGTCGACGGCAAGGCTCCGCACGTCCCCGCCGAGATCGCTCCGGCGCTTCGGCTCTCCGGCCTGGAGCCTCTCAACGTCACCGAGGACTCGCTCTTCGTCAACGTCGGCGAGCGCACGAACATCACTGGTAGCGCTCGGTTCCGGCGGCTCATCAAGGAGGGCGACTACCCCACGGCACTCAACGTGGCGAGGCAGCAGGTCGAGGCCGGTGCGCAAGTCATCGACATCAACATGGACGAGGGCATGATCGACGGCGTCGAGGCGATGGACCGCTTCGTCAAGCTGGTCGCCAGCGAGCCCGACATCTCCCGCGTGCCGCTGATGATCGACTCCTCCAAGTGGGAGGTCATCGAGGCCGGCCTGAAGTGCGTGCAGGGCAAGCCGATCGTCAACTCCATCTCGATGAAGGAGGGCGTCGAGGCGTTCGTCGAGCACGCCCGGCTGTGCCGCAAGTACGGCGCGGCGGTTGTCGTCATGGCGTTCGACGAGGAGGGCCAGGCCGACAATCTCCAACGCCGACAGGTGATCTCGCGCCGCGCATACGACATCCTCGTCGACGAGGTGGGCTTCCCCGCCGAGGACGTCATCATCGACCCGAACGTGTTCGCCGTGGCCACCGGCATCGAGGAGCACGCCGCCTACGGCACCGACTTCATCGAGGCGACCCGCTGGATCAAGGAGAACCTCCCCCACGCTCTCGTGTCCGGCGGCGTCTCCAATGTCAGCTTCTCGTTCCGCGGCAACAATGCCGTGCGCGAGGCGATCCACGCGGTGTTCCTCTACCACGCCATCCAGGCCGGGATGGACATGGGCATCGTCAACGCCGGTGCGCTCGTCGTCTACGACCAGGTCGACCTGGAGCTGCGCGAGCGGATCGAGGACGTGATCCTCAACCGCCGCAGTGACTCCACCGAACGGCTGCTCGAGATCGCCGACCGGTTCAACACCGCGGCCGACGAAGCCGACCCGAACGCCGGTCAGGAGTGGCGGTCGCTGCCGGTCGCGGAGCGGATCACGCACGCGTTGGTCAAGGGCATCGACGAGTTCGCCGAGAGCGACACCGAGGAGCTCCGGCAGGAGATCGTCGCCCGCGGCGGCCGGACCATCGAGGTCATCGAGGGCCCACTGATGGACGGCATGAACGTCGTCGGCGACCTGTTCGGCTCGGGGAAGATGTTCCTGCCGCAGGTCGTCAAGAGCGCACGCGTCATGAAGAAGGCCGTGGCCTACCTCGTCCCGTTCATCGAGGAGGAGAAGGCCGGCAACGGCGACGAGCCCAGCCGGGCCAAGGGCAAGATCGTCATGGCGACCGTCAAGGGCGATGTCCACGACATCGGCAAGAACATCGTCGGCGTTGTGCTCCAGTGCAACAACTACGACGTCGTCGATCTCGGGGTGATGGTCCCGCCGCAGAAGATCCTCGACACCGCGAAAACCGAGCAGGCCGACGTGATCGGGCTCTCCGGTCTCATCACACCGTCGCTCGACGAGATGGTGACGATGGCCTCCGAGATGGAGCGGCAGGGCTTCGAGATCCCGCTGCTCATCGGCGGGGCGACGACGTCACGGGCGCACACCGCTGTCAAGGTCGACGAGCGGTACCACGGCCCGGTGGTCTGGGTGAAGGACGCCTCGCGGTCGGTACCCGTAGTGTCCCAGTTGCTCTCCGACTCGCTGCGCCCCAAGCTCTTGGAGACGGTCCGGACCGACTACGACGCACTGCGGGCCCGCCACGCCGCCAAGGGCAGTGAGCGGCCGCTGGTGTCTCTGGAGACCGCCCGGGCCAACGCGACTCCGGTGGACTGGGCCGCATACCGGCCGCCCATCCCACACGTCATCGCACAGCAGGAGAAGGAGCTGCTGCAGCGGCAGACCGGCGTGCGGCGGCACGAGATCACCCAGTTCGTCCGCACCTTCCACGACTACCCGCTGGCCGAGCTGCGCGACTACATCGACTGGGGACCCTTCTTCAACGCGTGGGAGATGAAGGGTCGGTTCCCCGACATCCTCAACAACCCTGCGACCGGGGAGGCCGCGAGCCGGCTGTACGAGGACGCGCAGCGGATGCTCGACCGGCTGACCGACGAGAAGTGGCTCCGGGCCGACGGTGTCCTCGGGATGTTCCCGGCGAACTCGATCGGTGACGCCATCGAGGTCTACTCCGACGAGACCCGGTCTGCGGTGCTCGCGACCCTGCATACGTTGCGACAGCAGGGCCAGCACCGCGACGGCGTGCCGAACCGGGCGCTCTCCGACTTCGTGGCGCCGACGACCACCGGGTTGCGTGACCACGTGGGGGCGTTCGCGGTCACCGCGGGCCTCGGGGTCCCGGAGAAGGTGGCCGAGTTCAAGGCCAACGTCGACGACTACAGCGCGATCCTCCTCGAGTCGCTCGCCGACCGGCTGGCGGAGGCGTTCGCCGAGCGGCTGCACGAGCGGGTCCGCCGCGACGTGTGGGGATACGCGCCGGACGAGCACCTCTCGGCGACGGAGATCCTCGCGGAGAAGTACGTCGGCATCCGGCCGGCTCCCGGGTACCCCGCCTGCCCCGACCACACCGAGAAGGAGACCCTCTGGTCGCTGCTCGACGTCGAGGGCAAGGTCGGCATCCGGCTCACCGAGTCGATGGCCATGTGGCCGGGCGCGTCGGTGAGCGGCTGGTACTTCTCCCACCCGTCGTCGCAGTACTTCGTCGTCGGGCGGCTCGGTCAGGACCAGGTCGAGGAGTATGCGGTGCGCAAGGGCTGGACCCTCGCTGAGGCCGAGCGGTGGCTCGGTCCCAACCTCGGCTACCAGCCCGAGGACTGATGCTTCTCGGTCACCGGCGTGTGCGCAGACGTTGCGGGCGCCGCGCAGACCCGGCACCGACTGCTCGCTGACACCAAGGTCTGCGCAGACCTTGGGGGACGTCCGCGGTCGCGTGGCCATTCGGCTGGCAGTCGAGCCAAACGGCCCTGCGCTGACACCTCCCGGTCGAGAGACTCTCCAGGGGTGCCGGCTGTGGACCGGGCCCACACCGTGTCCGAGGCGGCGGCGAGAATCGGACGGTGAGCTGGCGCGACGCATACCGACGGGTGGCCATGGCCGTCCGCCGGACCGTCGGGCGCGCCTCCCCGGACCAGTCGGACATACGTTCTACAGTCCGAGGCATGAGCACCGCCGTCCAGACCGCGCCGCCGCGCCGCCGCGAGCCGCTGCCGCAGCGCACCGCCGCGCTCTCGCCGAGCCGGGCGTCGGACTTCATGGCCTGCCCGCTGCTCTATCGGTTCCGGGTCATCGACAAGCTGCCGACACCGCCCAGCCCGGCCGCGGCCCGCGGCACCCTCGTCCACGCCGTCCTGGAGCGGCTGTTCGACCTGCCGGCCGAGGATCGCACGCCCGAACGCGCCGTCGAGCTGCTCGCCCCCGAGTGGCAGCGCCTCGTCGAGGAAGAGCCCGAGCTCGCGACCCTCATCTCCGACGACGGGCTCGACGCGCCCGACCGGGCGTCCTGGTTCGCCGACGCCGCGGCCCTGGTCGACACCTGGTTCACCCTCGAGGACCCCACCCGCCTCGAGCCGGCCGAGCGCGAGCTCTACGTCGAGGCCGACGTGGGTGGCCTGACCCTGCGCGGCTACGTCGACCGGCTCGACGTGGCGCCCAACGGCGCCATGCGGGTCGTCGACTACAAGACCGGGCGGTCGCCCTCCGAGTACTTCGAGGCCAAGGCGCTGTTCCAGATGCGGTTCTATGCACTCGTGCTGTGGCGGATGCGCGGCGTCGTCCCGACCATGCTCCAGCTGGTCTACCTCGGCAACCGCGAGCTGTTGCGCTACTCCCCCGACGAGGCCGACCTGCTCGCCACCGAGCGCAAGGTCAAGGCGCTGTGGACCGCCATCGAGCGGGCGGCGACCACCGGCGACTGGCGGCCGTCTCCGTCGCGACTCTGCGACTGGTGCGAGCACCGGGCCATCTGCCCCGCCTGGGGAGGGACCCCGCCACCGCTACCCGAGCACGCCTCGCTCCTCGCCGTCGACCCAGCCGAGACGGGCCGAGTCGACCCCGCCGACGAGTAGCGCCGACTCCTCAGCGGCGCGCGGGGCGAGCCGCCGCCACCGCGAGCAGCAGGTCGGTCGGCCCGACCCCCCGCAACGACGGCAGCTGAACGGCGCCCGCCAACCGGGGAACCGGCACGACGTGCGGCACCGCGATGGTCGGTACTCCCGCGGCGACCGCCGACGCGACGCCGGCGGGAGAGTCCTCGATCGCCACGCAGTCCGTGGCCTCCACGCCGAGCAGGCGCGCGGCGGTGAGGTACGGCTCGGGGTGGGGCTTGCCGTGGCCGACCGCGTCACCGGTAACGACGACGTCGAACAGCCCAGAGGGCGCGAGGGACACCACGAGGTCGGTCAACGGCCGCCAGGACATCGTCACCAGCGCGTTGGGCACAGCGACGTCGTGGAGGCCGGTGAGCAGCTCCAGAGCGCCCGGCCGCCACGGGACCTCGTCGCGGATTCGGTCCATGACCCCATGCATGAGGGTGTCGACGATCTCGGGAACCGTCGCCTCCACCGGCGAGTGGTCGATGATGTACTGCGCCGACACCTCCAGCGGGTTCCCGACGAGAGCGTGCGCGTGGGCGTCGGTCCAGGTGCCACCGAACGACTCGACGAGGGCGTGCTCCTCGGCCATCCAGTACGGCTCGCTGTCGATCAGCGTCCCGTCCATGTCCCAGAGGACCGCCGCGGGCAACCGCACCCGGGTCGCCGCGGTCGAGGTCACGACCGGAAAGTCTAGGGCGGCGCGGGGCGACTCGGGTCGGGGGTCCAGGTCGGCAGCATAGGCTGGAGCACCGGCGCCGCCGGCACCACTGGCCCGAGGGAGGCTCCTTGCTCGAGTTCGAGGATGTGCCGTCGCTCCGCGACCCGGTGCTCATCGCCGCGTTCGAGGGGTGGAACGACGCCGGGGAGGCGGCCTCCGCCGCCATCGAGCACCTCTCCGCGGTATGGGACGCCGAGGCCATCGCGGCGCTCGACCCGGAGGACTACTACGACTTCCAGGTGAACCGGCCCAAGGTGCTCCGCGAGGACAGTCAGCGCCGGATCGTCTGGCCGACGACCCGCATCCTCGTCGCCCGGGAGACCGGGTTCGGGTCTCGTGACGTCGTCCTCGTCGACGGGATCGAGCCGTCGACCCGGTGGCGGGCCTTCACCATCGAGCTACTCGAGTATGCCGAGCGGCTGGGGGTCTCGACCTTCGTGACCCTGGGCGCCCTGCTGGCCGACGTGCCGCATACCCGCCCGATCCCCGTCACCGCGACGAGTGACGACGAGGACGTCATCCACCGGCTGGACCTCGAGAGCAGTGCCTACGAGGGCCCGACCGGCATCGTCGGTGTCCTCTCCGACGCTGCCCACCGGGCCGGCTTGCCGTCGTTCAGCTGCTGGGCCGCCATCCCCCACTACGCCGGGAGCTCACCCTCACCCAAGGCCACGCTGGGGTTGCTGAGCAAGCTGGAGTCGCTGTTCAACGTCACCATCCCCCTGGGCGACCTCCCCGAGTCGGCGCGGGCCTGGGAGCGCGGCGTCAACGAGATGGCCGAAGCGGACGACGAAGTGGCCGAGTACGTCCACTCGT
>DASTNV010000335.1:0-7447 GCA_035762725.1 Lapillicoccus sp. | reverse complement strand
GCCGTCGGCCGTGTCCCAGCAGATCAAGAAGCTCGAGCGGCAGACGGGTTCGGCGGTCCTGGAACGGTACGGGCGCGGCGTGCTGCTGACCGACCACGGCGAGCGACTGGCCGACCAGGGCGCCGACCTGCTCGATCGCATGGAGCAGATCGAGTCCGACCTGCACTCGGCCGGGTCGGTCGTCGGCGGTCGGTTACGGGTGGCGGCGTTCTCGACGGCGGTTCGCGGCCTCGTCGCGCCCACCCTCTCGCTCATCGCGGCCGACGGGTACGACCTCGAGGTCAGCCTTGTCGAGCTGGACCCGCCGCTCGGGATGGAGGCGGTCGCCTCCGGGCAGGTCGACGTGGCCCTGGTCCACCAGTGGGGCGACACGGTGCTGGCCCACCCCGAGCACGTCGAGGTGACGCCGATCGGGGTCGACGTCGCCGACATCCTCGTCCCGGTCCACCACCCGTTGGCGCGTCGATCGTCGGTCACCCCTGCCGATCTCGTCGGCGAGGTCTTTGCGTCGGCGCCGGTCGGGAGCGTGTGCCACGAGTGGCTGTCCCGGATGTTCGTGGCCTTGGGCGGGCCGCCCCGAGTCTCCTTTTGGGCCGCCGAATGGAGCTCGCACATCTCCTTGGTCGGCCACGGCGCCGCCGTCTCGCTGATCCCTCGCCTCGGGCGGGAGCAGCTGCCGGACACCGTGCGAGTGCTGCCGGTTCGGGATCCGGTTCCCACGCGGGAGGTCTCGCTCGCCTGGCGCCGCAGCATGGGCTCCAGCCCGAACATCCGGTACCTGCGCGACGTCCTCGTCGAGCTGGCCCCGGAGCTCGGATTACGGGCCGCAGCGGGTTAACGCGGTCGGGCGAGGTGGACGTTGTTGACCAGGCCGAGGGCCAGCCAGGCGGCGAACATCGACGACCCTCCGTAGGACAGGAACGGCAGCGGCAGTCCGGTCACCGGCATGATGCCGAGGTTCATCCCGATGTTCTCGAATGCCTGCACCGCGAACCAGACCGCCACCCCGACGCATACGAGCTGCCCGAAGGGGTCGCTGCGCGACCCGACCAGCAGGGTGCGCAGGATGAGGAAGACGACGAGCACCACGACGCCCGCCGCGCCGACGAAACCCCACTCCTCCCCCGCCACGGAGAACACGAAGTCGGTCTGCTGAAATGGAATCGCGCCGCCCTGTGTCTGCGAGCCCTGGAACAGCCCCTGTCCGAACCAGCCGCCCTGGCCGATCGCGATCCGGACCTGACGGGTCTGGTACCCGATCCCCTCCGGGTCGGCCGACGGGTCGAGGAACGCCGTGAGCCGGGCGCGTTGGTACGCGCTGAGCAGCGGCGTGGTGAACATCGCCACCACCGCCGCCACGCCCACGGCCGCCACGGCAAGGAGCAGCCGCTTCGGCGCGCCCGCGACGGCGACCACTCCGAACGCCATCGCCACGAGTACGAGAGCCGAGCCGAGGTCCGGCTGGAGCATCACCAACCCCACCGGCACGAGCGTCACGAGACCGGCCAGCGCGAGGTCGCGGCCCGACGGCGCCTGGTCGCGGTCCCGCCGCTCGGCGAGGATCATCGCCAGCCCGACGCAGAGCGCGACCTTCATGAACTCCGAGGGCTGCACCGAGAACCCGCCGGGCAGCTGGATCCACGACCGCGAGCCGTTGACCGTGGAGCCGAGCGGTGTGAGCACGAGGACCAGCCCGGCGAGCGAGGCGAGGTAGACCCACGGCGCCCACGCGCGCAACGTGCGGTGGTCGATCCGCGTGACGAGGACGAAGCAGACCAGACCGACCCCGACGTTGACGAGGGTCTTGAGCAGGTACGAGGAGCCGAACTCGTGTCGCGTCGCCGACCAGACGAGCAGCGCGCCGACGGTGGACAGGCCCAGCCCGGCGATGACGATGCCCCAGTCGGTGCGAGCCCAGACCGTCCGGCGCCCCACTCCCCCGAGGACGGTCACCGGAACAACGTCAGGACGGGACGATCGTGCTGAGGATCTCCCGGCACTGCGCGACGTCGGCGTTCATCTGGCGGACCAGCGGCTCGACCCCCTCGTACTTCAGCGTCGGCCGCAGCCGCTTGACCAGCTCGTAGCAGACCCGCTCGCCGTAGAGATCAAGGTCGGTCCGGTCGAGCACGTACCCCTCGACCCGCCGCTCGTGGCCGTCGAAGGTGGGGTTCGTCCCGATCGACACGGCGCACGGCAGGACCCGGTCGATGGTCTGTTCCGGCAGGTCGCGGCGGACCAGCCACCCCGCATACACGCCGTCGGCCGGAACCAAGCCTTCTACATCGGCGCCGAGGTTCGCGGTGGGGAAGCCGAGCTCGCGGCCGCGGTGGTCCCCGTGGACGACTGTCCCGCAGACGCTGTGCGGCCGACCGAGGACCACCGAGGCGCCCTCGACGTCGCCCTCGGCGAGCTGGGTGCGCGCCATGGTCGACGACCAGCGCTGCCCGTCGCCGAGGTCGGCGAGGACGACCACGTCGAAGTCGTGCGTCGCGCCGAGCTCACGGAGGGTGTCGACGTTGCCGGAGTTCTTCCAGCCGAACCGGGTGTCCTCGCCGACGATGACCGCGCACGCGTGCAGGGCGTCGACGAACACCTGCTCGACGAACTCCTGCGGGCTGAGGCGCGCGAACTCGGTGGTGAACTCCATGACGAGCACCGCGTCGAGTCCCGAACCGGCCAGCAGCGCGAGCCGTTGCGCCAGCGAGGTCAGCGATGTCGGCGCCCGCTCGGGAAACAGGACCGCGAGCGGGTGCGGGTCGAAGGTGACCGCCACGGAGGTCGCGTCGCGAGCGGTCGCCTGCTCGACCAGCTGGCCCAGAACCGCCCGGTGCCCGCGGTGCACACCGTCGAAGTTGCCGAGGGTGACAACGGACCGGCCGAGGTCGGCAGGGACCTCCGCGAGTCCGTTCCAGACGTGCACGGTGGACACTCTAGAAGGCGTCACGGACCGGCGAGCCTAGGGTTGGGGCGTGCCCGGGTACCTCGTCCTGCTCGCGCCGTCGAGCAACCGGGTGTATGCGGGTGACGCGCCGGCGATCACCGCGGCCGAGGCCGAGATCGTCGTGTCGGCGGCCGTTCCGGACGGCCTCGTCGAAGCCACGCCCACGACCGTCGCCGCCGTGCCGTACCTGTCCGCCGAGCTCGCCGACGGGGTGGACCCGCGGGTCCTCGGGAGCCTGGCCGCCACTTTCGCCGTGTTCGCCCGGGAGGGCGACCTGCTGCGCCCGGTCGAGGCGCCGAGCGGTCTGCGCCTCGATGACGACCTGCTGACCATTCCCAAGTACCCCGGCAAGACCAACGAGCAGCTGACCCGGACGCTCCTCAATGTCACGGTCGCCTCGACGGACCTCGGCCACCACGACCGGCTCACCGTCCTCGACCCGCTGGCCGGGCGTGGGACGACGCTCAGCTGGGCCGTGACGCTCGGGTACGACGCGGTCGGCGTCGAGGTGGAGCGCCGCGAGGTCGAGGCGTATGCCGCGTTCCTCACGACCTGGCTGCGCCGCAAGAAGCTCAAGCACCGGATCGGGGTCACGACCTTGCGCCGCTCGGGTCAGCGCCTCGCCGAGGTCCTCGAGGCCCAGGTCGGGCGCGACGACCCGCAGTCCCTGACCCTCTACGCTGCCGACACGCTCCAGACCGCCGAGCTGCTCCAGAGGCGGCGCGTCGACGTCGTCGTCACCGACGCCCCCTACGGCGTCGCCCACGGGAGCCGCGGGCAGTCCGGCCGCGACCGCAGTCCTGCCGATCTGCTGGCGGCGGCGCTACCGATCTGGGTGTCGGTGCTGCGGTCGGGTGGAGCCCTCGGAATCGCCTGGAATACGCACGGATTGGCCCGAGACGACCTCGCCGAGCTGTGCCGCAACGCCGGGCTCGAGGTCCGCGACGACGGCCCCTACCGACAGTTCGCCCACCGGGTCGACGCGGGCATCCACCGCGACCTGCTCGTCGCGGTCAAGCCCCGCTGAACACGACGACCGGTCGGGCCTCGGGGCGCGACTCGTCGAGAATCGCCACCAGCGAGCCGTCCGGGGCCAGGGCTCCGACGACCAGATCCCCAGGACAAGCCGACGGTATGCGTCGGCCGTGGCCGACCGCCACCGCCTCCTCCGCGGTCAGCTCGTGCACAGGGAACTCGCTCCGCGCCACGTCGCCCATCGCCAACAAGGGCACCGGCGAGCCGGGCTCGAGCCGGTCGAGAGGCACCGCCTCGGCGACGTCGAACCGGCCCACACTCGTCCGCCGCAGCGCCGTCAGGTGACCCCCGACGCTCAGCGCCGCACCGAGGTCGCGAGCCAACGCCCGCACGTAGGTGCCCGACGACACCGACACCTCGATGTCCACGTCGAGGCACTCCCCCGCGGTCCGGACGTCGAGCACCGCGAAGCGGTGGACCGTGACCGGCCGCGCGGCCAGCGCCACGGACTCGCCCGACCGCACCCGCGCATACGAGCGCTTTCCGTCGATCTTGATCGCGCTGACCGAGCTCGGCACCTGTTCGATCGAGCCGGTGAGCCGAGCGACCGCCTCATCGATGGCCGAGCTGGTCACCCCGGTGGCGGACACCGACGCGACGACGTCGCCCTCGGCGTCGTCGGTGACCGTCGACTGACCGAGGCGAACCGTCGCCGCATACTCCTTGTCGCAGCCGACGAGGAAGGTCAGCAGCTTGGTCGCCCGGCCGACGCCGAGCAGCAACAGGCCCGTGGCCATCGGGTCGAGCGTGCCGGCGTGGCCGACCCGACGAGTGCCGCAGACCCGGCGGATCCGGGCGACGACGTCATGGGAGGTCCAGCCGGCCGGCTTGTCGACGAGCAGCAGCCCCTCAGGCGTCGTCGTCGTCATCCGCCTCGGCGGGCTTCTTGTACGGGTCCGCCTCGCCGGCGTAGGTCGCGCCCTCGCGGGACCGGGCCAGCTCGGCGTCGGCGGCCCGGGTAGCGACGAGGACGTCCTCGAGGTGAGCAGCGCCCTCGGGGAGCGCGTCGGGGACGAACTCCAGCGACGGCGTGAGCCGGATGCCGAGCGCCTTGCCGACCGCCGAGCGGATCTTGCCGCGGGCCGACTCGATGGCCTCCGCGGTCGCCGCGCGCTCGTCGTCGGAGCCGTAGGCGGTGTAGAAGACCGTCGCGTGCTGGAGGTCGCCGGTCACCCGGACGTCGGTGATCGTCACGAAGCCCAGCCGCTCGTCCTTGACGCGGTGCTCGAGGTACTCGGCGACGACGACCTTGGTGCGGTCGGCGATCTTGCGGGCGCGGGCCGGATCAGCCATGGGAGTGGACCTTTCAGGGGTATGCGACGGCCCGCCCTGCTGTGGGGCGGGCCGCCGCGTTGGGGAACCAGTCCGCGTGCCTCAGGCCCGCGGCTTCTCCCGCATCTCGAACGTCTGGATCGTGTCGCCGACCTGCAGGTCGTTGAACGAGCCCAGGTTGATACCGCACTCGAAGCCCTCGCGGACCTCGGTGACGTCGTCCTTGAACCGGCGCAGCCCGGCGATCTCGAGGCTCTCCCCGATGACGGTGCCGTCGCGCAGGATGCGCGCGCGGCCGCCACGGCGGATCTCCCCGGACCGGACGATCGAGCCGGCGATGTTGCCGAACTTGCTGGACCGGAAGATCTCGCGGATCTCCGCCTCGCCGAGACGGACCTCCTCGAACTCCGGCTTGAGCATGCCCTTCAGCGCGGCCTCGATCTCCTCGATGGCCTGGTAGATCACGGAGTAGTACCGGATCTCCACGCCCTCGCGGTCGGCGACGTCGGCGTTCTGGCCCTCGGCCCGGACGTTGAACCCGATGATGATCGCGTCCGACGCCATGGCGAGGTTGATGTTGTTCAGCGTGATCGCGCCGACGCCCCGGTCGATGATCCGCAGGTCGACCTCGTCGCCCACGTCGATCTGGAGCAGGGCGTCCTCGAGCGCCTCGACCGAACCCGACGCGTCACCCTTGAGGATGAGGTTGAGGGTGTCGACCTTGCCCTGGGCGAGCGCCTCGTTGAGGTCCTCGAGCGAGATCCGCTTGCGGGCCTTGGCCAGCGAGGCGGCGCGCGACGCGGCTTCCTTGCGCTCGGCGATCTGACGGGCGGTGCGGTCGTCGGGCGCCACGAGGAACGTGTCGCCGGCGCCGGGCACCGAGGTCAGACCGAGCACGAGGACCGGTCGGGACGGGGTCGCCTCGGCCACGGTGTTGCCGTACTCGTCGAGCATCGCGCGGACGCGGCCGAAGCCGGCTCCCGCGACGATGGCATCGCCGACGTGCAGCGTGCCGGACTGGACCAGGACGGTGGCCACCGGGCCACGACCCTTGTCGAGGTGGGTCTCGATCGCGACACCGCGCGCGTCCTTGTCGGGGTTGGCCCGCAGGTCGAGCGCCGCGTCGGCGGTGAGGAGGACCGCCTCGAGGAGGCCGTCGATGTTGTCGCCGGTCCGGGCGGACACGTTGACGAACATCGTCTCGCCGCCGTACTCCTCGGCCACGAGGTTGTACTCGGTGAGCTGCTGGCGGACCTTGTCGGGGTTCGCCCCCTCCTTGTCGATCTTGTTGACCGCCACGACGATCGGCACGTCGGCCGCCTGCGCGTGGTTCAACGCCTCGATGGTCTGCGGCATCACACCGTCGTCCGCCGCCACCACAAGGATCGCGATGTCGGTGACCTTCGCACCACGAGCACGCATGGCGGTGAACGCCTCGTGACCCGGGGTGTCGATGAAGGTGATCTGCCGCTCCTGGTCCTCCAGGTGCGTGGTGACCTGGTAGGCACCGATGTGCTGGGTGATGCCGCCGGCCTCGCCCTCGGCCACCTTCGCCTGACGGATCGCGTCGAGGAGCTTGGTCTTTCCGTGGTCGACGTGACCCATGACGGTGACGACCGGCGGACGGGGCTGCAGCTCGTCGTCGCTCTCGTTCTCGCGCTCGGCGTCGAGGTCGATGTTGAACTGCTCGAGCAGCTCACGCTCCTCGTCCTCCGGAGAGACGACCTCGACCTGGTAGCCGAGCTCGGCCCCGAGGAGACGGAAGGTGTCCTCATCGAGCGACTGGGTCGCGGTGGCCATCTCACCGAGGTGGAAGAGCACCGTGACCAGCGACGCCGGGCTGGCGTTGATCTTGTCGGCGAAGTCGGTCAGCGAGGCGCCACGACGCATCCGGACGACCTGCGAGCCGTCCCCCCGGGGAACGGTCACGCCGCCGATCGTCGGCGCCTGCATCTGCTCGAACTCCTGGCGCTTCGCCCGCTTGGACTTGCGCCCACGGACCGGACGGCCGCCACCGCGACCGAACGCGCCGGGAGCCGAGCCACGACCACCGGCCCCGCCGCGGCCGCCGCCACCGGGACGGCCGCCGACGCCACCGCCGCCACCGCCGGGACCACCGGGACGACCCGGCGCGCCGGGACGGCCACCGGGACCACCGGGACGGGTGCCCGGACGGCCGATGGCCGCACGGTCGGG
>DASTNV010000334.1:0-12364 GCA_035762725.1 Lapillicoccus sp. | reverse complement strand
GTCCTCGACATCGTCAACTTCGCACACGGAGCCTTCCTGGCCGTGGCGCTGTACATCTCGGTCGTCATGGTCGACCGGTTCGGGGTCCATCCGATGCTGGCGCTGGCGGTGGCCGTGCCGGTGATGTTCCTCCTCGGGGCGGCGGTGCAGCGGTTCGTTCTCGCCGGTGCGATCGGCAAGCCCCTCGAGAACCAGCTCCTCATCACGCTCGGTCTGGCGCTGCTCATCGACAACCTGCTGCTGTTGTTCTTCGGTCCGAACCCGCAGTCGGTCAAGCTGCCCGGCGACACGGGGGTGCCGATCTTCGGAGCGGTCGCCGAACTCTCTCGGCTGCTGGCCTTCGGAGTGGCGCTCGTGCTCGCCGCACTCCTCTACGTCCTGCTGCGCCGCACGCGCCTCGGTACGGCCATCCGCGCGGTCGCGGCGAACGACGCCGGCGCGCAGCTGGTGGGCATCGACACGCGCCGGATCTACATGATGACCTTCGCGATCGGCACTGCCTGCGCCGGCGCCGCGGGAGTCCTCGTCGCCCCGCTGGTGACCATCGAGCCCACCACCGGTGAGCTGTTCAACATCATCGCGTTCGTCGTCGTTGTCCTCGGCGGCATGGGCAACATCGTCGGGGCGCTCGTCGGTGGTCTGCTGATCGGCCTCACCGAACAGCTCGGCGCGATCCTGCTGCCCGGTCAGAGTCCGCTGCTGGCGATCTTCATCGTCTTCGTCGTCATCCTCCTGTTCCGCCCGCAGGGCCTGTTCGGGAGGACGTCGTGACCGCATCTACCGAAGAGCGCACCGTCGATCCCGTCGTCCTCCCGCGCCCGGTCTGGGGCCGCCACCTGATCGTCCTCGCGGTGCTAACCGTGGTCCTCATCCCGCTTCCGCTGCTCCTCCCCCCGGCGACCCAGGCCGTCGCGGTGCGGGTGCTGATCTTCGCGATCATGGCGGTCGGGTGGAACATCATGAGCGGCTTCGGCGGCATGTTCAGCTTCGGCCACGCCGCCTACTTCGGCCTCGGCGCCTACACCAGCGTGTGGCTGCTGGTGAACCACGGCGTCTCCCCGTGGATCGGCATGTTGGCCGGGATGGTGGTTGCCGCACTGTTCGGCGCGCTGGTCGGTTTCCTCGCCCTGCGGTACCGGCTCAAGGGCGCGTACTTCGCCTTGTCGACGTTCGCCTTCGCGGAGATGCTGCGCCTGCTGGCCATCAACAGCGACTTCGTCAACCGGGCGGTCGGGTACAACGTGCCGCTGCGCCGGGAGTTCTCCCTGGCCTTCATGCAGTTCGCGCCTGGCTCGCCCGCATACTTCTGGATCGCCTTGGGGCTCACCGTGATTGCCATCGCCGTGAGCATCCTGTTCCTGCGCTCGCGGCTCGGTCGGTTCACCGTCGCGGTCCGGGACGACGAGGAGGCGGCGGCTGCGGTCGGCGTGCCGGTGATGCGGACCAAGATCCTCACCATCGCCCTGTCGGCGGCGATCACGTCGGTCGCCGGCGCCTTCTACACGCAGTACTACTTCTTCATCGACCCGGACGTCGCCTTCGGGCCGAGCGTCTCGATCCAGGCCATCCTCCCCGCGGTCATCGGCGGGGTCGGGACGATCTGGGGTCCGGCGATCGGTGCGCTGGTGCTCGGCCCGCTCAACGACATCACCGCGACGCTGCTGCGCAACCCGCCGCCCGCGCTCGAGTTCCTCCAGGGCCGCGCCGGCCTCGACGTCATCATGTATGCGTTGCTGCTCATCCTCATCGTGCTATTGCTGCCGCAAGGCGTGTACGGCGCGATTCGCGATCGGTTGCGACGTCGATGAGCCTGCTGAGCGTCGAGCACGTCAGCCGCTCCTTCCGCGGGCTCAAGGCGGTGGACGACGTCTCGTTCTCCGTGGAGGCGGGCAGCATCCAGGGCATCATCGGACCCAACGGTGCCGGCAAGACGACGCTGTTCAACGTCATCGCCGGCGCGATCAAACCGGATGGCGGCACCGTCCACCTGGACGGCCAGGACATCACCGGGTTCGCACCGCACCGGGTGTCGCGCGCGGGGATGGCCCGCACCTTCCAGCTGATGCGGCCGTTCGGGTCGGTGAGCGTCCTCGAGAACGTCGCTGTGGCGGCCATGGCGGCGGGTACGTCCCGCCGCGACGCCGACCGCGTGGCTGCTGACGTCGTCGAGCGGGTCGGCATCTCGCGGTGGCGGGACGCCAAGAGCAGCAGCCTTCCCACGGCCGGGCTCAAGCGGCTCGAGCTGGCCCGTGCGCTGGCCGGCCGGCCGCGAGTGCTGCTCCTCGACGAGGTGCTCGCCGGCCTGGTCCCGTCCGAGCGCACGCCCGTGATGGAACTGCTCGAAACCTTGCGCCACGAGGAGGGGGTGACCCTGGTCTTCGTCGAGCACATCATGGCGGCGGTGATGCGGCTGTCCGACTCGGTGCTCGTCCTCGACCAGGGTCGCGTGCTGATGTCCGGCAGCCCGCAGGAGGTCACCACGGACCCCCGCGTCATCGAGGCCTACCTCGGGGAGGAGCCGACCGATGCTGCGTCTTGAGTCGGTCTGCGCCGGCTACCGCGGGCTGCAGATCCTCCACGAGATCGACCTCGAGGTGAACGAGGGCGAGATCGTCGCGCTGGTCGGCGCCAACGGGGCTGGCAAGACCACGACGCTTCGAGCCTGCTCCGCGATGATCCGGCCCACCTCCGGCCAGATCGTCTTCGACGACAAGCGGATCGACGCTGTCCGGACGGCCGAGCTGGTGGCTCGCGGACTGGTATTGGTCCCCGAGGACCGCGCACTGTTCGGACCGCTCACCATCGAGGAGAACCTCCGGATGGGAGCGTGGACCCGCCGCGGTGCTCCCGTCGGCGAGTCGCTGTCCGAGGTGTTCGACCTGTTCCCGATCCTCGCGGACCGGCGTCGCCAGACCGCCGAGACGCTCAGCGGTGGACAGCAGCAGATGCTGACCATCGGTCGCGCGCTGATGGCCAAGCCCCGCCTGCTCATGCTCGACGAGCCGTCGACCGGCCTGTCGCCCAAGCTCACCTGGGCCGTGCTCGAGGCGATCGAGGTGATCCGCGGGCGCGGCGTTGCCGTGTTGCTCGTCGAACAGAACGCCGCGCAGGCCCTGCGAATGTCCGACCGCGCCTACGTCATGGAGAGCGGGAGCGTCGTCCTCAGCGGGCCGGGCGCCGAGCTGGCCGAGGACGACCGCGTCCGCGCCGCATACCTGGGGCTGTAGTCGATGAGCCAGAGCGAGGTGAGGGACGCCACGCGCGCCCTCGGAGCCTGGGCGGCTGGGGTGCGCTGGTCGGACGTCGACTCTTCGGTGCGGGAGCGGCTGGCCCTGGTGCTCCTCGACTCGTTGGGCGTCACCCTCGTCGGGTCCCGGCTGCCCGAGCAGACCGCGCTCGTCGACGCGTGGCGGCCCGGCACCGGTCCGGCTCCGCTGGTGGGCGCCGGCCGGAGCACCAGCGTCGAGGCCGCCGCGTGGCTCAACGCGACGGCGATGGTTCGCCTCGAGCTCGACGAGGGCAACAAGTTCGCCGCTGGTCACCCGGCCGCCCACGGGCTGTGGGGCGTGCTCTCCCTGGCCGCCGACCTGGACAGTTCGGGTGCCGACACGGCGGCCGCTCTGCTGGTCGCCTACGAGGTCGCGGCCCGGTTCGGGCGCGCGACGCGGCTACGTCGGGGCGCCCACCCGCACGGGAGCTGGGGGGTCGCGGGAGCGGCCGCCGGCTGCGGCCGGTTGCTCGGGCTCGACGAGGCGGCGCTCGCCGCGGCCATCGATACCGGAGCCGGTATGCCGGTCGCCGGCCACTTCTCGTCGGCCCTGGACGGCAACGACGTTCGCAACGCCTGGATGGGGGCGAGCAACGTCTCGGGGCTCGCGGCAGCTCGCCTGGCCGCGGCCGGCGGAGCGCAGTGCACCGGGACGGCCGCCCATTCCCTCGGCGACCTGCTCGGGACGCTCGAACCCGGAGCGCTCGTCGCGGATCTCGGAACCCGGTGGGACGTCCGGAACGGCTACTTCAAACGGCATGCGGCCTGCTCCTACACGCACCCCGTCGCCGACGTCATCGTCGGTATGCGGCAGGACCTGCGGTCGGCCGACGTCGACTCTGTGGTCGTCGAGATCCACTCGCTCGGGGCCGGTCTGGCGCGACGCGACTGGACCAGCCGGCTCTCGGCACTGTTCTCCATCCCGTTCGTCGCGGCCGCCGCCATCGTCCACGGCCAGGTGGGCCCGCAGGAGTCGTCCCCGGACGCGCTCGAGGATGCCGCGGTGCGCGACCTGGCCCGCCGGGTGACGGTGCGGGAGAGTGCCGACCTGACAGCCCGACTGCCCGCGGAGCGAGCCGTCCGGGTCACCGTGCGGATGGGCGACGGGTCCGAGCTCGTGGGCGACGCTCCGAACCCGATCGGCGACGCCGACCACCATCCGCTGGACGAGGCCGACCTGCTGGGGCTGCTCGAGGGCTGGCTGGGCAGCTCGAAGGACGTCGACACCGTCCAGCGCGTCGCGACCGACTTGTTCGACGCCGCGCGCGTCGCGCCCCTGCTGCAGGAGCTCGCCGCCGCATGACCGCTCGAGGAGGAACCGTGCACATCTGGTCCGTGACCCCGATCCACGTCGACCCCGAGGAGCTGGTGCGCCGCCAGGCCCGGTACGACGCGTTGAGTCCCGCTGGGGTGCGGGTCGAGCTCGTCGATATCGGTACCGACGCTCCGCGACAGCTGGCCACGGCTCAGGACGTGCGCGACTCCGAGGGCCTCGTCGCGTCGGCGTTGGCGAACGCGCCCGACCACGCCGACGCCCTCATGCCGGACTGCTTCCTCGACCCCGGCGTGGCCGAGCTGTCGGCGAAGCTCGACCGTCCGGTCTTCGGCCTGCTCCGGACCTCCACGATGTGGAGCGTCCTGTCCGGCCGCCGGTTCGGTGCGGTGACGCGGAACGCCGCGATCGGCGCCGAGGCGGAGCGGCTGATCGGCGTCTACGGGTACGCCTCGTCGTTCACCGGCGTTGACGTTCTCGACCTCGACGTCGACGCGATCCACGAGGGCGACCGGTGGGGCGACGCGTTGCGCAGCGCGGTGGAGCGGACCGACCGGGCGGGCGCCGAGGCGCTTCTCAACGGGTGCAGTGCCGTCGACCTACCGGCCGACTCCGTGACATGGCCGGTCCGGGTCGTCGACCCGACCGCCCTGACACTGCGCCTCATCGGCGCCGGGGAGCTGGCGTGAGCGACCAAGGACCCGATCTCGTCATCGCCGGCGCCGGTGGCGGCCTGGCCGGTGCCCTCCGTGCCGCCGAGCTGGGCCTCGACGTCCTCGTCGTCGAGGTCAGCGAGCACTTCCGCCGCGGCAACAACACGTCGATGTCCACGGCGATGGTGCCCGGTGCCGGTACCCGGTTCCAACGGGCCGAGGGCATCGACGACTCCCCCGAGCTGTACCTCTCCGACATCCAGGCCAAGACGCATGGCGAGGCCTCCGAGCAGCCGGCCACCGCCCTGACCGAGGTGAGTGCCCGGCTCGTCGAGTGGCTCGTCGACAGTGTCGGTCTCGACCTTCACGTGGTCACCGACTTCCACTACCCGGGGCACTCGGTCGACCGGTGCCACACCATCGAGGGCCGGCACGGGACCGCGCTGCTGGACCACCTCGTCCACCGCGTGCGGGACACCGAGGGCGTCGACCTGCTCGTGCCGGCCCGCCTCGTCGACGTTCGGCTCGACGACGACGACCGGGTCGCCGCGGCGGTTCTCGAGTCGCCAGACGGGTCTACCGAGGAGGTACCGACCCGATCAATCCTGTTGGCCACCAACGGTTACGGCGCCGACCGCGCACTCGTCGCCGAGCACCTGCCGGAGATCGCCGACGCCGTCTACCACGGCAGCGAGGCGTCGCGCGGTGACGCGCTCCGGATCGGCCGCGAGCTCGGCGCAGGGACCGCCTTCCTCGACGCATACCAAGGGCACGGCGCCCTCGCCCAGCGCACCTCGACCCTCGTCGGCTGGGCCACGATCATGCACGGCGCGGTGATCGTCGGCGCCGACGGACGCCGGTTCGGCAACGAGACGTCCGGCTACAGCGAGTACGCCGCGGTCATCGCCGCCCAGCCGGGCGCCGCCGGATGGATCATCCTCGACCAGCGGATCCACGACGCCTGCCTCGTCTTCACCGACTTCCGGCAGACCGTCGAGGGCGGCGCCCTGGTCTGGGCCGACGACGTGGCCGGGCTCGCCTCGGCCACCGGGCTGCCCGCCGACGCGTTGGCGGAGGAGCTGGCGGCGGCAGCCTCGCAGACGGGTGCCGACCGGTTCGGGCGCACGTACTTCGAGGCGCCGCTGGAGCCGCCGTATGCCGCGGTGAAGGTCGTCCCCGCGCTCTTCCACACGCAGGGCGGGCTCGTCGTCGACGGCTTCGCGCGAGTCCTGCGCGAGGACGGCACGCCGATCGAGGGCCTGTATGCGTCGGGCGGCGCCGCCGCCGGCATCTCCGGACACGGGGCCGCGGGCTACCTCGCCGGCAACGGGCTGCTCCCCGCGCTGGGTCTGGCCTTCCTTGCCGCCGAGCACGCCGCTGGCATACCGACAACACCCGAGACCACCCCCCGAACGCCAACCGTGGAGGCACCCGCATGACCCGCCTGAACACCCTTGTCAAGAACGTCACCGTCGTCCGACCGGACGCGGGAGCCGACAACGGCGAGCAGCTCGACATCGGGATCACCGACGGGAAGTTCAGCCGGCTCGACGCCGACATCCCGGCCGACGAGGCCGACGTCGTCATCGACGGTCGCGGGCTGCTGGCCTTTCCCGGCGTCGTGGACGGGCACCAGCACTGGGGCATCTACAACTCGCTCGAGGACGACACCGGCACCGAGAGCCGGGCCAGCGCGCAGGGCGGGGTGACCACCGGCCTGACCTACATGCGGACGGGGCAGTACTACCTCAACACCGGTGGGCCGTACCGCGAGTTCTTCCCGAAGGTGCTCGCCGCGTCGGAGGGGCGCTCGTTCATCGACTACGCGTTCCACCTCGCACCTATGTCGCGCGAGCACATCGACGAGATCCCTTCGATCATCACGGATCTCGGCGTGACGTCGTTCAAGATCTTCATGTTCTACGGCAGCCACGGCCTGCACGGCGCCTCGGCGGACCAGAGCTCGTTCCTCATGATCCCGCCGGACGAGCGGTACGACGTGGCGCACTTCGAGTTCGTCATGCGCGGTATCGCTGCGGCGCGCGAGGCGCACCCGGAGCTGGCCGACCAGATCTCGCTGTCGCTGCACTGCGAGACGGCCGAGATCATGACGGCGTACACGAAGATGGTCCAGTCGGCGGGGACGCTGTCGGGGCTTGAGGCGTACAGCGCCTCGCGGCCGCCGCACTCGGAGGGGCTGGCCGTGACGACGGCGTCCTTCCTCGCCGACGAGACGGGGCTGCCGAGCATCAACCTGCTCCACCTGTCGTCGGCCAAGGCGCTGACGGCGGCGATGCGGATGCAGGAAACCTTCCCGCACGTCGATTTCCGCCGCGAGGTGACGATCGGTCACCTGTTGGCCGACATCACGACGGCGCATGGTCTGGGCGGCAAGGTCAACCCGCCGCTGCGTCCGCGCGATGACGTCGAGGCGCTGTGGGAGCACATGCTCGCCGGTCATCTGGACTGGGTGGTCAGCGACCACGCGTGTTGCAAGGACGAGCAGAAGTTCGGCGACCCGCGGGACGACATCTTCGCGGCCAAGTCCGGGTTCGGAGGTGCGGAGTACCTCCTGCCCGGGCTGGTCAGCGAGGGCCGGAAGCGTGGGCTGACCCACAAGCGGATCGCCCAGCTGACGTCGTGGGCTCCGGCCCGCCGGTACGCGCTGCCGACCAAGGGCACCATCGGCGTGGGATACGACGCCGACTTCTGCCTCGTCGACCCGTCGGCCACGTGGACGGTGCACGCCGAGGAGTCGGAGTCGACGCAGGAGTACACCCCGTTCGAGGGGTTCGAGCTCGGCGCTCGTGTCACCGACACTTGGGTCCGCGGTCAGCAGGTTCTGGAGAACGGCAAGATCATCGGCGCGCCCACGGGAAAATTCCTCCGCCGCGGCCAAATCCCCTCCAGTTAGAACCCCGGTCGTGCTCTGAACCGCACCGAATTCCGTACTCCCACCGCACGAACCGTTGTCCACAAGGGGTGGGCGCTTCGCCCCACTGTCCCCAGGTGTTGACATGGACGGCGCCCGCCTGGCCAATGTCCCGCACGCTTCGGATTCATGGCCACGTCATCCGGTCCCGCGCGCCGGCGACGCCTGGTGGCCGAGGCGGCGACGACGTACGGCGGCGTGTTGTCTCGACGCCTCCTTCGCGGGATGGGCGTCGACCACCGAGCCACCGCCCGCGAGGTGGCCGCCGACCGGTGGAGGATGCTGGGCCGGCAGACCGTGGCGACCCATCTCGGAGCGCTGCCGGTGGAGGCGCATTGGTGGCGGGCGATCTGGGAGATCGGGCCGGGTGGACCTGCTCTCGACGGAGTGACCGCGCTGCAGGCGGTCGGCCTCACCGGCTTCGACGAGGACCGCCTCCACGTTTCGGTCGCGCACGGTTGGCGTCCGCAGAAGGTCCCCGGCGTGCGACTCCACCACGTCGGTCGCGTGGAGCGTGAGGTAACGACGGTCCGAGGTCTCCCGTGCGTCCGACCCGAGGTGGCGGCCATCCGGGCCGCGCACTGGGCGCATACCGACCGACAGGCCGCACTCCTCCTGTGCCTCGCCGTCCAGCAGCGGTTGACCACCGGGCCTCGCCTGCTCGTGGTGGCCCGAACCGTGCGGGGACGGCGCCGGCGCAAGCTGGTCCGACAGTTGGTGCGTGACATCGCCGACGGGGCGCAGTCGCTGGGCGAGCTCGACTTCGCGGCGATGTGCCGAGCGAAGGGATTGCCCGAACCCACGCGCCAGGTCCTTCGCCACGGACCCCACGGCCGCATCTACCTCGACGCCGGCTGGCCGGATCTCGGGGTGCTCGTCGAGATCGACGGCTCACAGCATCGGATGGCCCTCGCCGTCATGGACGACAACCTCCGCGCCAACGAGGTCGTCATCGGAGGCGACACGGTTCTGCGCATCGACCTGGTGGGGCTGCGGCTCGAGGGTCCTCGGTTCTTGGACCAGGTCGATCGCGCGCTCGCTCATGCGGCGCGGCGGCGGCGACGGCGCCCTTGATTCGTGCGGCTGGAGTACGGAATTCGGTGCGGTTCAGAGCACGAACCGGGAAAGCGGTCAGGGGTTGATCGCCAGGAGGTCGATGCTCGAGTCGTGGCCCGTTCGGACGGTGATGGGCAGGGTCTCCAACACGTGCTTGCCGATCCGGCCGTCCTCGGGCAGCTCGATCGGGTACGACCCGGTGAAGCAGGCCGTGCACAGCTCGCGCGCCGGCTGTCCGGTCGCCGCGACCATGCCCTCCTCGGAGATGTACCCGAGCGAGTCCGCCCCGATCGACGCGCGGATCTCGTCGACGCCGAGCCCGGTCGCGATCAGCTCGGCCCGCGTCGCGAAGTCGATGCCGTAGAAGCACGGCCACTGCACCGGCGGCGACGAGATCCGCACGTGCACCTCGGCGGCGCCGGCCTCCCGCAGCATCCGGATCTGCGCCCGCTGGGTGTTGCCGCGCACGATGGAGTCGTCCACGACGACCAGCCGCTTCCCGCGGATAGTGTGCTCCAAGGCGTTGAGCTTGAGCCGAATCCCCAACTGCCGCAACGTTTGCGACGGCTGGATGAAGGTACGTCCCACGTAGGCGTTCTTCACGAACCCCTGCCCGTATGCGATGCCGGCCTCCTGCGAGTACCCCACCGCCGCGGGCACGCCGGACTCCGGCACCCCGATGACGAGGTCGGCGTCGACCGGGTGCTCGCGGGCCAGCTGGCGACCCATCTCGACCCGCGCCTCGTGGACCACGCGACCACGGATGACCGCGTCCGGCCGGGCCAGGTAGACGTACTCGAAGACGCAGCCCTTCGGCCGAGCCTCGGCGAACCGGTGCGAGCGCAGCCCGTGCTGGTCGATCGCCACCAGCTCGCCCGGTTCGATCTCGCGCACCACCGACGCACCGATGGTTTGGAGCGCTGCAGTCTCGGAGGCCACCACCCACCCGCGCTCGAGCCGCCCCAGCGCGAGTGGGCGTACCCCGTGGGCGTCGCGGGCCGCATACAGGGTGTTCTCGTCCATGAAGACGAAGCAGAACGCGCCCTTGAGGAGCGGCAGGACGTCCATCGCTGCGGTCTCAATCGGGCGGTCGGGGTCGGCCGCGAGGAGCGTCGTCACCAGTGCGGTGTCGGACGTGTTCCCCCGGCCGAGCTCGCCACGCTTGGCCGCCGTCGACCCGAGCTGCTCGGTCACGAGGTCGCGCAGCTCCATGGTGTTGATCAGGTTTCCGTTGTGCGCCAACGCAACTGACGTGTCGCCGAGACCGCCCAGGGTCGGCTGCGCGTTCTCCCACGTCGAGCCACCAGTCGTGGAGTACCGCGTGTGCCCCACCGCGATGTGCCCGCGCAGGGAGGCGAGCGCCGACTCGTCGAAGACCTGGCTGACCAGGCCCATGTCCTTGTAGACGAGGATCTTGTCGCCGTCGGCGGTGGCGATCCCGGCGGACTCCTGGCCGCGGTGCTGCAGGGCGTAGAGCCCGAAGTAGGTCAGCTTGGCGACGTCCTCACCGGGCGCCCAGACACCGAAGACGCCACAGGCGTCCTGCGGGCCTTTCTCGGAGGGGTTCAGGTCGTGCGAGAGCCGTCCGTCTCCGCGAGCCACGCCTCATTCTCCCATAGCGGCCGGGCGCGACCGGTCAGGGACGCCGCTCCAGCAGCACCGCGACCAGGGCCGCCAGCAGTGCTCCGATGCCTCCGAAGATCACCCCGAAGAAGGCGATCTGGGCCCCGGACGAGTAGTCCGGCGCGGACTCTCCCACCAGCGAGAAGATCGCCCCGCCGACGAACCCGATGATCGCCCCGGTCACGATGAACCGCAGGTAGTTGGGTGTTCGCGGTGGAGCCGGCCTCACCCACCCAGCGTAGGCCACCGTCGTCGCGCCCAATCCGGCCAGGACGGATCGCCCGGCCGGTCGTCCGCCCCCGCCAGCTCCTCCGCCGAGGGCTCCTCGAACAACGGCGCGTAGCTGTCCATGTCGTTTCGCGGGATCCGGAACGACGCCGGGTCCTCCCGCGTCGACAGCCGCCGCCACTGCGTCTCCGGCTCGACCGCCAGGTAGCGCAGTCGAGTGGTCGCACCGACGTCCGCTGCGAGGTGCCGCAGGCTGGTGCGTTCGTCCCGGCTCCAGACCCCGAAGTCGAGGACGACGTCGACTCCCAGGGCCAGCGCCCGCAGCGCAACGCGGATCAGCAGGCCCTCGACGTCGTCCCGCTTCCCACCCGCCTCCGGCTCCCCGAACAGAGGGATCATCCACTCGTCCGGAGTCAGCCGCAGCGCCGGCAGCTCCACCTCGAGGCGACGGGCGAGGGTCGTCTTGCCCGCTCCCGGAAGCCCGACAATGAGATGCAGCGTCGACACGTCAGATGCCGGTCATCGGCAGGTAACGCGACAGGTCGGCCCGCAACCCGGACGCTCGTATGCGCCCCGTCGCCGCCGCGTCGGCCCACGCCTCCGCGCCGGTCACCAGCCCGATCCAGGTGGCCGCATCGGTCTCCGCGACGTTGGGCGGTGTCCCTCGCTTGTGGGCTGGTCCCTCGATGCACTGGACCGCGCCGTGTGGGGGAACCCGCACCTCGACCGACCGCCCGGGGTGGCGGGCCGCCAGCTCCTCGAGCGTGTAGCGCACGGCGGTCGCCACCAGCGCGCGAGGCACGGTGTCGAGGTCCGGTGACGACCGGCATACCTCCAGGGCGTCGTGTCCCGCGACCAAGTCGACCCGTCGCCGAGCCGGCACGTCACGCGTCCCGAAGCGTCGGGATCACTTGAGTGGCAACGGTTTCGAGCGTCGCCTCGGTGCCCTGGTACGGCGTCGACTCCCGTGGCCAGTGGCTGATGACGTCGGTGAACCCGAGGTCGGCCGCCCGCCGCACCAGGTTCTCGAACGTCTCCGGCGAGGTCAGCGAGTAGGTCGGTGAGGAGTCCAGGTTGACGTACCGCCGGAACTCTCCAGTGTCGCGTCCCGTCGCCGCCAGCGTCTCCTCGAGAACGGCAGCGGACGCGGCGAGGCCGTCGAACCACACGTCGAGGTCCGGCGACATCGGCGGCCCGGTGGTGATCCAGCCGTCGCCGTGCTCCGCCGCGAACCGGACCGAGCGCGGGCCGTTGGCCGCGACGAGGACAGGAACGTGCCGCAGTCGCGGCAGCGTCCGCATGTCGTGCGCCGAGAACCACTGACCGGAGCT
>DASTNV010000333.1:0-7808 GCA_035762725.1 Lapillicoccus sp. | reverse complement strand
ACGGGGTGGGTGAACAACGCGGCGGTGTTCGACGACGCAGGGCTGGACGACCCGGCGCGCGTGCTCGACGTGATCGCGGCGAACGTCGCGCTGGCGGTAGTGGGGTGCTCGGTGGCGGTGCGGGCGTTCCTCGCTGCCGGTGTTGCCGGCTCGGTGGTGAACGTGTCGAGCCACCAGGCGCAGCGCGCGGTCAGGGGGGCGCTGCCCTACGCGACGGCCAAGGCGGCGGTCGAAGGGCTGACGCGGGCGGCCGCGGTCGACCACGGCCCGGACGGGATCCGGGTGAACGCGGTGGCCCTGGGCTCGATCCGGACCGAGCGGTACGACGCATACCTGGCAGGGCAGTCGGTGGAGCGGTCGGAGGCGGTGCAGCGCGAGATGGCGGCGCTGCACCCTCTGGGCCGCGTCGGAACAGTCGACGAGGTGGCTGACGTCGTCGCGTGGCTGCTCTCGGAGCAGTCGTCGTTCGTCAGCGGCGCCGTCATCCCCGTCGACGGCGGCCGGGCGGCCCGCGGCGCCGACCCCGAGGAGCGGTGAGCCGTCCGGCTCGACGGCCAGTCAAGCCAGACACCCCGAGGCCCCGAGGTTAATTCAGGGGACGATGACGAGCTTGCCGCGGGTATGCCCGGCGAGGCCGACGCGGTGTGCTTCGGCGGTGTCCTCGAGCGAGTAGGTCCCCTGGATGGGCAGGGTCAGCTCGCCGGTCGCCAGGAGCCGGGCCACCTCGGGGCGGGCGGCGTCGCGGATCTCGGTACCGGGTTCGCCACCGCCACCGATGAGGAGGATCCCGTCGGCGCGGCGCTGGTATGCCGCCATGCTGACGATCCGGTGCGGGTCGCCGACCAGGGCCAGCGACGTGTCGATCGCCTCGTCGGTGCCGATCGCGTCCACCGCGGCGTCGACGCCGTCGGGGGCCAGCGTGCGCACCCGGTCGGTGAGGCCCTCGCCGTAGGTGACCGGTTCGGCGCCCAGGGACCGGAGGTAGTCGTGGTTCCGCTCGCTCGCCGTCGCGATCACGCGGACGCCGCGCCGCCGTGCGAGCTGGACGACCAGGCCGCCGACGCCACCCGCGGCGCCGTGCACGAGGAGGGTGTCTCCCTCGCCGACCCCGGAGGCCGTCACGGCGTGCGCGGCCGTGGCACCGACGACCGACACGCTGGCCGCCAGCTCCCACGAGAGGCCCTCGGGTTTGGCGATCAAGCCGGCGGCGGGGACGACGGCGGCGTCCGTGTAGCCGTTGCCCGGCACCTGGCTGGCGATGACCTCGTCGCCGACCGACCAGCCGTCGACACCGTCGCCCACCGCATCGACGACGCCGGCCAGCTCGAACCCGATGCCACCCAGGGCATTCGGGTCACGACCGATCCGGCCGCTGTAGATCTTCCAGTCGATGGGGTTCACGCCGATGGCGCGGACTGCAACGCGGACCTCGCCCGGACCGGGTTCGGGAGTGGGGACCTCGGAGACCTTCAGCTGCTCTGGGCCACCGAAGTCGGCGGGCGCGACGATGCGAGTCATGCGCCGATCAACGGCGCACGAGCCGACCCACATTCCCGTCAGGGTAGAAATCAGGGGTAGAAACGCGCGGCCGCCCACGGGAGGGCCGCCTTGAACCCGTTCCCGAAGGTCGGGAACTCATGGGCACCCGGACCACTCTGTAGCTCGACCGTGAAGCCCTTGGACTTCAGCTGGGGCGCCAGCTTCTGCATCGCCGACAGGATCGCGGTGTCGCCGGTTCCGCTGTAGAGGAACACCGCCGGACCCTTGCTCCCGTCGAGCTGCGACCAGTACTTCGAGGGATCGTTGGCGTCGGCCTGCTGCTGGTAGTTCGCTCCGAACAGCTGCTTGAGACCGCCGGGCAGCGTATCGGCGACCGGGTAGGTCTCCCCGGAGAAGTCGAGCGAGATCTGGAAGACGTCAGGATGCTTGAGGCCGAGGTTGAGCCCGCAGTAGCCACCCATCGACAGGCCACCGATGCCGCGCTGTCGAGGGTCGACATTGGTGCGGAACGTGTTGTCGATGGTGGGGACGACGTCCTTGAGGAGGTAGGTCTCGGCGTTGCCGTTGGAGGCGGTGTCGAGACAGAGGCTGTCTCCCGTGAAGCCGTTCTGGAGAACCGTCGGGAAGACGAGGATCACCGGCTTACCCGCCTGGGCGGAAGCGAGTCCCGTGTCGGCCGCGAAGCTGCCGTTGAGCCAGTCGTTGTTGGACCCCGGGTTGCCGTGGATGAGCAAGATCACCGGGAAGTGCGCGCGGGAGTCCGTGAAGTACTGCGGCGGCAACCAGACGTTGGCGTCGAACTGGCCGAAGTGGCTGTTGGTGTCCGGGATGTTGATCTTCGTGACGAGCCCGTTGGGTTGGGGCTGGACGGTCGGGGTTGGACTCGGCGCGGGGCTGGTGGGCTGGGGCTCGACGGTCGGGCTGGGCGCGGGCGTGGTGGGCTGCGGCTGAACGGTCGGGGCGGTGGCGATGCCGTCCAGAGTGGGGTACGTCGGGATGCCGAACAGGTCGGCGAGGGTGTCGTAGTACGCATACCTGGTGTTGACCAAGTCCGCGGCTGCGGCGAGGCCGGCGAGGACGAACAGAGCGACGAAGACCCAGCGCCAGACCTGGTGACTGCGCCACAGCAGCACGGCGATGATGAGGAAGGCGACCGCGATCGCTGCGGTCGCCAGGATCGGCCCCCATCCCACCAGGGGGATGCTCGAGAGGACGGTGTCCACCGCGCAGCGGTCAGGCGTAGAAGCGCGCGGCGGCCCAAGGGAGGGCGACCTTGAACCCGTTGCCGAAGGTCGCGAAGTCGTGGGCTCCCGGCCCAGTCTGCAGCTCGACCGTGAAGCCCTTCGACTTCAGCTGGGGCGCCAGCTTCTGCATCGCCGACAGGATGGCGGTGTCGCTGGTACCGCAGTACATGAACACTGCTGGGCCCTTGCTCCCGTCGAGCTGCGACCAGTACTTCGACGGATCGTTGGCGTCGGCCTTCTGTTGGAAGTCGGCTCCGAAGAGGTCCTTCAGACCGCCGGGCAGCGTGTCCGCCACGGGGTAGGTCTCCCCGGAGAAGTCCAAGGAGACCTGGAAGACGTCGGGGTGCTTCAAACCGAGGTTGAGCGCGCAGTAACCACCCATCGACAGGCCGCCGATGCCGCGCTGCTTAGCGTCGACCTTGGTGCGGAAGTTGCTGTCGATCGTCGGGATGACGTCCTTGAGAAGGTAGGTCTCGGCGTTCCCGTTGGACGCGGTGTCGAGACACAAGCTGTCGCCGGTGAACCCGTTCTGGAGAACCGTCGGGAAGACGAGGATGACCGGCTTGCCCGCCTTCGCCGAGGCGAGTCCCGTCTCCGCCGCGTAGCTGCCGTTGAGCCAGTCGTTGTTGGACCCCGGGTTGCCGTGAAGAAGCAAGATCACGGGAAAACGGGCGTTCTGGTCGCTGAAGTACTGCGGGGGCAGCCAGACGTTGGCGTCGAACTTGCCGAAGCTGCTGTTGGTGTCCGGGATGTTGATCGTGGTGACGGCGCCGTTCGGCTGCTGCTTGACGTCGGGGCCCGAGGCGTTGCCGGTCACTGTCGAGTAGGTCGGCACGCCGAGCAGGTCGCCGAGAGTGGCGTAGCGGGCGAAATGGGTGTTGACCCCGTCGCCGACGGCGGCCAGGCCGAAGAGGGAGAACAGGGCGACGAACACCCAGCGCCAGACCTTGTGGTTACGCCACAACAGGATGGCGAGGATGAGACAGACCACAGCCACTGCGGCAATCCCGACGACCGTCCCCCACCCCAGCAAGGGGATCTCCGAGAGCACGTCCGCCACGTGGCCACCTCCTCCAACGCCGTTACCACCAGGGTGCGCTCACGGTACCTGCCGGTTGTGTCCCACACCCTGGATTGGTGCGCGATCGATATGTGTGCCTTCGCGTTCGCGGGCGGATCAGCGCCACAGGCAAAGCCGACGCCGGGGCGGTCGCTCGCTAGGGTGGCCAGCATGACCGGGACCTACGGCGGGATCCGCGGCTGATGGGCGGCTACGTCGTCGTCGGGGCCGTGGTCGTCGCGGGCGTCCTGCTCGTCGTCGCGGCCGGGCTGGCCCGCCGGCTGTTCGCCCCGCGCGCCCCCACCGGCGCCAAGCTGACGACCTACGAGTCCGGCGTCGACCCGATCGGTTTCGGCTGGGCGCAGACCACGGTCCGGTACTTCGTCTACGCCTACCTCTACGTCATCTTCGCCGTCGACGCGGTCTACCTGTTCCCCTGGGCGACGGTGATCCGCGACGCCGACCTCGGTGTCGCGAGTCTTGTCGAGATGGGCATCTTCGTCGCCGTCCTCGTCGTCGGCCTGGCCCACGCGGCCCGGCGCGGCCTGCTCCGCTGGGTGTGACGTGACGGTCGACCTGCCCGTACCTCGCGTCGGACCGCTCGGTGAGCACGCGCCGCAGCCGGTCAAGGTCGTCCTCAACTGGGGCCGCCGCTACAGCCTCTGGGTGTTCAACTTCGGCCTGGCCTGCTGCGCGATCGAGTTCATCGCGGCCTCGATGGCCCGTCACGACTTCATCCGGCTGGGTGTCATCCCCTTCGCGCCCGGTCCCCGCCAGGCCGACCTGATGGTCGTCTCGGGCACGGTCACCGACAAGATGGCGCCCGCCGTGCGCCGCCTCTACGACCAGATGCCGGAGCCCAAGTACGTCATCTCGTTCGGCGCGTGCAGCAACTCCGGCGGCCCCTACTGGGACTCCTACTGCGTCACCAAGGGTGTGGACACGGTCATCCCCGTCGACGTCTACGTACCCGGCTGCCCGCCGCGCCCCGAGGCGCTGCTCCAGGGCATCGTCCGGCTCCAAGAGAAGATTGCCGCCGAGTCGCTCTCCGGCCGCGAGATCCAGGCTCGGTATGCCGGTGGCCGGCTCGCGTCCGCCGCCGAGGTCCAGCGGCCGCTCGTCACCGCCGGCTCGATCCCTGGCCGCGGGGACGCGCTGGCCCCGCGGCCCGGCGAGCCGGTGCCGGAGCGCCGGACTGGCCCCGAAACCGTTGCCATGCCCGTCACCGCGGAGCGCGAGCGCGAGGCGCCGCCAGAGGCCGAGCAGACCCTGCTGTTCGACCCCGAGGACCCGCCCGCGGCGACCGGTCCCGAGACGACCGTCATCCCGGCCCCACCCGCCCCGAACCGTCCCACGAACCGTCCCACGACCCGGCCGACGCCGACCGTCGACCCGGAGCGTCAGCCGCCGAAGGGCGGCAAGCGTCGTCCCGGTCGGCACCGCCCCGGGCACACCCTCGCGGACGACATCTTCGAGCTCGGGGACGACGAGGAATGAGCGAACCCGTCGTGACGCGCTCGGCCGGTCTGGACCAGGCGGCCGGTGACGAGACCTGCCTCGACGTCACCCCCGCCGAGTGGCGCGGCGCCGCCCGCGAGCTGGTCAACCAGGGCTTCACCTACTTCGACTGGCTCACCGCCGTGGACGAGACCGATGACGCCGACCATCCCGGGTTCGACGTCGTCCTCCACCTGCTCGATGTCTCCACGCCCAGAGCCCTGCGCGGGCACCTGCTGCGCACTCGCATACCCGACGGCACCACGCTCCCCAGCCTGACGGCGGAGTTCGCCGGCGCGGCCTGGCACGAGCGGGAGACCCACGAGATGTTCGGTATCGACGTCGAGGGGTTCGACGACGGCACCGGTCTGGGGATCCGCCCGTTGCTGCTTCCCGAGGGTTTCGAGGGCACCCCGCTGCGCAAGTCGTTCGTCCTCGCCGCTCGCGCGTCGAAGCCGTGGCCGGGTGCCAAGGAGCCGGGGGAGGGGCACGACGCCCCACGCTCGCCCGGACGCCGCCGGGTCCAGGCACCCGGAGTTCCGCCACCCGAGTGGGGTCCGCGATGAGCTGGCTCGAGGTCGTCATCCGGGCCGTCGCCGTCCTGGCGGCCTTCCTCGTGCTGCCCCTTCTCGTGGGCCAGACCGAGCACAAGGTGATGGCCCACATGCAGGGCCGGCTCGGGCCGATGTATGCCGGTGGCTTCCACGGCTGGGCCCAGCTGGTCGCCGACGGGGTCAAGTTCGTCCAGAAGGAGGACGTCGTCCCGGTCGCCGCGGACCGGTGGGTGTTCCGGCTCGCCCCTGGCGTCGCGCTCGTGCCCTACCTCGTCGCGATGAGCGTGATCCCGCTGGGACCCACCCTCGTCGCCGCAGACGTCGACGCCGGAGCGTTGTTCGTCGTCGCGCTGGCCGGCATCGGCATCCTCGGCACCCTCATGGCCGGCTGGTCGAGCGCCAACAAGTACTCCCTGCTCGGCGCCATGCGCTCGGCCGCCCAGCTGCTCAGCTACGAGCTGCCGATCGTCCTCTCGGTCGCCTCGGTCGCCCTCGCCGCCGGCACCCTCTCGCTGAGCGGCATCATTCGCGAGTGGAGCTGGTGGTGGCTGATCTGGCAGCTGCCGGGCGCCATCGTGTTCCTCGTCGCGGCCCTGGCCGAGCTGCAGCGGCCCCCGTTCGACATGCCGGTCGCCGACTCCGAGATCGTCTTCGGTCCCTACACGGAGTACACCGGGCTGCGGTTCGCCTTCTTCCTGCTCGCGGAGTATGCCGGCATCGTCCTCATGTCGTTGCTGTTCGCCGTGCTGTTCCTCGGGGGCTGGCGCGGGCCCTGGGCCGACTCGGTCGGGTGGCTGTGGACCCTGCTCAAGGGGTTCGCCGTGGCGGTCCTCATCGTCTGGCTCCGGGTCGCGTGGCCCCGGCTGCGGGAGGACCAGCTGCAGCGGCTGGCCTGGGTGTGGTTGGTACCGCTCGCGATCGCGCAGGTGGCGATCACCGGCGTCGGGGTGGTGATCGCCGGATGAGCCCCGAACGTCGCACCGGGCTTCCGGGCCTCCTCAAGGGGCTGGCCACCACGGCGCGCACCCTGTCGCGTCCGACGCATACGGCCGAGTACCCCGACACCAAGCCGGCCCTCCCCCCGAGGTCCCGCGGCGTCATCGCGCTGACCGAGGAGAACTGCACGTCGTGCATGCTCTGCGCGCGCGAGTGCCCGGACTGGTGCATCTACATCGACTCGCACAAGGAGACGCTCCCCGCCACCACCGAGGGCGGCCGCGAGCGGCAGCGGAACGTCCTCGACCGATTCGCCATCGACTTCTCGCTCTGCATGTACTGCGGGATCTGCATCGAGGTATGCCCGTTCGACGCGCTGCACTGGAGCCCGGAGTTCGAGTACGCCGAGACCGACATCCGCGACCTGCTCCACGAGAAGGAGCGGCTCGGGCAGTGGATGCAGACGGTGCCGCCGCCGCCGGCGCTCGACCCCTCTTCCGCGGAGCCCGCCGAGGTCGCCGCGGCGAACCGGCCTCCTCGGGCCGGCGGTCTGCGAGAGCGCCCGGCGCCCCGCACCGCGCGGCCGGCGAAGACCGCCGAGGCTGCGAAGACCGCGGAAACCACCCCCGAGACGGAACCGCCGCCCGACGGAGACGAGTCGTGACCACGCGCGACATCGTCTTCGCCGTCATCGGGGTGATCGCGTCGATCAGCGCGATCCTCTCGGTGACCACCCGTAACGTCGTCCACGCCGCCCTCTGGCTGGTCGTCTGCCTCGGGACGATTGCCGGCTGCTACATCGTCCTCGGCGCCGAGCTCATCGCGCTGGTGCAGGTCCTCATCTACGTCGGCGCGGTCGTCGTCCTCGTCCTCTTTGCCCTCATGCTGACGCGGGCGCCGATCGGCCCGAACCGCGAGATCGCCAGCCCGTGGTGGCAGCGCCTGCTCGCCGCGGCGCTGGCCGTCTCGGTCACGGTGCTCCTGGTCGTCACCCTCGTCCCGCTGGTCGGCGAAGGG
>DASTNV010000332.1:0-3124 GCA_035762725.1 Lapillicoccus sp. | reverse complement strand
ACGCTCCCGTCCGGCTCGACGTCGGGGGCGCATCCCTGCTCGGGGTGGGCCTGGCATCCACGTTGCTGGCAGTCGCCAAGGGTCAGTCGTGGGGTTGGACCTCGGTCGGCGTGGTCGCCCTCGGCGCCGTGGGGACGGTCGCGCTGGTCGGCTGGGTGTGGGTGGAACTGACCCACCGCTCGCCGCTCGTCGACCTCCGGCTGGCCTGTGCCCGTGGGGTGCTCGGCGTCAACGTGGCCGCCGTCCTCCTCGGCTTCTCGGTGTTCGGAGGCGTGGCGGCGATGATCCTCCTCGTCGAGCGGCCGACGACCAACGGCGTCGGGCTGGGCCACTCGGTCTTCGTCAACGGGCTCCTGATGATCCCCATGTCGGTGGCAACGCTGCTCTCGCCACCGGTGTCGCGGTGGGTGATCCGGTATACCGGTATGCGGTTCGTCCTGCCCGGCGGGTCGCTCGCCATGGCCGCGTCGTTCGCGTTCTTCGCCGTCGCGCACTCTGCGACCTGGCACATCCTCGTGTCGATGACCCTCATGGGGTTCGGCATCGGCGTGGCCTACGCCGTGATGCCGCTCCTCATCATCGAACGCACCCCGGCGGAGCGAACGGCCAGTGCCACGGGCATCAACCAGGTCCTCCGGCTCATGGGCGGCGCGGTCGGTGCGGCGGTGGTCGCCGCGGTCCTCGCCGCGCACGTCCCGCAGGGGCAGCTCAACCCGGACGAGTCGGGGTACGTCGCAGCGGCGGTCGTGGCCGTCGCGCTGGGAGTGGTCGCCGCGGTCGTCGCCTACGTCATGGTGCCGGCGAACGACGTCAGCCGCGACGCCGACGAGCCCGGCCCCAACCCCTCGACCGTCTCACCGGTCACCTGAGTGCGTTGACAGACAACGGCTTTGCACCTAAATTCAGGATAACCATGCGGATAGATTTACGGTGAGGTGCGCATGACGTCGGTGGACACGGTCGATCGTGCGGTGGACGACGCGGAGATCAGCGCCTTCTTCGCCGCTGACCCGGCGACCATCGCGTGGCCCTACCCGATGTACGAGCGGTGGCGCGCCGGATCGGGCGTGGTCCGGTGGCAAGGCGGCCCGGCGACCCTCGTCACGCACCACGCCGACGTCAAGGCGGTGATGGGCGGCGCATACCCCATCGGCCAGAACGCGTACCGGTTCGGCGAGCTGGCCGAGGGCACGATGCGACGGCTTCCCGCCGCGCAGCACGAGGTCTTCTTCAAGGTGCTCGACTTCGAGGGCAACTTCATGAGTCGGCAGGACGCGACCGGTCACGCCAGGCTGCGACGGATCTCGTCGCGGGCCTTCACGGCGCGGCGGATCGAGATGCTCCGCGACTCCATCCAGGGCCACGTGGACGACCTCGTCGCGTCGATGCTCGAGAAGCCGCAGCCGGACATCAAGCAGGATCTCGCCAACCAGCTGCCGGTGCGGGTGATCGTCGACCTCATCGGGGTCCCGCAGTCGGACCGGGACATGATCTGGGAGTGGTCCGAGGCGATCGGCCGGTTGTTCAGCCTCGACGACACCAGCCTCCGCGAGGCCGACGAGGCGATCGACGCGTTCCGCGGCTACGTCGGCGAGATGATCCACCATCTCCGTGCCACCGGTGAGGGGCCGGAGCTGGCCCGGCTGCTGCTCGACCACCGCGACAACGAGGCGATGACCGAGGACGAGCTCGTCGCGATGTACCTGCTCATCCTCTTCGGCGGCAGCGAGACGACCACCAACCTCCTGGGCAATGGTTTCGCCGCCCTGCAACGGAACCGGGACCAGTGGGACCTCCTCGTCGACGACCCGTCGCTGGTGCGCGGCGCGGTCGAGGAGCTGATCCGCTACGACTCTCCGCACCACTACCTGCCGCGGGTCGTCGAGCAGGACTTCCGGCTCCACGACGTCGAGCTCAAGGCGGGCCAGACCGCCATCATCGTCATGGGTGCGGCGAACCGTGACGCGTCGGTCTTCGACCGTCCCGATGTCCTCGACGTCCGCCGCCCGAACAAGTCCGACCACCTTTCGTTCGCCTTTGGCGCGCACTACTGCCTCGGCGCCGCCCTGGCCCGGCTCGAGGGCGAGATCGTCTTCGCCACCCTCACCCAGCGGTTCCCCCAGGCTCGGCTGCTGACCGACGACCTGACCTACGGCGGCAGTGCGATGCTCCGCGCGATCCAGTCGCTGCCGACCGACCTCGGTCAGGCCCAGTGAGCTGGTACCGGCCGGCGGAGCAACCCGCGCTCGGCCGAGCCGGGGAGCGGATCGCCCTGCGGCAGGGACCGACCACGGTCACCTTCGCCGACCTAGAGAATCGGGCCGGACGGTATGCGTCGGGCCTCGCCGCCGCGGGGGTGACCTCGGGCGACCGCGTCCTCGTCCTGCTGCGGAACTCGGTGCGGCTGTTCGAGATGATCATCGGCGCGGCTCGCGTCGGAGCCGTCACCGTCCCGGTGAACACCCGGCTGTCCGACCGGGAGCTGCGCGACGTCGCCGAGGACGCGGGGGCGGTGGCCGTTGTCGGCGAAGGCGAACTGTTGGGACGACTGCCGGCGCGGTCCGGCGAGCGGGTCCGGCTCGCGGTGGCGTCCGAGTACGAGTCCTGGCTCGCGGCCCACGGTCACCGCACCGCCGCGCCGGGATCGCCCGCCGACGTCGTGCTGCAGATCTACACGTCGGGCACCAGCGGCCGCCCGAAGGGCGTGCTGCTCACCGACGGGAACCTCGCGGCCAAGGTGACCGGCGTGGTCGACCGATGGGGGCTGGACGCGACCAGCACCAGCCTCCTGGCCACGCCGCTCTTCCACGTCGGCGCCCTCAGCTGGGGGCTGGTCGCACTGGCCGCCGGCGCAACCACGGTTCTCGCCGACGACGCCCGTCCGGCAACGATCGCCCGCCACCTGGTCGACGACGGCGTCACGCACGCCTTCCTCGTGCCGTCCATGCTCGGTGCGCTGGCCCGCGAGGTCGGACCGGTCCCGGGCGCCTTTCCGTCGTTGCGGACCGTCGTCTACGGCGGTTCGCCGATCAGCGACGCCGAACGCCAAGCCGCGACAACGGTTCTCGGACCTGTCCTGCGTCAGGTCTACGGCATGACCGAGACCACGGGTGGCTTCACCGAG
>DASTNV010000331.1:0-8273 GCA_035762725.1 Lapillicoccus sp. | reverse complement strand
TAGGTCGGAGCCACGACGTTGGGGTCGAGGATGCGGATGCCCGGCACCGTGGTGGTGTCGTTGCGCAGCTGCCCGACCGTCGCGGTGGTCGCGGCGTTGTAGGCCGTCGTCTGGACCCCGGACAGCCCGAAGGCGTCACGGGTCGCGTTGATGTTGTTCTGGATGAACGGCGCCTCGAACGACTTCTCGCTCGGCTTGACCCGCAACGACTGGATGAGGGCCGGGAAGATCCCGCCGACGACGACCGAGACGACGAGGAGCAGCACGACGCCGACGATCGGCAGCCGCCACGACTTCGTCCAGATCACCGAGAGGAACATCAGCGCGCACATGATCGAGGCGACCGCGAGGATCGCCTTGGTCGGCAGCACCGCGTTGGCGTCGGTGTACTGGATGCCGGTCATCAGGTCGGTGGACTTCGTGGTCAGCGAGTACCGCTCCAACCAGTAGCTCGCCGCCCGGACCAGGACGATCGCCGCGAGCAGGATCGACAGATGCAGCCGCGCGGCCGAGGTCGTGCGGCGTGAGCGGGCCTGGAACTGCAGGCCGCCGAAGATGTAGTGCGTGAAGGCCGCGACGATGACGCCGATGATCAGCGCCATGCTGAGGAAGGCGACGACGAACGTCAGCCAGGGCAGCGTGAAGACGTAGAAGCCGACGTCCATCCCGAACTGCGGGTCGGTCTTTCCGAACGACTGCGCGTTTCGCCACAGCAGGAAGGTCTCCCACTGGCCCGAGGCGCCGAGACCGGAGAGCAGGCCGATCATCAGCGGGATGCCGATCATCGCGATCCGGCGCAGCGGCTCGACGGCCGCGCGGTAGCGCTCGAGGGCGTCCTGGTTCGTCGAGGTCGGCGCGTAGATCGGGCGGGTGCGGTAGGCGATGTAGAGGCTCGACCCGACGATGCCTGCGGTGATCAGGCCGCCGACGACGCCGAGGAGGATCTTGGAGCCCAGCTCGGTCATGAAGACCGAGCGGAACCGCACCGAGTCGAACCAGAGGATCTCGGTCCAGAACTGGGCGATCAGGGACGCGGCGATGCCGACGACGACGAGGATCAGCAGCGTCGTGACGAGGGGGCTGCGCCGCCGCTCCCTCGTCGCAGTCCGCTGTCCTCCCCCGGTCCCGTTGCCCTGGCCAGCGGCCTCGGGGTCCTCACCGAACCAGTCGCGTTCACTCACCAGTCGAGCCCGATCTGTCTATTCGTCCAGCATGCCAACCCGCAGCGCACACTGACCGGGGGTACGGCCAGCATACGTATCCCCCAACGAGCGGCCCGCGTACCGGTTCCCGGTCCACAGCCTCCGGTTGCCGAATCGTTGCCGCCCGCACAGGAAAGGCTGATTCCGCGCACCGGTGCGAGGATGCCGAGCGTGACTTCTCCCCGCCGTCCGGTGCTCGATCCGCTGTCGATCGCTGCCCTCGACACCGAGCGCCACGTGGCCGGTGCGGGGTGGGACCAGCCGCCCCGACTGTTCGCCCTGGTGCGGACGGCGACCCTCGTCGAGCGCGAGCCGCAGCTGCTCGCTCAGCTCTCGATCGCCGACCAGGCGCCGGACGCCCTGACGGCCATCGAGCAGGAGGGCCTCCACCAGTCGACGAGCCTCGAGTCGGTGCTGGGCCGGATCGCCTGGCCACCGGACGTCGAGGGGTGCGCGTTCGTCGTCGAGCGGGTGGTCGTGCCGCCGGACGCCGAGCGCGACCTGCCCGGCGACCCCGACGCTGCGGTCGAGGCGCTGGCGGGGCACCCGGACCGCCAGGACGTCCGCCTGCTGGCCGCGGTACTCCGCGACGGCAGCTCGGTATGCCTGATCCGCCAGCGCGCGCACGACACCGACGACTCCGTGGCGACCGGTCCGGACCTCGCCCCGGGTCTGGTCGCGGCGCTCAAGGCAACCTTCGACGACTGACCCGTGGTTCCTCTAGCGGCGCTGACAACTCCGCACGTGCTGACCTGTTGCGGGCCGTTGTCCGGATTGTCGAGATTCTTCTCCGCACGTGCTGAGAAGAATGCAGTGGCGATGACTTCTCCGACGTGCTGAGAAGTCGGCGGTGACGGCGGGCCCCGGCGCGGGTCTGGCTGACCGGGGTCAGCAGGCGGGGAGGCCCTTGGGGTCGCCCGCCGCGATCTTGTCGACCGCCGCCTTGGCGTCGTCGAAGGTGGCCACCTTGATCGCCTGGAGGCCGTCGGGCACCGCACCGCGGACCTCGTCGCAGTTGTCGGCCGGCGCGAGGAAGTAGCTCGCCCCGCCCTGCCGCGCACCGACCAGCTTCTGCCGGATGCCGCCGATCGGGCCGACCTTGCCGGAGCTGTCGATGGTGCCGGTCCCCGCGATGTTCTGGCCGCCGGTCAGCGAACCGTTGGTCACCTTGTCGTAGATGCCGAGCGAGAACATCAGGCCGGCCGACGGACCGCCGACGTTGCCGGCGTCGATGGTCACCGAGAAGGGGAACTGGAAGTCGATCTTGAGGACGACGCCGAGGATGGTCCGGCCACCGGAGGCGCCGGTCTTGGCCTTCAGCGCGACCTTGGTGCCGCCGCGGTCCACGACGACGTCGACGGTGCTGCCGGGTGCGGCCTTCTGGATCGCGGCGCGAGCGGTGTCGGCGCTGGTGACCTCCGTGCCGCCGATCGAGACGAGACCGTCGCCCGGCTGGAAGGTCGTGCCGGAGGGCGCGTCCGCCGAGATGGCGGCGATGCTGACCTTCTCGGTGACCGTGAAGCCGGCCTCGCGGAGCGCGACGGCGGTCGCCTCCTGCTGCGAGTCGACCATCTCCGCGGTGTTCTCCTGCTGCACCTGCTCGGCGGTCTGCTGCGGCGGGAAGATGACGTCGACGGGGTAGACGTCCTGCCGCGGGTCCAGCCACGCGCCGAGGACGGCCCAGACGTTGACGGGGTACCCGGGGCCACCGTTGATGCGGACCGTCGTGAAGTCGAGCGAGCCCGTCGTGGGGTAGCTCTCGTGGCCACTGATGACGATGAGGTCGCTGGACGTCCCGTCGCTGTGGGTCGTGGTGCCGAGCACGTTGCTGATCGGGCCGGGGCTCATCACCGCGTAGGGCAGCCGGATCAGGGTGCCCAGGGCGCCGATCAGGAGCGCCAGGAAGACGACGACGAGACCGGTCGCGGGCCCGCGCGAGACCTTCATGGGGTTCTCGGGGGGCGGCGGTGGCTCGAGGAGCGTCGAGCCGCCCGGTGGGGTCGTTCCGATGCCGCTCACGGCAGTCCCACCCACTCGTCCGAGCCGTCGGTGAAGGTCTGGTGCTTCCAGATCGGCACCGTCGCCTTGAACTCGTCGATCAGCTGGTGGCACACCTCGAACGCCTCCCGCCGGTGCTCGGCGCTGACCGCCGCGACGACGGCGATGTCGCCGACCGTGAGATGACCGGTGCGGTGCACCACCGCGAGCCGGATCACCCGTCCGTCGGCGGCGAGCGTGGCGGCGAGGTCGCGGGCGACCTGGTTCGCCGTGGGGTGGCTGCTGTAGTCGAGCACCTCGACCGACTCGCCGTGGTCCCGCTCCCGGACGTACCCGATGAACGTCACGACGGCGCCGGCGGCACGGTGTCCGACCGCGGCCACGACTTCGTCGACCGACAAGGGAGCATCACGGATCTCGGCCAGGACGACACCTGGTTCGAGCGCCCCTGTAGTCATCGGTGTCCTCGTTCTCGGTACTCAGTGCTCAGAGCCGCCGCGCCCGGCGGAGCACGGCCGCGGTAGCTCCCAGCGCCACGGCGGCGCTGGCCGCTCCGAGGGCGGCGTCCCGCCGGTCGACCCTGCGGCCGCCGACGGCGTGCCGCCCGGCGATGGCGTCCAGGAGCACACCGAGGCAGGTCCCATTGTCGTATGCCGGGTGCCACCCTCGCGCACGGAGAGTAGCCGACCCGACTATCCACGGATGGGTGACGTATGCCAGCTCGCTGGCCGGGGCCGGAAGAACGCCGACCCGGTGCAGCTGGGCGGCCAGGCTGGTGGCCGTCGCCGCGCCGACCTCGATGCGCCGCATCTCGGAGAGCCGCTCGACCTCAGGAAGCGAAAGCGCGCCCTCACAGCCCACGGTCAGCGAGGTCGCGCCGTCGAGGTCGCGGGTCACGACGTGGAGCACGGCCGAGGCGAGGTCGTCGACGTGGCACAGCTGCCAGGCCGGCGAGCCGCCCTTGACTGCGAGGAGTCGAGGGGCCTCGAAGTACCGGGTGAGCGCGGTGTCGACGCCGGCGCCGACCAGCGCGGCCGGCCGCAGCAGGGTGAACCGGACGTCGGGGTGGTGCTCCCGGTTCTCGTCGACGAGGGTCTCGACCGCCAGCAGGTCACCGACGAAGCCGTCGTCGCCGACCGCCCGCCGAGGGGCGTCGTCGGGCAGCGGTACCGCGTTGTCCGGGTGGGCGCCGTAGACCTCCGCCGAGGTCACCACCACGACGTGACGGACCCCGGCGGCGGAGGCGCCCAGAACCAGGGCCCGCGCGGTGCGCAGCAGCGCCGTCCGGCGGTCGGCGGAGCGATGGGAGAGCGCCTGGGCGAGGTCCGTGCAGGTCGCCACCCAGACCAGGACGTCCACGCCGGCGAGCGCGGCGGCCACCGCCGGGCCGGCCGTGTCGACGACCCGCCACCGCACGCCCTCGACCGCTCCGCGGACCGGCGCAAGGACCCGGACCTCGGCCACACCGGCCTTGCGCCCCCGCTTGGCCGCGAGAAGGCGGGCGATCCGCAGCGCAGGCACCCCGACCACCGCGCCCGGGCCGGCAACCGCGACCACGGGCATACGCGATAAGGGTTCGCCCTGGGGTTCGCCCTGAGAGGAAATAACCGGGGAACTCAGCGGGTGCTCCTCGTGGTTGTCTAGTGGTACATCCTCCCAGAGCAGCGCCGGTGGAACCGGTGTTCAGAGAACCGAGGAGCCACCATGGCCGAGCGACCCGATCGCGATGAGGCCGCCGAGCCTGACCGCCCCGACGACGAGACCCCGAGCGCGGACGCCTGGTCCGACGCTGTCGACCAGCCGACCGACGTGCCGGACTCGCCCCCGGACTGGCTGCAGGACAGCCCGCAAGACCGTCCCCGGATGGGCTTCTCGGGCAGCTCCTCGGGTGGCCCACGGGAGCCGGCCCCCCGGAACCCGTGGGACCGCGACGACGACGACGATGGCGACGACGACTTCGGCGACCTGGGGGCGATGTTCCAGCAGCTCCTCGGCGGCGGCCGGCCGGGCCAGGGCATGCCCGACCTCAGCGAGCTGGTCCGTCAGCTCGGCGGCGCCGGTGGCCAGCTGCCCGACGTTGAGGCGCTGATGCGCCAGTTGGGCGGCGAACGTGGGATAGCCGGGGCCGGTGACGCGCTCCAGCAGATGTGGAAGCAGATGGGGATCGACCCGACCGACTCGGGAATGATGTCCATGCTGCAGAACCAGATGAAGCAGATGTTCGGGGCCCAGACGCCCGAGGCGCGGATGGAGATGTCGACCGACGTCGCCCGCAAGACCGTGGCCGGCGAGACCGACCCGACCGTCACCGCCGCGCAGCAGCGCGAGGTCGACGATGCGGTCCGGGTCGCGAACCTGTGGATCGACTCCGCCACGACGCTGCCGGCGACCAACGGCCAGGGCCTGGCGTGGAGCCGCGCCGAGTGGGTCGAGGCGACGATGCCGACGTGGCACCGGCTGGTGGAGCCGGTCTCCGAGGGCGTCACCGCCGCGATGACCAATGCGCTGGACGAGCAGTTCGAGCGGCTGAAGAGTGAGGGCCTGAGCGGCCTCACCGAGGGTATCGAGGGCCTGCCCGAGGGGTTCCCGAACCTGTCCGGGCTCGACCTCGGCAACCTCATCAGCCAGCTCCAGCCGGCGCTGCGCCAGATGGCCGGCAGCATGTTCTCGGCCCAGCTGGGCCATGGAGTGGGTGCCCTCGCCGCCGACCTGCTCAGCGCGACCGAGGTCGGGCTCCCGCTCCTCGAGGACCCGGACATTGCTCTACTGCCCGCCAACGTCGCCGCCTTCACCGAGGGCCTTGGGATCGACGCCGGCGAGGTCCGGATCTATCTCGCGGTCCGTGAGGCGGCTCGGGTGCGGCTGTTCGCCCACGTGCCCTGGCTCGGCCCGCAGCTCGAGGCCGCGGTGCGCGACTACGCCCGCAACATCCGGATCGACACCGACGCGATCGAGGAGCAGGTCCGCGACATGGACCTGCAGAACCCCGCCGCGATCCAGGAGTCGCTGCGCGACAAGCTGTTCTCGCCGAGCCCCACTCCGGAGCAGCAGGCCGCGCTAGGGCGGCTCGAGACGTCGCTCGCCCTCGTCGAGGGCTGGGTCGACCTCGTCACCGAGCAGGCCACCGCCGCGCACCTGCCCAACGCCGAGGCACTGGGCGAGGCGCTGCGCCGCCGCCGGGTGAGCGGGCCGGCGCAGAAGACCTTCAGCGGCCTGGTCGGGCTGGAGCTGCGGCCCCGTCGACTCAAGGACGCCAAGAACCTCTGGGCCGCGCTCGAGAACGCGGGCGGCGCCGAGTTCCGCGATGCGCCGTGGCAGCACCCTGACATCGCGCCGACCGGGGCCGACCTCGACGACCCACTGGGGTACGTCGAGAAGCGCCGCGACGCCGCCTCCAGCGACGACGTCGACTCGGCTCTGGACGCGTTGCTCAAGAACGACCCACCCCAGGACAGCGAGGGCTGAGCGGTCGGGGACCAACCGGCATACGGGAGCCTCCTGTATGCCGACGCGAACCGGGTGCTGCACGCATACCAACCGGCCGACCAGCGGCAGGAGAGGTTGCGGCTGGAGTACCTCGCGTTCCTCGCCGACCACCCCGACGGCGTGTGGAAGTCGGGGCCGCCAGAGCACCTCACCGCCAGCTGTCTCGTCCTCGACGAGGCGCTGGAGCGCGTGCTGCTGACCCACCACCGGCGGGCCCGCATGTGGTTCCAGTTCGGGGGGCACATGGAGCCCGTGGACCGGTCGGTCCGCGCTGCCGCCGAACGGGAGGCCACTGAGGAGTCCGGGATCCCCGGCCTGCGGGTGACGCCGGTGCCGGTCCACCTCGACCGGCACGAGCTGGTCGGCGACTTCGGGCGGTGCCGGGAGCACCTCGACGTCCGGTATGCGGCGACCGCGCCGGCCGGTGCCGAGCCCGTGGTCAGCGGTGAGTCGCTCGACGTGCGCTGGTGGCCGGTCGACGGGCTACCGCAGGGGCACGTCGAAGAGCTCGGCGGGTTGGTGGCGACGGCGCGTCGCGCGTTCGGCTGACCCTCAGAACAGGGTCGTGGGCTCCGTCTCGACGACGATCGGCTCCTCGTCCTCCCAGGCGGCGCCGAGGCCGGCGGCCGCTGCGACGCCCTCGAGGTAGCCGCGCGCCCGTTCCACGCGCGGGTAGGCGGCCAGCAGCCGCCAGAACTCCCGGTCGTGGGCCGGCCGGAGCAGGTGGGCCAGCTCGTGGAGGAGCACGTAGTCCAGGACGTACCCGGGCATCCCCTTGAGCCGCTCGGAGACCCGGATCGTCCCGTCGGCCGGCGTGCACGACCCCCAGCGGCTCATCTGGTTGCCGACCCAGCGGACCGACGTGGGTCGGGCGGCATCAGCGAGGTAGCGGACCGATAGCGCGCGGGCCCGCGCGGACAGCTCGGCGTCGTCGGGACGGCGCCGCCGGTCGCCCGCGGCCAGCCGGCCGAGCATGGTGTCGACCCAGTGCCGCTCCTCGGCCTTGGTGAACCGCGCGGGGATGAGGACGATGGTCCGGCCGCCCTCACGGTAGGCGCTGACCGTGCGTCGGCGCCGACCGCTACGGCGCACCTCGACGGCATGGCCGACATCGGTCAGCGCGACGTCCGCGGGAGGGTCCGGAGCGGGTCCCGTCCCGCTCCCGGATCGCGCCACGGCCATGAACCGAGGGTATGCCGAAACGGCCGATCCGGAACCTCCTCCCGTGCGGGCTGGTGCCGGTGTCCCGCCGAGGCCTGAGAGAGCGCTCTCCCAGCGCGTCGCCGTGCTCAGGATTCGTCGTTTCGTGCTCAGGTGGGGCTAGGGTGAACGTGGTCCAGCGCCACGAACCGGTGGCGCGGCAGACAAGGAGACACCCCTATGACGAGCAACGAGACGTACGCAGGCGAGTTCTACTGCGTCAAGTGCAAGGAGAAGCGCGAGGCGGAGGGCGAGGTCCGCGTCAACGACAAGGGCACCCGGATGGCCAAGGCCGTCTGCCCCGTCTGTGGCACCAACCTCAACCGGATCCTCGGCAAGGCCTGAGCCCCACCCCGAGCTTCCGGCCACCTCAGCGTGGTCGACAAC
>DASTNV010000330.1:0-6813 GCA_035762725.1 Lapillicoccus sp. | reverse complement strand
TCGGGCCAGGTCGTGTCGAACAGCGTTGCCGGCCCATCTGCCGCGAGCCCCACAAGGTGGAACCCCGCCGCCGACAACAGGTCGGCCGCCTCGCCCGCGGTCCCCACTTTGAGGATCGGCGCCCGGAACGCCACCCCCGCGGACGCCTTCACGACGAGCGGGTCGATCGACGCGACCCCACGCCGTGGTACCACTACGCCGTCGACTCCGGCCGCGGTAGCGGTGCGCAGGATCATCCCGACGTTCGCTGGCGTCGTGATCCCGTCGAGCAGCAAGACCCGGCGCAGCGCCACGTCGTCGAGGGCGTCGGCCAGCACCCGCATCCGCGGAGCGACGACGTCGGCGAACACACCCTGGTCCTGGCGGCCGTTACCGGCCAGCTTCTTCACCCGCTCGGCTGAGGCGCGCTCCAGCGGCACCCCGCGGTCCCGGGCCAGCCCGATGATCTCGCCGACCCCGTGGCCGCGAACCCCCTCGGCGAGCACCACCTTGTCGACGACGAGCGTCGGGTCGTCGAGGACCTCGATCACCGGGTTCCGGCCGTAGACCGTGACGAACCGATCGCGCGGAGAGACCACGACCGCGTCAGGCCTCCAGAACCTCGAACGACACCGAGTACGGATGCCCGGTGGCCGGCGCCGGCATTCCGAGGATCATCGTCACGAGCTCGCGCGGCTTCGGGAAGTCGTCCGGCAGGACGTCGTTGTAGGCGTGGTGCGCCTCGAGCGACGCGATCGCCGGCTCGAGGTGGTCGCCGACCTCGACGTAGTGCGTCGCGACCGGAGACGCACCGACGAGAACGGTCTTGATGCCGCCCCACGGCTCGATGCCCTCGTCGGCGAGGTCGTTGAAGATCCAGCGGTTCCCGCAGTCGCGCACCGCGTCCAGCGTCGCGAGACCCACGGCACGGTGGTCGGACTGGCTCAGCCGGTTGAAGAACCGGACGTCGTGTCCCTGACCCACGACGCAGTCCGGCTTGCGCATCCGCATCACCTTGCACAGCTCCCGCCGCAACGGCACGCCGTACTCGATGACGCCGTCCTTGAAGTCGAGGAAGTCGACGATGTCGACGCCGACGACCTTGGCGCCGGCGCGCTCCTCGGCCTCCCGAATCGGACCGGCCTCGTCCGGGTGCATCGTGTCGATCCCGGCTTCGCCGCGCGACGCGAGCAGGTAGGTGACCGTCTTCCCGGCCTTGACCCACCGGTCGACGGCGGCCGCCAGCCCGTACTCGATGTCGTCCGGGTGCGCCACGACACACATGACCGTCTGGAACGTCGACTCGTCCAACGGCTCCAGCTGACGGGGCGCCTGGCCCGGAGGAGTGCTCATGCCCGCACCCTAGGGCAGCGCGCGCCAGAACGTTGTCAGTCTCCCGTCGTCGTCGACGAGGTGCATCGCCAGCGTCGGAGGCGCCTCCAGCCACAGGTGGTCCAGCGGCTCCTGGTCGAGGGTGACGCTCGAGACGACGCCGCCGCCGACGAGTGCCGGACGGCCTGCGAAGGTCGTCACGCACATCGTGTGGTTGTGGCCGACGAGGGTGGCCACGACGTGCGGATGTCGGGCCAACACCGCCTCCAGCGCCGACCCGTTGCGTAGCTGGATCTCGTCGGCACCCGCGATGCCCACGGTGGTGGGCGGGTGGTGGAAGCACACGAAGCTCGGGGTATGCGACTCGGCCAGACGCTCGTCAAGCCAGGCCAGCGTCTCGTCCGCGAGTTGGCCGTGGTCGATCCGTTCCCCGGCCACCGCCGGGACCAGCGAGTCGAGCATGAGGAACCGGTATGCGCCGACCTGCAGCTCCTGGTCGAGGGGCCCGGTCCGCGGGTCGCCCAACAGCACCTGCGCGAACGCCTCGCGCACGTCGTGGTTTCCAGTCCCGACCAGCAGCGGACCGGGCCACGCCGAGAGCAGGTCGCGCGCCGTCGCATACTCCGCGGGGGAGCCATGGTCGGCGATGTCCCCGGTGGCCAGCAGGACGTCCGGGGCCGGGCTCATGGCGCACACGTGCCCGATCACCCGTCGGGCGCGGTGGACCGACTCCGGTCGGCCGCCGATGTGGAGGTCGCTGATGTGGGCGATGGTGAACACCAGCGCAGGCTAGCGGCGCCAGCGAAGGGGAGAATGGCCTCGGGAATGGCCGCTCAGGCGCTCGTGTTCATGTGGTTGAATCGTCAATCACATAGGAGGTTCGGGTCATGCAGTTCGGGATCTTCACAGTCGGAGATGTCACCACCGACCCCACGACCGGCCGGACGCCGACCGAGAACGAGCGGATCAAGGCCACCATCGCCATCGCCCAGAAGGCCGAGGAGGTCGGGCTCGACGTCTTCGCGACGGGGGAGCACCACAACCCACCGTTCATCCCGTCGGCGCCCACGACGACGCTGGCCTACATCGCGGCGACCACCGAGCGGCTGATCCTCTCGACCGCGACGACGCTCATCACCACCACGGACCCCGTGCGGATCGCCGAGGACTACGCCACGCTCCAGCACCTCTCCGACGGGCGCAACGACCTCATGCTCGGCCGCGGCAACACCGGCCCGGTGTACCCCTGGTTCGGCAAGGACATCCGCGACGGGATCCCGCTGGCCATCGAGAACTACGCCCTGCTGCGCCGGCTCTGGCGCGAGGACGTCGTCGACTGGCAGGGCAAGTACCGCACGCCGTTGCAGGGCTTCACGGCGACGCCGCGGCCGCTCGACGGCATACCGCCGTTCGTGTGGCACGGCTCGATCCGCAGTCCCGAGATCGCCGAGCAGGCGGCCTACTACGGCGACGGGTTCTTCGCGAACCACATCTTCTGGCCGGCGTCCCACACCGAGCAGATGGTCGGGTTCTACCGAAAGCGGTTCGAGCACTACGGCCATGGCACTGCCGACCAGGCCATCGTCGGGCTCGGCGGCCAGGTCTTCATGCGGAAGAACAGCCAGGACGCGATCCGCGAGTTCCGGCCGTACTTCGACAACGCTCCGGTGTACGGGCACGGCCCCTCGCTCGAGGACTTCAGCCGCGAGACGCCGCTGACGGTGGGTTCGCCGCAGCAGGTCATCGAGCGGACGCTCGGGTTCCGCGACTACGTCGGCGACTACCAGCGCCAGCTGTTCCTCATGGACCACGCCGGGCTGCCACTCAAGACCGTCCTCGAGCAGGTCGACATCCTCGGCGAGGAGGTCGTCCCGGTGCTGCGCAAGGAGTTCGCCGCGTTGCGGGCGCCGGGCGTCCCCGACGCTCCCACCCACGCCAGCCTGGTGGCCGCCCGCGACGCCGCCGCGACGAACCCGGTGGAGGTCGCGTGACGACCCGGACCATCGTCGTCGTCAGTGGCGGCCTCAGCGTCCCGTCGTCGTCGCGACTGCTCGCCGACCGGCTGGCCATGGCCACCGAGAAGGCGCTCGCGCAGCGCGGCGACGACACGGTCGTCGAGACCGTTGAGCTGCGCGAGCACGCGCACGCGATCACCGACCATCTCTTGACGGGGTTCGCCGCCGGCGACCTTCGGGGTGTGCTGGACGCGGTGCGGGGCGCCGACGGGGTCATCCTGGTGACGCCGGTCTTCAGCGCCTCCTACAGCGGACTGTTCAAGTCCTTCCTCGACGTCCTCGAACCCGGGTCGCTGGAGGCCAAACCGGTGCTGCTCGGGGCGACCGGCGGCACGGCGCGGCACTCGCTCGCGTTGGAGTATGCGGTTCGTCCCCTGATGGCCTACGCCCGAGCCAGCGTCGCGCCCACCGCGGTGTTCGCCGCCTCGAGCGACTGGGCCGACGGCGACGCCCAGTCCGGACTCGCGGCACGGATCGAGCAGGCCGGCACGGAGCTCGCCGACCTGGTGACCGGTGCGCCGCCGGTGGTCCTGACCGACCCGTTCGCGGAGGTCACCCCCTTCGAGCGGCTTCTGTCCGGCGACGCCTGAGTCGTCCGGGCGCGGGTGGACGTAGCCCCACCCGACCGTCGGTCGATCCGTGCGCGCATACGGACGGGGGTGTCGGCCGTCTGGCCGACAGGCCGGCGGTTTACTGCCCGCGACCCTGGTGAGGTAACGAAAACCACCAGGAGTCAAGGAGTTTCATCATGCGCACCAACCGACTGGCCCGGGTCGCTCTTGCCACCGCGGCGGCCGCGGCTGTCGTCACCGGGATCGGAGTGGCCGAGGCGTCCGCCGCGAACACGGCCGACGAGACCGACACGGTCGTCGTGACCGCGTTCTTCGAGACGATCAAGCCCTGGGACTCGATCAGCATCCCGTCGCTCGCGTGCCCCGAGGGGAGCTACCTGCAGAGCGGGGACTGGTCGCCGGGTCGCATCGTCCCGAACGGCGTCGAGGTGCTCGAGCCGCGGTACGGCCTCGCGCCCGGTGGGGCGATCGGCGCGACCATTCCGACGCCCGTCCGGGTCGCGGTCCGCACGGAGACCGGAGCGGTCAAGTACGCCGCGAGCGGGACCGATGGTGGTGGCGCCTCCGCCACCAACTGGGACTTCACGGCGAGCCACGACCTGGTCATCAAGCTGCACTGCACGACCAACCTCAGCAAGGCCGACCTGCGCGGCTGACCGCGACGTGGTCACCTCCGGATTGCCGACTCGACGCAGCGTCGAGCGACGCGACGCCTGTTGCAACGGGCGTCAACTTGCTCGACGTTGCGTCGCGTCGCCCCGGGCGGGAGTCGACACGCCGTCACGTCGCTGGAGCGGGAGTCGACGCTGCGTCACGTCGGCCCGGGTGGGAGGTGAGTCAGGGGAGCTCGGCGACCAGACGGTCGACCAGCTCGACGAAGGCCCGGGCCACCCGCCCGGCCTCGTCCTCGGTGATCGAGGCCAGTGACAGTCGGACGTCCCAGGGGTCGCCCTGGAAGCTCGGCCCGGTCTGGACGACGACGCCGGAGTCGGCGGCGAGCCGCAGGGCGACCTCCTCAGGGGTGACGGCCTCCCGCAGCCGGGCGGCAACCTCGTCGCCGTGCCGGGCGCGGGCCAGCGTCATCACGTCGACCATGCCGTAGTAGTGGCTGTCCTTGCCGCCGGGCGGCGTCAGGCCGAGCCCCTCGTACAGCGCGTTCAGCCGTCCCTGCAGCTTCTCGCGGGCGCCGACCACGTAGTGGGCACCCTCCGGCATGAGGAAGGCCAGCTCGAACAGGGTCATCTGCACCTGGTCGGGCGTCGCGAGGCCGGCGATGTTGTGCAGCGCCACCTCCCGGCTGTCGGCCAGCAGCCGCTGGATGAACGGCATCCCCTCGACGTCGGCCGACGCGGCGTGGTACCGCATCCGCAGCCGCTCCTTGGCGTCGGCGGGCTTCTCCGCGAGCAGCCGGTCGACGACCGAGTCCTTGTTCACGGCAATGAACCCGAGCCGGTTGCCCGTCGCCGCATACCCCTTGGAGAAGGAGTGCAGGAGGATCGTGTTGCGCGGGATTGTGGCGGTCACCCCGTGGAACCCGTCGACGAACGTCGCGTAGGCGGTGTCGTTGACAACGAGCAGGTCGGGCCGGTCGGTCTCGATGATCTGGCGGAGCTCCTCGAGCCGCTCCGGCCGGACCGCGCGGCTGTCGGGGTTCCCGGGGTTGATGAGGAAGAACACCTTGATCCGCGGGTCCCGCAGGACCTCGAGGGCACCTTCCTCGAACCGGTGCGGCTGGTGGGCGACCGCCTTGATCTCCACGACGTCGAACCCGATCCGCTCGAGAATGGGGATCTGAAGGTAGGGCGTGTAGGTCGGTGTCGCGACGGCCACCGCATCGCCGGGAGCGACGAGCTCGTTCACCTGCAGCGTCGTGAAGATGTACGTCATCGCCGCGGCGCCACCCTCGGTGGCGAACAGGTCGAACCGGTGATCGTCGTCGCTCGGCGTCCCGGTGAACCCGAGGACGTATCGCTCGGCCACCTTCTCCAGGTGCGGCTGGAACCGGTTCGGTGAGGGGTACCCGAAGCCGAGCACCGACCGCACCAGCTCGTGCACCCACGCGTCCGGATCGAACCCCAGCTCGGCGATGGCGAACGCGACCGCCTGCCGCAGGAATGCCGTCCCCGGGTCGGATCGGGTGTCCGCCGCGAGGCTCTCGAGGAGCCGGTCGTGGATCCCGGCCACCGGGGGCATCTCACCCCAGACGTCGGTCGTGCTGTACCGGTCGGCGTCCTCGGTCGCAAACAGGCCGAGCCGGAAGAACGCGGCTCGTGGCTCGGTCACGGTCCAGTTCGGCTGGCCACGACCGGCGTCGATCACCGGATGACCGGACCCGCGCGCCGCTTCAGCGATGCGGGCCTGCAATGCGTATGCGCCGGCGACGTCGTTGGCTTCTCTCGACACGGGGGCGACGGTACCGTGCGCTGTCCGCGCTACGCGGGACCGTGCATCTCGAAGTCGGCAAAGTCGAATCCCGGGACGACGACACAGCTGACGAGGACCGGCTCATCGCCGAGCAGACGGGCGGCCTGCCAGTGTCCGGGCGGGATGAGCAGCTGAGGTAGCTCGCCGTCCGACACCCGGGAACCGAGGCGGTGCCGAACCGGGTCGGAAGGAACGTCTCCATCGCCGCCGAGGCTCAGCTGCAGCGGCGAGCCCTGGTGGTGGAACCACAGCTCCGCGGACCGGACCCGGTGCCAGGCGGACTCCTCACCGTGCATCAGCAGGAAGTAGATCGCCGTCCCGAGCGCCCGCGACGTTGGATAGTCGGGCATGTCGACCGAGAAGTCGCTGCGCCACGTCTCGGCGTACCAGCCGCCCTCCGGATGGCGTTGCAGGCCAAGGTCTGCCGCCCATTCCGGCAGGGCGGTCACGCCGGCACCAGCTCGGGTTTGCTGGCGGCCAGCGCTGCCCAC
>DASTNV010000329.1:0-8675 GCA_035762725.1 Lapillicoccus sp. | reverse complement strand
GCCCGTGACGAGAACCGGGGACCGTTGACGACGACCAGCGTGCCGCCGTCCTCGACGGCCACCTGGGCCTCCCGAGCTGCCTGGACCGCGACCCGTCGCCCGCGCGGACAGAACGGCTCGGCGAACCCGACATGGACGACCACGCCCGGCTCGTCATAGACCGTGTGCGCCCGCCCCCAGGTGCGGTCGACGACCTGGTCGACGACGACCACCGTGCCCGGACCCAGCGCGCGACGCAGCGAGCCGACGGCACACGGGGCGAGGACCTGGCGTACCCCGACCGACCGCAGCGCCCAGAGGTTGGCGCGGTAGGGCACCCGGTGGGGCGGGAACCGGTGACCCTTGCCATGGCGGGCAACGAAGGCCACCCGCCGCCCCCGGAGCTCGCCGATGATGAGGTCGTCGCTCGGCGCACCGAACGGCGTGTCGACGCGGACCTGCTCGGCGCCCTCGAGGAACTCGTAGAACCCCGAGCCACCGATGACCCCGATGTCCGCGCGTGGCGTCTGCGTCATGCCGACGACCCTATGCAGCGGGTCGACGCCCCGGTATGCGCGTCAGCGCACCTGTGGAGGGTGGGGCGAACCGCTCACACCCTGGGGAAATCCGGCGTCAGCTCGCCGCGGCTGTGCTGCTCGAGGAATTGCTGGAGGAGACGCTCGAGGACGTGCTCGACGCGCTCGCGCCCGACTTCTCCGAGGACGATGAGGACGACGTGTCCGCCGACTTCTCCGACGTCGACTTCTCGCCGGACTTACCGGAGGAGCTCGAGGCCCGCGAGTCGTTGCGGTAGAAGCCCGAACCCTTGAAGGTCACGCCGATCGACGTGTAGACCTTCCGCAGCCGGCCCGCACACTCGGGGCACTCGGTCAGGGCGGCGTCGCTGAACTTCTGGACCGCGTCGAACGCGTGACCGCAGGCGGTGCAGGCGTACGCATACGTCGGCACGGATGGTCTCCTTGGCAGGTCGGACAGGGCCCGGAAGCGGGCCGCGCGGAATTCTACGGGTGAAACGCTCGTGGACCCGAATCCCTTCCCGACCGCGTCCCTAGAGCCTGTTGCGAAGTCGGGGTCCCGCGAAGTATCGGAGCGAAGCGCGGGCCCACGCAACGTTCGGAGCGAAGCGAAGAGCGTTGTGGGGAGAACGTTGTGGGGTGACTTAGGTCCACCCCGCGAGGCGGCCCTCCTGGTCGACCGCCCGGATCCGCTCCTCGGCCTTGCGGCGCACCTCGGCGGTACTCACCACGAGCAGCTGGTCGCCGTGCTTGAGGATGGTCTGGCCCTGTGGCACGAACCCCTTGCCGTCGCGGACCACCAACGTGACGTTGGCCCCCACCGGCAGCCGCAGCTCGAACACCTCCACGCCGTGGAGGCGCGATCGCTCACCCACGGTGACCTGGAGGACGTCAGCGCCCATCTCCTCCAGCGGCGTGGTCTCGACATCGAGCTCGACCTGGCGTATCGACTCGGTCAGTCCGAGCCGGCGGGCCACCCACGGCAGCGTCGGCGCCTGCACCAGCGTGAAGATGACGACGAGGACGAAGACGAGGTTGAAGATCGACTCCGCCCCAGGGGTCCCCGCCGTTGCCGGCACCGTGGCGAGCACGACCGGTACCGCTCCTCGCAGCCCGGCCCACGACAGGAACGCCTGGTCCCGCAGACCGATCCGGAACGGGGTGAGCGACACGATCACCGACAGCGGGCGCGCCACGAGCAGGAGGACCAGGCCGATGACGATGGCCGGGACCACCTGCAGCGGGAACTCCGTCGGCGACGCCAGCAGGCCGAGCAGCACGAACAGCCCGATCTGGGCGATCGACCCCAGGGCCGAGGAGAAGCTGTGCACCGCGGCCCGGTGTGGCAGGCCCATGTTCCCCAGGACGAGGGCGGAGAGGTATGCGGCGATGAACCCGGACGTGTGCACGGTGGCCGCCAGCGCATACGCGAGAACGGCGAGGCTGACCACGCCGATGGAGAACAGCGCCGACGAGGCGCCGGCGAACCGGCGAACCAGCCGCCCGCCGACCCAGCCCACCGCCAGCCCGATGATCGTGCCGCCGACCAGCTCGACGGCGGCGAGGATGAGCAGCCACCACCAGGGATCGTGCGGCACGTTCGGCACCGACTCGGTGGCCAGCGCGACGACGAGGATCACCACCGGCGCGTCGTTGAACCCGGACTCGGCCTCGAGCATGCCGCTGATCCGCCGGGGGAGTGGCACAGTCCGCAGCACGGAGAACACCGCCGCCGCGTCGGTCGAGCTGAGGATGGCGCCGATGAGCAGGGCCACCGGCCACTCCAGCGCCAGGATGTAGTGCGCCGCGACCGCGACGACCCCCACTGAGACGAACACTCCGACCGTCGAGAGCACCGCCGCGGGAGCCACTGACCGGCGGATCCCCGACCATCGGGTCGTCAGCCCGCCCTCGGCGAGGATGAGGACGAGCGCGGAGTACCCGAGGACCTGGGTCAGCTCCTCCGAGTCGAAGGTGATGCCCAGACCGGACTCGCCGAGGAGCAGCCCGATCGCCAGGAAGATCAGCAGCGACGGCAGCCCGGACCGGACCGAGATCCGCACCGCAGCGACCGCGACGAGCAGCACCACCGACCCGATGAGCAGCGACCGAGTGAGGTCGGCGATGAGGAACTCGGTCGGAACGGGGGCCAGCCCGGTCACCTCGCCTCCTCAGGGTCGCCCACACGTTCCGTATGCGTCGGATGTGTCGTCTCCGTCCGCCTGCCTCGTCGTGCACCGCGGGTGTCCTAGTCTCGCAGGGTGGCACGTGCGAAGGTGGCCCGACGGGTCGGGCTGGGCGTGCTCATCCTTGTCGTTCTTCTCGTCGTCGCGCTCGCCGTGGTCCTCACCGGCGTGGTCCGGCAGTCCTGGCCGCAGACGTCGGGGGAGATCAAGCTGAACGGCCTGGGCGGCCGGGTCGAGGTGTTCCGCAACGCCCAGGGGGTCCCACAGATCTATGCGGACTCCGCCGACGACCTGTTCCGGGCGCAGGGGTTCGTCGCCGCGCAGGACCGGTTCTTCGAGATGGACTTCCGCCGCCACGTGACGGCCGGCCGGCTGTCCGAGATGGTCGGGTCGGCGGGGCTGTCCACCGACAAGGTGGTCCGGACGATGGGCTGGCGGGCCGTCGCCGAGAAGGAGCTGGCTCTCGTCTCGCCGGCGACCCGGCAGTACCTCAACGCGTACGCCGACGGCGTGAACGACTACATTGCTCGCGCCGACAGCCCGAGCGACATGGGCCTGGAGTACGTGGTCCTCGGGCAGCAGTACCCCGGGTACACCGTGGAGAAGTGGTCCGCCGTCGACTCGCTCGCCTGGCTCAAGGCGATGGGCTGGGACCTGATCAGCAACTACGAAGACGAGCTGACCCGGGCCCGGCTGGGGACGACGCTCCCGCCGGACCGGCTCGCCGTGCTCTTCCCTGACTACTCGATCGCCGGGCACCCGCCGATCCTCGGCTCGGACGAGTGGAAGCCGGGCACCGCGCCGGCGGCCAGCGCGATCAACCCGGCGCTGACCACCGGGGGAACCACCGGGGGGACCACCGGCGGGACGAACGCGCCGGACCCGTCGCCGGTGTCCCTCAGCTCGGTCACCTCCGCCGTCTTCGCGAGCGCCCAGGCGGCGCTGGACTCGGTCCCGGCGCTGCTCGGCCGTGGCGACGGCATCGGGTCGAACTCCTGGGTCGTCGCGGGGTCGCACACGACGACCGGCAAGCCATTACTGGCCAACGACCCTCACCTCGGGACCTCGATCCCGGGGATCTGGTACCAGACCGGCCTGCACTGCCGGACCGTCTCGGCGGCCTGCCCGTTCGACGTCTCGGGGTTCACCTTCGCCGGGATGCCGGGGATCATCGTCGGCCACAACCAGTCGATCGCGTGGGGCGTGACCAACCTCGCTCCAGACGTCTCGGACTTCTACCTCGAGAAGGTCACCGACCAGACCTACCTGCGCGACGGGCAGCAGGTGCCGCTCGAGACGACGACGGAGACGATCAAGGTCGCCGGCGGCAACGACGTCCTGCTACCCATCCGATCCACGAAGCACGGCCCGATCATCTCCGACGTCATCGACTCCGTCGGCAGGGTGGGGCGCAACGCCCTGGTCCGGCTGGTCCCACAGCAGGACACGTATGCGGTCTCGCTCGCCTGGACGGGGCTGGTCCCCAACACCACGGCAGACGCGATCTTCGGCATCAACGCCGCGCAGAACTTCACCGAGTTCCGTGCCGCGGCAGCCAAGTTCGCCGTCCCGTCGCAGAACCTCGTGTATGCCGACACCGCCGGGCACATCGGGTACCAGTCGCCCGGGATGATCCCGATCCGCTCGACGTCGGTGCCGAACACGCCGCCCGGGTACTGGCCGGCTCCGGGTTGGGACAGCCAGTACGACTGGAAGGGGTACGTGGCCTTCGAGCAGCTGCCGTGGACCTACGACCCGCCCGAGGGGTACATCGTCACGGCGAACAACCAGGTGACCGCCGCGGCCGGTCCGCAGGTGCCGTTCCTCACCACCGACTGGGACTTCGGGTGGCGCAGCTCGCGCATCGAGACGCTGATCCAGCAGAACCTGAACCAGGGCGGGAAGATCTCCTCCGAGCGGATGAGCGAGATCCAGAACGACACCTACAACGGGTTCGCCCCGACGCTGGTGCAGGCGCTCCTGCAGATCGACCTCTCCGGCGACGAGTTCACCCAGCAGGCGCAGACCCTGCTCGGCGACTGGGACTTCTTGCAGCCGGCCGACAAGGGAAAGTCGTCGGTCCGCGCGGCCTACTACAACGCCGTGTGGATGCGGATCGTCGAGTACACCTTCAACGACGAGCTGCCACAGGACCTCCAGGCCAACGGCGGCGCGCAGTACATGGCGGCGATGATCACCCTGCTCAAGGACGCGACCAACGGGTGGTGGGACGATCGTCGGACGCCGGGACTCGTCGAGACCCGCGATGAGGTGCTGCGCCGCGCCCTGGTCCAGGCCCGGCTCGACCTTGCGAAGCACCTCGGCAAGGACCCGGTGACGTGGTCCTGGGGTGAGCTGCACACCCTCACCGAGGAGCACCAGGTTCTCGGCGGCCCCACGGTGCCCAACGTCGTGCGGATGATCTTCAACCGCGGGCCGGTCGAGCTGGGCGGCGGGTCGTCGATCGTCAACGCCAACGGGTGGGACGTCTCGACCGGCACCTTCGACGTCAACTGGGCGCCGTCGATGCGGATGGTCGTCGATCTCGGGAACTTCGACGCGTCGACGTGGGTCACGCAGACCGGGACGAGCGGGCACCCGTACTCCGCGCACTACGTCGACCAGCTCGACGCCTGGGCGGCGGGGGAGACGTTCCCCTGGCCGTTCACCCGCGGCGCCGTCGAGCAGGCCCGTCAGGACGAGCTCATCCTCAGCCCCCAGGGTGCCGCGACCGGCTGACCTCAGGCCGGGGTGACGCGCTCGACCACGCCCGACGTCGTGACGACCGCGGTGACCGGCAGGTCATGGTCGTCGACCGGCACCGCGCCGGCCTCCAGCACCTCGTCGTCGAACAGCAGCGTCACCACGGCGGCCTCTGGGTTGCGTCGGGCGAGGGCTCGGTCGTACGACCCCCCGCCCTGGCCGAGCCGACGGCCGGACCGGTCGACGGCGAGGCCCGGGGTCACGATCACGCGAGCCTCGCGTATCGCCTTGCGCCCCAACGCCTCTGTCGTGCCGCTGACCCGCCAGTCGAGGTCGAGGTTGTCGAGCGTGATCGGCACGACCACCTCGTAGCCCTTCATCGTCAGTCGGTCGACGAGAAGGTGTGTCGGCGGCTCGGCCGGCCGGGACTCGTAGGCGGCTACGCGGCATACCCGACCGTCGGTGAGCTCCTCGACCAACGCCGTGACCGTGTCGGCGAGGACGGCTGCCTCGGCCTCGACATCGCGCTCCGGAAGGCGCTCTCGCCGGGCGCTCCGGAGCCGCCGGCGGAGCTCGGCCTTGGCCATCGCCTGAGCCGCAGACGTCGGGTCGACGGTCACGGCGCTCATCGTAGGCTGGCCGCCATGAGCGCTGCGGGGCTGGCGGAAGCACGACGGCGGATGGTCCAGCACGGCGAGAGTGAGGAGGCCGTCCGTGCCTTCGAGCGCAGCTACGCCGACCTCGAGCAGGTCCTCGAGACCGGTTCCGGCGGAACGATTCCGGAGTCGACGATCGACCCGCTGACCGACGTGCCGTCGCTCGAGGACTACGCGCCGACCGACGAGGCCCAGGCGGCGGCGCTCCGCCAGGTGGCGATGGTCAAGCTCAACGGGGGCCTGGGGACCTCGATGGGGATCACCGGCCCGAAGTCGGCGCTCGTCGTCAAGAACGGCCTCTCGTTCCTCGACGTCATCGCGCGACAGACGCTGGCGCTGCGCAAGGAGTACGGCGTCGACCTCCCGCTGATCCTCATGAACTCGTTCCGCACTCGCGACGAGTCGCTGCGGATCCTGGCGAACTACCCCGACCTCGAGATCGAGGGCCTGCCCCTCGACTTCCTGCAGAGCGCCGAGCCCAAGCTGCGCGCCGACGACCTTTCTCCCGTGGACTGGCCGGCCGACTCCGAGCTCGAGTGGTGCCCGCCCGGGCACGGTGACGTCTACCTCTCGCTGGCGACCACAGGGCTGCTGCAGTCATTGCTGGAAAAGGGTTTTCGCTACGTCTTCCTGTCCAACGCCGACAACCTCGGCGCCACCTGCGACCCGCGCATCGCCGCCTGGCTGGTCGAGAACGATGTGCCGTACGTCGCGGAGGTCTGCGACCGAACGGTCAACGACCGCAAGGGCGGTCACCTCGCCGTCCGCAAAAGCGACGGGCAGCTCGTCCTCCGCGACAGCGCCATGGTCGAACCCCAGGACGAGGAGGCGTTCCAGGACATCGGCCGGCACACGACCTTCCACGCCAACAACCTCTGGGTCGACCTGCGCGTCCTCGACAACCTGCTGCGGGAGAGCGCAGCGCGCGGCGAGGCCGGAATCGGGCTGCCGGTGATCGTCAACCGCAAGACGGTCGACCCGTCCGACTCGTCGTCGACCGACGTCATCCAGATCGAGACGGCGATGGGTGGCGCCGTGGTCCGGATCGAGGGCGCCCGGGCCATCCACGTGCCGCGCACCAGGTTCCGTCCGGTCAAGACGACCAACGAGCTGCTGCTGGTGCGCTCCGACATCTTCGAGCTGGACGACCAGTCGACCGTCGTGTCGGTCATCATGCATCCGGACCCCTACATCGACCTCGACAAGGCCTACAAGCTCGTACCCGGGTTCGAGCAACGCTTCCCTGAGGGGGTCCCTTCGCTCCGGCAGGCGACGTCGCTGCGGATCACGGGCGACGTGACCTTCGGCGCGGACGTCGTCTGCATCGGTGACGTCACGCTGGAGGCGGATGGACCGGCCACCGTGCCGGCCGGACGTCGGCTCACCGGGGTGGTCCAGCTCGGCGGGGCCGGCTGAGGTGCGCACCCTCGAGGAGCACCGGGCCGCCATCCTCGCCGCGGTGACGCCCGCCGCACCCGTACGTCGGCCGCTCGCCGACTGCCTCGGACTCGTGCTCGCCGAGGAGGTCAGCTCGCTGGTCGACCTGCCGGGGTTCGACAACTCAGCTATGGACGGGTATGCGGTTCGGGCCGTCGACGTCGCCGCTACGGACCCGGTCGTGCCCGGCTCCGCGGTCCGGCTGCCGGTGGTCGGCGAGGTGGCAGCCGGCGATGTCGCGACGCGGGCGGTCGGCCCCGGCGAGGCCGTGCGGATCATGACCGGCGCGATGCTCCCGGAAGGCGCCGACACGATCGTCAAGGTGGAGGACACCGACGGCGGCACCGAGGTCGTCGAGATCCGGGCCGGCGGCCCGGTGGGGCTCTCGGTGCGCTCGGCCGGCGAGGACGTCAAGCAAGGCCAGGTGGTGCTCACCGCTGGGCTCGAGATCGACGCGCGGCGGATCGCGCTGCTCGCGGCCACCGGACACGCCGACGTGCTGGTCCGGCCGCGACCTCGAGTGGCGATCGTGTCCACCGGCGCCGAGCTCGTCGAACCCGGGAAAGCGTTGCGCCCCGGCCAGATCCACGAGTCGAACTCCTACATGCTCGAGGCCGCGGTCGTCGCCTGTGGCGGCCTGGCTCTGCGCCAGGCGACGGTCGACGACGACCCGGAGGCCGTCCTGGCGGGGGTGGGCGCGCTGGCCGGAAAGGTCGACGCGATCATCACCAGCGGAGGCGTCAGCATGGGCGCCTACGACGTCGTCAAGGAGTCGTTGCGCGACAACGGCGTCGACTTCGTCCAGGTGGCGATGCAGCCGGGCAAACCACAGGGCTTCGGGCTGGTCGGCGACCGCCGTGTGCCGCTGTTCGCGCTGCCGGGGAACCCGGTGTCGTCCTATGTCTCCTTCGAGGTGTTCGTCCGGCCGGCGCTGCGCCGGATGATGGGCCGTGAGCCGGAGCTGCGCCCGACGCTGACCGCCCGCCTTCAGAGCGCGCTGTCCTCGCCCCGGGGCCGCGCGCAGGTCGCCCGAGCCGTGGCATCGCATACCGAGGAGGGGTGGCGAGCCGACCCGGTCTGGGGGCAGGCGTCGCACTTCGTGGCCGACCTGGCCCGAGCCAACGCGTTCGTCCTCATCCCCGCCGACGTGACCCGGGTCGAAGCCGGCGACGAAGTGG
>DASTNV010000328.1:0-20131 GCA_035762725.1 Lapillicoccus sp. | reverse complement strand
GCGCTGACCGCGTCGCGGCGGGCGGCCGCATACGAGGCCACCTCAGCGCGCTCGGGGACCGCGGTCGGCCGCGGCGCCCACCCGGACTTCACGAAGGCCCGGAACTCGTCGGTCGTGGGGTTGCTGCGGTTCTCGCTCTTCTTCTGTTCCTCGCTCACCGCGCCATCGTCGCACTTACCCACCCCACGAAGTTCTTCGCTTCGCTCCGATACTTCGCGGGGACCCCGGTCTACGACGTGGGACCGATGACCAAGGCCTGGCGAACCGTCCGACCCCCGGCGCCAGGACCCACGAGCTCGGTGACCCGGCCGGTCGCGACGTCGTAGCCGACGAACCGGTCACCATCGACCGCACACCGGGTGCCGCCCAGGTACAGGGTCCGGCCGACGGCCGTGTTGGGGACCAGTCCGACGGCCGGTCCGGTGACGGTGATCGGCGCGACTCGGCGGTCGTAGAGGATCGAGCCCAGGGACGTCGAGCACAGGTCGCCGAGCTGGACGATGTCGGGACCCGCGGACTGCCACACCATCGCGACGGCCGTCGGCGCGCTGCCGGCCGGGTTGACCAGCACCGGGCGGCCGACCAGGTCGCCGTACGTGTTCACCTGGGCGGACGAGCCGCACCCGGACAGCACCTCGGTCCGCGACCACACTCCCAGCGGCTCGCACGTCGGCGCCTGGACGAACGGCCCGGGTCCGGCGATCGCGTCGGAGGCGAGATCGAGCTGCAGCAACGGGCCGTCCCGCGAGGCGAGCAGGGCGGTCCTTCCTTCCGGGTCCACGAGGACGCCAGGGTGCCGCGGGCTGCCGGCTGTGCTCGCCAGCGAGGTGTCGTACTCGGTGCGGAGGCTCCCGTCGGCCGCCCACCGGGACAGCCGCACCGAGGAGCTCGAGTCGGTCCACATCACGAGGTAGCCGTAGCTGGGGTCCGGGCCCGCGTAGCGCACGGACTTCCAGCCGAACGGCGTCACCACCAGCTGCGCGGTGCCGGCGGGCAGGTCCCAGTCCTGTGCCTCCGAGCCGATGGCGACCATGACGTGCCGACCGTCCGCGCTGACGTCCTGGATGACCAGCCCTTCCGCAGCGCTACCCAGGGCGTACCGGGTTCCGTCCGGGCCGACCAGCATGAGCGTCGTCGTCACCGCGGTCGCCGGCGTGGCCGTCGCGACGAATGCCCAGCCGGGGCCGACCTGGGCCCACGGGACCTGCGCCCGGGTGCGCTCCCCGGGCGCCAGGGCCGGCGAGGAGAGCGGGCTGGTGGCCAGCGTGACCGAGGGTGCCGGGGAGGGAGTGGGCACCGGCGGCGCCGGCGTGTAGCGCTGCACCGCGACGATCGCCGCGACGACGATCGCGGCAGCGATGACGACCGCCACGACGACCAGCCACCACCGGCGGTGCCGGGCGGACCGCCGGTCGTCCTCGTCGAGGACCTCGACGAACCGGGACCGCAGGTCGTCGGCACCGATCACCTCGGCGCGGCGTTCTAGCGCCTCCGCCAGCCGCTCCACGGTCACCGCGGTCGGTTCGTCGGCGCGGCGGAGCGACGTGAGCGCTGCCGCCCACGCCGTCGCCACGGACCGCTCGCCGGTATGCAGCGTCGCCGCCGTCTGCGATCGGCTCAGTCGGCCCCAGACCTCGAGCACGACGACCTCGCGCTGCCGCAGCGGGAGCGCCAATAGCTCCTCGGCGGCGTCGGCGCCGGGTCGTGGCGACAGAGGAGCGCCCCGGCGCGCGCGCAGCACCGCGCGGCAGCCGCTGACGACCCGGGTCCGGAGCTCCGCGACCACCGCACCGGGGTCCCCGCGTCGGTCCGATCGACGGACCATGGCGAGGAAGGCGCCCTGGACCACCGTCTCGGCGAGGTCGCGGTCGCCGACCAGCAGCAGGGCGAGGCGAACCATGCCGAGGCGCTGCGCCGCATACAGGCTGTCGAGGTCAGTCGTCACCGCGGACCGAGCTCGCACGGCGGACCTCCCCTCAACTGCTCACCTCATCGTCGCATTCGCACCTGGTCAGCGGCTCGGATCGATGACGGCGACCGGCCCCACGGTGCCGTCGTTGGCGCCCGGGCCGAGGAGCACCCGGGACTGGCCGGTGGCGACGTCGTAGGTCACCAGCGCGCGAGCCTGCGCGCCGCCGCATTCCGCCGAGGAGACGACGAGGTATGCGACGTCGCCCACCACCGTGTTGGGATCGGGAACTCCCTTGAAGGGGAACGTGATCCGCGTCGACGTCGAGGGCGACGTGAGCATGGCCAACGGTCCGACTCCGCACCCCACTGCCTCCTGGACGAGCGTGCCGGTGCTCACCGGCCAGGCCGCCTGGTAGCCAAAGGGCCTGGCCGAGCCGGCGACGGCGGCTGTGAGCGTCGTCGCGCCGCCGCCGTCGAGGGGGTACAGCCAGAGGTTCGAGACGCCGTTCCCGCCGAGGGCGCACCGGGTCAACGCCCGTCCGTCCGGCCACCAGGAGACCGCCGCGCACTCGGAGTAGCCGGCGGGTGGGGGAAGCGTGCGGACCAGCGTCCCGGTGGCGTTCCCGTAGACCGACAGACCGGTCGTCGTCCCGGTCACGACGAACTGGCCATCCGGGCTCTGGCGGGCGAGGCCGGTGCCGTCGGGGTAGGTCATGGTCACGGAACCGTCGAGCGCACGGCGCTGCAGCCGCGGCGCGGGGCCCGAGTTGTCGACGGTGAGGAGGGCCTGGCCGTCCGGCTTTGTGTACGCGGCCCCGCCAGGCTCACCGAGCGGGATCGACTGCGACGCGCCGGCGGCGACGTCCCACTGGAGCACGGCGTTCGGGTCGCTGGAGCCGGTGAGGATGCGGCGACCGTCCCGAGTGATGTCGTAGACCGCCACGTTCGGCATGGCGCCCACCGCGTAGCGGGTGCCGGCCGGGCTGACGAGGTAGAGCGTCGCCGTCGTCGCGTCGCGCGACGTCGCCCACGCCGCGGCGCTCCATCCCGCACCGACCTGTCCCCAGGGGATGGCGCTGCGCGGCTGCTCCCGAGCACCGGTCGGCGTCGGCGAGGGCGTCGGTGTCGACGTGACGGTGACGCTCGCCACCGGTTCGGGAGTCGGCGCGCTGGGCCGCGTCGCGAGGACGATGCCGGTCGCGCCGGCCGCCACAACCACCGCCGCGGCGGCCGCGACCAACCAGGACGACCCACGCCGGCTGCGGTGGGCGGGGGCGGCGTCGGTGTGGGGGAGGTCGAGAGACCGGGTCAGCTGGTCCGGGGTGATCTCCTCGGACCGGGCCCGCAGAGCGGCCCGAAGTCGCGTCTCGAGGTCGTCGGTCATCGGGCCTCGTCTCCCCGGTGGTCGGTATCGGTGAGCAGGCGTTCCAGCCGGTCCAGGCCGCGGCTGGCCGCCGACTTCACCGTGCCCTCGCTGATCCCGAGGGTGGCGGCGATCTGGCGTTCGCTCAGCTCCGACCAGTACCGCAGGACAAGCACCTCACGCTGGCGCGGCGGCAGGGCGCGAACGGCGCGGAGCACCTCGTCCTGGGCGGCCGCCCGCAGGACGCCCTGGTCGGCCGGGGAGACGTCCTCGGGGACCGGGTGGAGCCGCCGGCCGTGGGTCCGGACGGTGCGCCGGCGGCGCAGGGCGCTTCGACTGCCGTTGACGACCGAGGTCCGGAGGTAGCCCAGGGCGGCGGCCGGGTCGGTCAGCGACCGTTGTCGACGATGCAGCGCCAGGAAGGCGTCCTGGACGACGTCCTCCGCCAGCGGCAGGTCATCGACGAGGAGAACGGCGAGCCGCACGAGCGCGAGGCGATGCGCCGCATACAGGGCGACGACGTCCACGGTCCGTTCGACCGGCTGGCTCACGCCGACCCTCCCGTCGATCACTGATGTCACATCCCAACAGACGCACGACCCCGGCCAAGGTTGCCTGCGCCGGCCGGGAAGTTCCCGGGAGGCGCCTCGGTGTCCGCTCGCCTACGGTCGATGGATGGCGATCAGCAAGGGCAGCAAGGTCTCCTGGAACACCTCGCAGGGGCAGACGCACGGCAAGGCCGTGGAGAAGCGGACCTCGGAGTTCACCTTCGACGGCCAGAAGTTCAACGCGAGCGATGACGAGCCGTACTGGATCGTCGAGTCGGAGAAGACCGGGGCCCGCGCGGCGCACAAGCAGTCCAGCCTGACTCACCGGTGAGCGGCTGAGAGAACGCCGTAGAGTGCCTGACATGGCATCGGGGGATGTGCAGAATTCGGGTGGCACCTGGGGGTCGCGCGACCGTGAGGCGCGCGTGGCCCGCCCCGAGCGCCCCGAGCTGTCCGACCGCACCCCGCCGCCGGTCACGGGCACGGCGTCGGTGCCGTTGGCGCTGCGACGGTCCCAGACCATGTGGTACGTCGCGGTGGCGCTGCTCTTCTTCGCCGTCGTGATGATCGTGATGACACGCAGCAGCCTGGTCGCGAACCTCACCGAGCTGCTCCACGACCAGGACGCCACGATCTCGGAGACTCGGCTGGCCGACGTGACGCCGCTGATCGTCTACATCGCCATCGCGGCGCTGCTCGTCGTCGCCCTTCCGGAGTGGGCCCTCGCCACCCGCCTGTCGCGACGGCGGGGCTGGCCCCGGATCGTCATGGTTCCGGTGGCGATCATCCATCTGTTCGTGGTGTTCCTCGTCGCGATCCTCATCCCGCTCAGCGCCTGGCAGGGCTGGCTGCTCGTGATCGCGCTCGTCTTCGGCGGGCTGCTCGCCCTGGTGGCGGCCGTCCGCGCGTTCGCGCCGTCGGTGACCGCGTGGCTGCGGGTGCGCCACGACGACGAGGTCGGTCAGGCCGCCGGCTGACCCGGGTCGTCGAGCTCGGCGACGACCCCCTCCAGGCTGCGCAGGACGACCCGGCACAGGTTGCGCGCACCTTCCCCGTTGACCGGGTCGCTCTGGAGCCGGCGCCACTCGTCGATCGACCGGACCGCCTCAGCGCGGAGAACCGCGGGGTCCGTCGAGCTGTGCCGGAGCCGTTCCGCGGGATGGGTTCCGGAGCCCCCGAGGATGGCCTCCGCCTCCTCGAGGCGTTCCGTCGGCAGCTCGTCCGGCGGCGTCGTGTGGAGGGTCGTGATGAGGCTGAGCTCCTCGACGTCGTGACGCGCGCTGAGGGCCAGGTGGACGCGCTCGGCGAGGTCCTCCACGTCCGGCCGGTCGGGCTGGGGGTGCTTGCCGAGCTCACGCTGGAGCAGGAGCAGGGCCGACCGGGCCTTGAGGGCATCCGCCCGGGCGGCGAACTGGGTGGTGAGGATGCGGGTGACCTCGTCGAGGCCGCTGCGCCGGACCAGCTCGTCGGCCAGGCCGGTCGCCGTGGCGAAGCCGTCGCGGGCGAGGACGGAGCCGAGCCGGACCCCGAACACACCGAACCGCTGGATGAGCATGGCCCGCACCTCCGCTGTCGCAGCGGGGGAGTCGGGGAGCGGCGTCCGCACGAAGCGGTCGGTCGAGAGCAGCAGCCGTTCGCGCTGGTCGCGGCCGAGCGCCGCGAGATCGCGTAACGCCTCGAACTCGATCTGCCGCAGCGTCCGTCCGCTCTCGGCGAGCAGCCCCGCGACAGGGACCACGTCGAGACAGAGCGCGCGCACCGCGGGGTCGGTGCGGTACCGCTGCGCGACGCGAGCGGCCGAGATCAGCGCGTCGATCCGGCCGGACCCGATCTCGTCGGCGCGGGACAGCACGACGAGGGTCATCGCCGAGAGGTTCGGGACCGACTGGGTGTCCCGGAACGCCTCGAGGAACTGCGCGTCGGTCGCGTGGAGGTGGCGCATGAGGTAGACCACGGCGTCGACCAGCGACACCGAGTCGTCCGGGGTGAGCGCCGCCGACGACTGGCGGCTCAGCTCCTCGGACAACGAGGCCAGGCCGGGTGTGTCGACGAGGGTGAGCTCGCGCAGCGCCGGCGCCGGCCAGCGCACCTCGATCCGCTCGATCTCCTCGACCGGGAGCCCGCCCGTCGTGAGGATCAGCCGGCCGTCGATCCGGCGGACCGGCTGGGGCAGCGGCCGGCCGGTGCGCGGCACGACCGTGACGCGCGGGACGGTGCCGTGCCGGTACCACGTGACGATCCGCGTGCACTCGCCGGTGTCGGTGGGCGCGACCCGCTCACCGAGGAAGGCGTTGAGGAGCGTCGACTTCCCGGCCTTGACCTTCCCGGCGATGGCGACCCGCAGCGGCTCGCGGAGCCGCTCCTGCGCGGCGTCCAGCCGAGTGACCGCCGCATCGTCGCCGCCCAGGAGCTCCCGCGCCTCGAGCAGCAGGCTGGGGGCGGACCCGACAGGCTGGTACGCCTCGGTCGGACCGGCCATCATGCCGAGGGCCGCATAGGGACGGTCGGCTGACCGGCACTGGAACCGGCGCTCGGGCGCATACCGGGCGGAGGGGTGTCTGGGCCCCCGGACGGAGCATCCGCGGGTCGTTGCGGCCGCGGAGTGCGCTTCGGCGTGGGCGTGCCCGCGGCGAGCCGGTTCGCCTCCTGGGTGACCACGTCCAGCTGGCCGAGCGAGCGCTTCACCTCGGCGAGTCGGGCGGTGCGCTCGGCGACGCTGGCCTGCGCGGCTTTCTGGGCGTTGGTGACCGAGCTGCCCAGCGACGTGGAGAGCTCCTCCGCGACGTCGTTGTAGTGGTCGCGAACCGCCCGCTGGACGATGCGCAGCCGGTCCTTGAGCTGCTTGGAGACATAGAAGATGACGTCGTCGGCATACTTGCGGACCAGCGTCTTGGCCTCGCCGCGCCGGCGCTTGAGCCGCTGGTCGGCCTCGTCGCGGTAGGCCTTGGTGCCGAGGATGATGCCCGCGCCGACGGAGATCGGGTTGACCAGCGGGATGCCGGCCAAGCCGGTGAGGAGGCCGAACATGAGGATGCCGCCGTAGGAGCCGCGCAGCCCCACGAGCATCTTCTGCATCGTGTTGAGCTGACCGGTGTCGAGCTGACCCAGCTCGTTGACCGGGTCGACGACCCCCGTGGTGTCGTCGAGGTGGAAGTCGGGGGTCAGCGTCTTCGAGTCCTCGGTGAAGTGCTGGCCGACCTCCTCGACCAGCCAGCCGGCGTTGCGCTCCGCCCAGAGGAAGGTGTCGGCGATCGCCGCGGAGATCCGTTGCTCGAACCAGACCGAGAACTCGTCCCACGACTGCCCGGGGTCGCCCTGGTCGATCGACCCCTCGGCCTCCCGGAGGATGACGCGGACGCGGTCGCGCAGGTCGTGGTCGAGGTCGGCGTTGAGGTCGGCGACACCGTCGGAGAGCGTGGACTGCCAGCGGGACGAGCGCCGCTTGAGCTCCTCGGCGCGAGTGCGGGCCTCGGTGAGGGCGGCGACCAGCTCGGGGACGGCCGCAGGGTCGTCGAGGGCGTCCTTCTCGGCGGTGAGGGCGAGCCGGAGGTTCGCGACGACGCCGGTGACGTCATGGGCGGTCGAGCGCAGCAGCAGCTGGTCGCGCCGGGCCAGCACGTCGGTATGCAGGTAGCGCACCAGCTCGGGGAACCCGGACTCCTCGTTGAGGTCGGCATCCGCCGAGGCGGCAGCCGCGAGCCGCAGGTTCGACGACACGGCGATCATCGGCAGGGCGAGACCGAGCCGCTGGAGGTGGCCGCGGTCGAGGTCGCGAACCCGACGCCACTCGGGGAAGAGGTCGGTCTTGGAGAGGACGAGGATGACCGTCGGGCAGGCGGCGAGCGCCTGGCGCAGGAAGGTCACCTCCGGCTCGGTGAACTCGCTCGACGCGTCGGAGACGAGAATCACCGCGTCCGCTGTCGGCAGCGCGGCCAGGGTGCTCGCCGAGTGGCTGGACGCCAGCCCGCCGACGCCCGGGGTGTCGACGAAGACCAGGCCGTCCTGGAGGATCGACCGCGGAAGCAGGGCCTTGGCGCCGACGACGGTGCGGCCGTCGGCGCGCTCGACGTGGCCGCCGATGGAGCCGGCGACCGTCTCGATGGGGACCGACACTTCCTCGGGCTCCGCCAGGGCGCCGCTCGCCGTGGTGGTCCGTGAGGCGAGCAGGAGTGCGCCCCCGGGCTCCGTGCCGTAGCGGACCTCCATCGGCACTGCCGTCGCCACATCGTCGTCCACCGGGCATATCGGCGCGTTGACCAGCGCGTTGATGAGCTGGCTCTTGCCCTGCTTGAACTCACCGACCACGAGCACCCGGACCGACGGGTCCGAGAGCCGGCGGGACGTATGCCCCAGCCGGGCGATGAGGTCGTTGCGCCCCTGCTGCTGGCAGAGGGACCGCGTGCGTTGCACGAGGTCGGGTGCTGCCGCCGTCATATGTCGTCTCCTCGGGTGGTGCTGCCCCCGCAGCACCCGGGTTCGATGGTAGGGCTGTCGTCGGCCCGCGCTGACCGGTTCGCCGCTTTCGCCGGTACCCCGTCACCGGGAGCGGCACACGTCACACAGCGAACTGGCCCGGCGGTTTCCCGCCGGACCAGTCCGGTCTATGAGCTCAGCGAGCGCTGGTCAGGGTCAGCTGACCTCGTTGTCGACGGCCGAGAGCACGTTGCCCGAGTCCTCGTTGTCGCTGAAGTTGTCGCTGAAGTTGTCCGAGAAGTTGTCGCTGAAGTTGTCGTCGTTGTTGACGGCCGAGTCGACGTTCCCCGAGTTCTCGTTGCCCGAGAAGTTGCCGTTGCCCGAGTCGACCACGTTCCCGTTGCCCGAGTCGTTCGTCGAGTTGTCCTGGAACGAGTCCTCGATGTCGACGTCGACGTCCGTGTCGGTCGAGTTGTCGGTGTTCGTCGAGTTGTCCTCGTTGAAGGAGTCCTCGATGTCCACGTCGACGTCCGTGTCGGTCGAGTTGTCGGTCACCGAGTTGTCGGAGTTGTCCGAGTTATCGGAGTTGTCGGAGTTGTCGACCGAGTTGTCGTTGCCCGAGTCGTCGATGTCGATGCCGTCGTTGTCGCCACCGTCGTTGTCGATGCCGTCGTCGTCGGAGTTGTCCTGGAAGGAGTCGGTGATCGCGACGTTGGTGGAGTTGTCCGTCACCGAGTTGTCGGAGTTGTCCGAGTTGTCGGAGTTGTCGTTGAACGAGTCCTCCAGCTCGACCTCGATGTCGGTGTTGGTGGAGTTGTCCGAGTTGTCGTTGTACGAGTCGTTCGTCGAGTTGTCGGAGTTGTCGTTGAACGAGTCGTCGATGTCGACGTCGATGTTCGTCGAGTGGTCGTCGTCGTTGAACGAGCCGACCGCAACCGAACCACCGGCGGCGATCGAGTCGTCGCCCGAGGCGATGATCGCGTCGTTGTCGAAGATCTGGAGGACGTCGCCGTCGGCCCAGATGTTCTGGTTCACCGACTGGTCGGTGACGGTGTCGCGGTCGTCGATCGAGGACGAGTACGTGTAGTTGTTGACGATCGAGGTCAGCTGGGCGACCGCGTGCGAGTGGTCGTCGCCGCCGTGGCCGTGGCCGCCATCCTTGTGGCCGCCGCCACCGTGTCCGCCGCCGTGGCCGCCGCCACCGTGGCCGCCACCGCCGTAACCGCCACCACCGTGGCTACCGCCACCGCCACCGCCGCTGTAGGCCCAGCCGGAGTCGCCGCCGCTGGAGCTGTTGCCACCGGTGTTGTACTCGCGGTCCATGCTGACCGGCGCGTAGTCGAGGACGACCGGGAGAACGGCGTCGACGTCGGCGCAGCTGAGGTTGGCGTGGCCGGCGCTCTCGAGCGCGGCGTCCGGGTTCGCGTTGTAGGCCGCGGCGGCCTGCGGGTCGCGAAGAAGATTGAGAATGAAGTCCAGAAGACTCTGGGTGACTGCCATGAGAAGCCCTTTCCCCTGAGGGTGGAAGCGGGGATCCGTTCCCTGCCTGCCAAGGACGGTAGGAACCGGGGGCGAGCCGGCACATCGGGGGAACCGCCCCAGGTCTCGAGGGCCCGGACGGGGCGGTCGCGTCCTGGTCGGGTAGGGGACTAGGGGGTGACTAGGGGATTGGACCCCCGCCACCCCCTGTGTCCTTTCGGCCGATGCTCGCTGGTGCGATCGGGTGTCTATGGTGGATCTCGCAGGCGGACAAATCGGGGGAAGCATGCATGGTGTGGCTATTGCTGGGGTAGTCATCGACCGGCCGACAGGCCTAGTCCGCGGCCCGGTCAAGGGCGACCTCAGCGGACCGACGCAGGGGGCTGCGGTGGTAGCGAGTACGGACATGGTCGTCGAGATCGGCGAGACGAATCTCTGGGTCTCGGTCGAGCGCGACGGCGAGGTATGCCGGCCGGCGCTGGTCAAGGGCGCCGAGCCTGGGCAGTTCCCTGCCGACCTGCGGGTGACCGACACCGGCCGGTGGTTCTGGGGCGTCCGACACCGGACGCGCGACACCGACGTGCTCGTCTCGCACATCCTCTCCCGGGTCGACGACCCCGTCCCGATGGTCATCGGCGGCGAGGCCGTCGTCGGCGCCGAGCTGATGGCGCGCCAGCTGGCCACCCTGTATGCCCGGGTCGAGCCTGACGCCGACGCCCGCCTGACGCTGGTCCATCCGGTTGACCTGTCGCGTCGTGGCCGGGCGATCGTCGAGCGCCATCTGCTCCGTCGACTTCCTTCGGGCACCGAGGTTCGCTGGGTCTCCCGCGCCGCAGCAGCGGTCGCCTCCTCTCCAGAGTGCGACGACCTGGTCGCCGGTGACCGCGTGGGCGTCCTCCACGTCGGCGGTTCCAGCGTCGAAGCGGCGGTCTGGACCCAGACCGGTGCGTCAACTGGCGACGTCGGCTCGGTCCGGGTCGACAGGGGCAGCGCCGGTCACGCCGTCGACGACGCTCTCCTCGCCGCTCTTCGCGACGGACGGCGATCAGGCGGCGAGGGCGCGGCGGACCTTCCACGGCTGCGCCGTGAGTGCCAGCGCGCGAAGGTCGCCCTGTCCGCCGAGACTGCGGTCGACCTCGAGGTCGACGGCCACCCCGTCCGGATGGTGCGAGGCGACATCGAACAGCTGAGCGCCCGACTCCTGGCCCGGCAGCTGGACACGCTCGGCACCGCGTTGACACTTTCCGAGCGGGACGACTCGCCGCTGCGGATGATCCTCCTGCTCGGCGGCGCCGCAGCGGCGCCGTCCCTCGTCGAGGCGGCCAGCGTGCGGTTCGAGGTGCCGGTGCTTGCGGTGCCCCGGATCGGCGAGGTGCTCGCCGAGCAGCCGAAGGCCGCTGCGCTCCCGGCTCCGACGGCCGATCCAGTACCGGCCGCCCCACGTGCCGCGGTGGCTGCCCCCGCCGTCGCGGCGGACGAGGACTCGACGGCTGTTGCCCTCGCTCGGGCCCGTCGTCGGTGGACGCCGGTCGTCTCCCTGACGGCCGCATCGGCAGCGACGGCTGCGGATACTCCGGCTGCTCCCGCGGCCGCCGTATCGCCTCTCGCACCCGCCGTTCCCAAGGCGCCGAAGACCCCGGTGGCTCCGCGCGCTCTCGCGGCACCCGTCAAGCGGGTGCTCCCCGCCTCGTTCCGACGCTCGGCCGCCGAGCGGCCGACCCGGATCGCCATGCCGCAACCGGCCCATCTAGCGATGGCGGCGGCCTTCCTCATCGCCGTCGCCGCGGTCCCGGCGATCGGCGGGGCACTCCAGGCCACCGACGACCCCACCGGGGTGGCAGCCGGGCCGAACGGCGCCGGCAGCGCGGCGAACGCCGGCCCCGGCGGCGGCCTCCTCGCCGGCCTCGGACTCAGCTTCACCCCCGGCGCGTCCGGTCCGGCCGACAACCCGTGGCTGGCCAACCCGACCGGCACCCTGGGCCCGAACCAGCTCCTCTCGATGAACCGGTCGGACGGCTCGGCCGCGTACACACCCTCGACCGCCGGTGGCGTTCCGGCCGCCGTCGCGGCGGGCACCGTCCCGGTGAGCGGCTCCACCCCGGCCGCCAGCACGCCCGCTGGCGGCTCGACCCCCGCCGGCGGCTCGACGCCCGCCGGCGGGTCCACCCCGGCCGGCGGCTCGACCCCGGCATCGACGAACCCGCCCGCCTCGGACCCACCCGCCTCGGACCCACCTGCCTCGGATCCACCCGCGAGCGATCCGGCGCCGTCCGACCCGCCGCCCGCCAGCGATCCCGCGCCGTCCGACCCACCCCCCGCGGACCCGGCGCCGTCCGACCCACCGCCGCCTGATCCCGCTCCGGCCGACGTGGTGACCCCCGCCTCGACGCCGGAGCCGCAGCCCAGCAGCTCCGAGACGTCGGCGCCGGCGGACGGCGGCGGCTCGGCCGGGCTCGCCGACAGCGCCGACGGCAGCGCGACGCCGTAGGGGACGACGTGACCAGAGCCGTCACCGGACGTGACGCGGAGGTCGTGACCGAGTCGGCGCTGTCCGCGCTGCAGATCCTGGCCGAGGGTCGGGGCCATCTGTTGCTCGTAGGGCCGACCGGCTTCGGCAAGTCGCACACGCTTCGGCACCTCGAGCGCAGCAGCCGCACCCTCGGCCTGCGCACTCATCGCTACCCGCTCCCGGCGGGTGCCGAGCCGCCGGACGTGGTCCTCGTCGATGACGCCCACCTGCTCCCCGCGCGGGAGCTCGCGGTGCTCGGGAACGGCCTGGGCTCGGCCGCCCGCATCGTCGCCGCGGTCGAACCCGCACCGGCCGAGGGCTCGTTCGGCGAGGTCCTGGACCGGTTGGCCGCGGCCGGGACCGTCGTGCCCCTCGAGGCCTGGACCGTCGACGAGGTCGCCACCCTCATCGACCACGGCACCGACGCCAGCGGCGATCCGACGGCCGTCGCCGAGGCGGTGGTCGCCGCGACCGGAGGGCTGCCCTGGCTGGTCACCGACCTGCTCGCCGAGGGCGAGGCGGTTAACGACAGTCACTCGGCCGGCCAGCCCAGCCGGGCCGAGCGCCAGGTGCTGCGGGTGCTCAGCCGCCTGCCCCGCCTCGTCAACGAGATGGTGATGGCCCTGTGCGTGGGCTACGCCATCGACCGGGAGCCGCTGCCGGCCTCCCTCGCGTCCCTCCGGGGCCCGGCCGTGCGCGACCTCCTCGACCGCGTCTACGACGCCGGCATCCTCAGCCGCGACGGTCAGGTCCCGCCCCTCGTTCGCCGCGCCGTCCTGCGCCACGCGCCGAGGCACCGCCTGTCGCCGTACCTCGTCTCGGCCGTGGACGACCTCGTCACCGCGGGTGTCGACCTCGGTCCGCTCGCCGAGGACCTCGTCGGCGCGGGACTGCGCGACCCACGACTGGTCGCCGCCCTCGTCGAGCGCGGGGACGCGCGGTCCGCCGAGGACCCCGCCACGAGCGTTCGCCTGTATGCCGCGGCGCTGACCGCCGGCGGCGACCCGGCCGCGTTGGCAGTCAGCCGTGCCCAGGCGCTGGCGCTGCTCGGCGACCTGGACGGCGCCCACGCGGCGTTGGCCGATGTGACGGCACTGCACCAGACTCCGGACGCCGCCGGCATCCGCGTGGCGGCATCCGTGGCGGTGCTCGACGGGCAGCTCGCCGACGCCGCCGCGCTCTGCCGGTGGGCCGCCGGCCACGGCGACCTGCTCTCCCGCGACGCGGACGCCGCCGCGGTCGCGGCATACGTCCTCTATGGGGTCGGCGACGCCGACACCGCGGCCGGCCTCATCGACTCCGCCGACCTGACCACCCCGGGCCTGACGTCGTCGCCGGTCCGCGCCCTGGCCGGTGCGGTGCGTCGTTCGCTGGACCGCGACCCCGCGGCCGCGATGTCGTCCCCGGTGGCACCGGCCCACCGGGCCAGTGCGGGCCGCCGGGAGCTGCTGCCGGACCGGCCGAACGCCTTTGCCGCGCTGGTCGCCATGCACGCCGGCGACCTCGCGATGGCCGAGTCTGCCCTCGGCCGCGAGACCGAGACGGACGACGACCGGCTGCTCGGCAGCCGGCACACCGCTCTCGTGGCGTGGACGCGGATGCAGGCCGGCCAGTACCGCGACGCGCAGGACGCCCTCGACGTGGTCGACGCGAGGTCACCGCGCGAACAGCCATGGGTGTGGGCGATGCGCGTGGGCCTGGCCCGGCGCCAGGACGACGTCCGCGCGCTGGCACGGCTCTGGGTCGACGCGCGCGGCGCGCTGGTCGGCCACCCCGTCGACCTCTACTCGCTGCTACCGCTCGGCGAGCTCGGTCTCGCCGCGGCCCGCATGCACGAACCGGAGCTCGCCGCCCCGGTCTGGAACCGCGCCATGGCGCTGCTGGACCGGCTGGGCAACCCGCCGCTCTGGTCGCCCGCGTTCCACTGGTACGGCGTCCAGGCGGCCATCCTCACCAACCGGCCGCAGGCGCTGACCCCTCACGCGGCCGCCTTGCTCGGCGCGGCACGGACCAGCCCGTATGCGGCGGTCCTGGCGCGCGCCGGACGGGCCTGGGTCGCGGTGCTCGGCGGTGACGTCGACCCGGCCTCCGTCGAGTCGGCCGCTCGCGCTCTCGGTGCGGTCGGTCAGCGCTGGGAAGGGGCTCGGCTGGCCGGCCACGCCGCCGCTCGGGCGGCCGACCGGCGCGACGCAGCGGTCCTCATGGAGTGCGCCCGAGACCTCCTGGCCGCGACGTCGAACGGTGCGGCGCGGCATACCCCGCCGTCCCCGGCGGAGAGCAAGGCCGGCGTCGTCGCCCTCAGCCCGCGCGAGCGCGAGGTCGTCGAGCTGATCTTGTCCGGGATGACCTACCGCCAGGTGGGGGAGTCGCTCTACCTGTCGGCCAAGACCGTCGAGCACCACATGGCGCGGATCAAGCGCCGCAGTGGCGCCACGACGCGCGCCGAGCTCCTGGAACGGCTCTCGCTGACCGTGTCCTAAACCCTCAACGGGCGCGCAGCGCGTGGACGTCGAGGACGGTGATGTGGCCTCGGTTGAGGCGGACCAGGCCGTCCTCCTCGAGGTGGCGCAGGTAGCGGTTCGTCGTGGGCCGTGATGCGCCGGACAGCTCGGCCACGTCCACCTGGGTGAGTGGGAGGGTGACCGCGTTGGCCCCGGTGCCGTCCTGGTACTGGCTGCTGAGGTCGACCAGCGTGCGGAGCACCCGACGGTCGGCCGGGAGGTAGAGGGCGTCGAGGAGGTGCGTCGACAAGCGGTCGACACGCTGCGCGAGCATCCGCACCAGCAGCGCCTGGACGCCAGGGTGCTCGTCGCACAGTGTGGCGAACTCGTCGAACCGCAGACTGAGGGTGACGACCGGTTCGAGGGCGACGATGGTCGACGAGCGCCGGTGGTCGTCCGCGAGCATCGCCATCTCGCCGAACGCCTCGCCCGGGCCCATGACCGAGTAGGTCACCACGTCGCCCTCGGGCGTCGAGCGACGGGCGACGACCCGGCCCTCCTGGATCAGGTGGACGGTCTCGGCCAGGTCACCCTCGTGGAAGAGGGTCTCGCCCTTGGCGTAGCGATGCCGGTGGGTGCGAGACAGGACGAGCCGCTGCTCCGGGGGAGCCAGCGAGGCGAACAGCCGCCACTCCATGAGGCAGTGCACCACGCCGCGAGAGTTCGGCACAGCGAAATGCCCCGGTTTCGTGTCGCGAGAAAGACGTTCGCTGTGTCATCGCGGGCACAGACCCCGGCCGTCGCAGGCCGCACCGTGGAGCCCTACCGGAATCGCCCGGCACTCACCAGATCGGAGGTGCGTCATGTCTTCACAAGCTCCACAGCGTCGTCGTCATCGGGACCTGTCCCACCATCACCCGCGGATCCACAAGGTCGGCAAGGGAACGTGGATGTGGGAGTGCAGCTGCGGAGGTGCTTCCCGGCGCGGCGCCATCGACGCCGTGCCGTGGCCGTCCGCCGTCGTCGGGGCGCTGCTCCACTCTCAGCTGATCGCGCCCTGACCGCGGGCGCCGAGAACGGGCCGGCCGGGCCGCAGGGGGCTCGGCCGGCCAAGGACCACCGGCCGGGGTCGTAGGGGGCATCGGTCGGTGACGGGGCGCCGGCCGGGTATTCAAGGGCCAACCCGGCCGGCGTGTCCCGTTCCCACCGGCGCCGTCACCACACGACGTGCGGCTCCAGTGACACCTGGGCGTCCCCGCGCAGCCGATCCTCCGCGTCGGCGTACCGCTCCGCGGCCTCGTCGGCGGTCGCGCCCACGGCCGTCAGCCCGACCCGGCCGAGCTCGGTGATGGCGCTCATCATGTGCAGCACCACGCCGCGCTCGCGCACCTGGTCGTAGTGGATCCCGGAGATCGCCACGAGGTCGAAGAGGTCCGCGATCCGCAGGCCGCTCAACGACGCGTCCTCGAAGTGGTCGGTGGCCACCAGGTGCCGCTCGTCGCCCGCCGGGGTGAGGAACCGGCTGCTCTCCGCGTCGTACCGGCCGTCGGTGAGGAACTGCAGAGTGAGGAACGGATGCGTGGTCCCGCCGCGGCGCAGGTTGATCTCGATGGCGTCCGACGTCCAGTGCCCGTTGGTCCGGCTGACGACGAAGTCGATGGCGAACCGTCCGAGCACGCCCTTGCCGGCGAGCACTTCGCCCACCTTCATCGCGTCGGCCGAGATGACCCCGGCGTATGCCGGATCAGCCGGGAACCGGCAGCCCAGGTAGGACTGACCGGTCTTGCCGCCGAGGATCTGGTCGTGGGTCGACAGCAGCTCGACGGCCCCGAGCGGGGTGATCCTCAGCTGGACGCTCGGGCTGCGCAGCTCGTCGCCGGTGACCCGCTCCTCGACGATGCCGGCCCGCTCGTTCAGCCTCTCGAGGAACGTCGGGACGTCCACCTTGGTGCTCTCGAGGGTCATCGTTCGGACCCGGTCCGCCAGGGCGTCGCGCTCGGCCTCCTCCCCGCTGGCGGGGAGCCCGGTGAGGTCGACCTCGGCGTTACCCGCTCCGGATACACCCTCGTTGAGCTTCACCATCGCCGCGGTGGCGTGCGGCCGGGCGGCGCGCAGTCCGGCGAGCGCCGACACGACGTCGTCGAGCGACCGCACGTCGTTGACCCCCATCGGATGGGAGATGCCCGCGGCCGAAAACGCTTCGCGTGAGCCGGTTTTCGTGCCGATGGGGAAGTGTCGGGGGTCCGCGCCGTACATCGGGATGCCGAGCACCAAAGCGAGGTCCCGCTCCAGCCGCGTCGTGTTGTACGGCACCATGTGGGAGAAGGTCAGGTCGGGGATGAGGGCCCGGATCTGCGAGACCAGCCGCGGGCGGGCCAGCAGCTTCTCGGTGAGCGGGGTCGCCGACGAGTCGCCGACCGACACCATGGTCAGCCGGGCGCGCGCATGGCTCGGAATGACGCCGGGGAGCAGCGACAGGTAGTACTCGATGATCGCCGGGTCGATCGGCATCGACGTGACGTAGATGACCTTGAGCCGCGGCTGCCGCAGGAGCAGCAGCATGAAGAGGAAGCGTTCCTCGAGGGCCTGGTTCGCGGCTCCCGAACCGGCACCCATCCGGCCCAGGGTCATCGACGGGACAACGACCACCGACTCCCGCGGATCATTGGACCGGAAGGCCCGCCACACGGACGGGAGCCCGCTCTGCAGGCGGTCGAAGGCCTCGTTGCGCTCATCCTCGGAGAGGGCGTCCAGACGTGTGTTCACGCGCGTACCTCGTTGTCGCTCAGGCCCACGATCTCGTAGGCCACCAGTGGTCGGGAGAAACCCCGGAGCTCGAGCCGGCCGACCTCCCGGCCTTGTGCGATGTCCTCGGCGCCCACCATGACTCGCTGGCTGACGAGGATCTGCCCGTCGGCGGCCTGGGTCGACAACCGCGCCGCCAGGTTCGTCACGGTGCCGACGGCGCCGTAGTCGTAGCGCCCCTCGAACCCGATCCGGCCCAGCGTGGCGAACCCCCGCGAGATGCCCACGCCGAACCCGAGGTCGTAGCCGAGCCGGTGCCAGGTGTGGGCCAGCTCCGCGACGGACTGCTGCATCTCGACGGCCATGCGCACCGCCCGGGCGGGGGCGTCGGGGATCGGCACCGGGTCGTTGAAGAAGACCAGCAGGCCGTCGCCCGCGAAGTGCTCGAGGGTGCCCTCGTAGCGGAAGACGAGGTCGCCGAGCGCGCGGTGGTAGGCCGCGAGGACGGACATGACCTCTTCGGGGTCGGACGTCTCGGCGAACGAGGTGAACCGCCGCAGGTCGCAGAAGACCGCGGTGATCTCCCGCCGGTGGCTGGTGAGGAAGGAGTCGTCGCCCTGGTCCAGCAGCAGCCGGGTGATCTGCGGGGAGAAGAACCGGCGCAGCGCGCCGTAGCGCTCCAGCCGCTCGACCTGCGTGGCCACCCGGGCCTCCAGCTCCTGGTTCCACGACGCGAGCTCCGCGGCCTGCGCGACGACGGTGTCGTGGTACCGCTTGACCCGCAGCAGGGAGCGCACCCGGCCGAGCAGCTCGGCCTGGTCGAGGGGCTTGTTGATGAAGTCGTCGGCCCCCGCGTCGATGGCCCGGACCTTCTCGCCGGGTCCGCTCGCCGTCACCATGACCACGGGCAGGTATGCGGTGTCGGGGTTCGCGCGGATCCGCCGGCAGGTCTCGTGCCCGTCCAGCCCGGGCATCAGCAGGTCCAGCAGGACGAGGTCGATGCGGCCCTCCGCGAGGATCTCGAGCGCTTGTTCACCCGACTCCGCCTCGACCACCTCGAAGTCGTGCGGAGTGAGGATCGCCTGCATCAGCCGTCGGTTCGCCGGCAGGTCGTCGACGACGAGGACGACCCCTCCGGGCGCGCCGGTGGTCATCGTCCGTTCCGGAGGTGTTGGCGGACCTGGTCGGGGAAGTCGTGGACCTTGATCGGCTTCTCGAGGAACCCGTCGAAGCCGGCGGACAGCGCCCGGTCACGGTCCATCGGCATCGCCGACGCGGTGAGGGCGACGACCGGCACACCGCGGGTGTCCGGGTTGGCCCGCAGCTGGGCGAGCGCCTCGTGCCCGTCGATGCCGGGGAGCTGGAGGTCCATGAGGATGAGATCCGGCACCGAGTCCATCGCCTGCTTCACCGCCTCCTCGCCGGTGACCGCTACCTCGACGGTGAAGCCCGCGTACTCCAGCAGGTCCCGGAAGAGCTTGAGGTTCTTGTCGTTGTCCTCGACCACGAGGACCCGCTCGCTCACGTCGCCCCTGAGGCGGCGGGACGGGACACCCGGACGAGTCGCTGGGCGAGCACGTCGAGGTCCAGGGCAGACTTCGAGGCGACGAACTTGATCCGACCGTCGAGACGCTCGCGGTCGGCGACGTCGAGCGACTTCGCCGTGAGGACGACCACGGGGATGTCCGCGGTGTCGTCACGTCCGGCCAGCGCGTCGATGACCGCGAAGCCGTCGGTCTCCGGCATGAGGAGGTCGACGAGGACGACGGACGGCTGCGTCGACGCGACGAGCTCGACCGCGTCCGCCCCTCGCTCGCAGACGCGCACCGACCACCCCTGCGGCTCGAGGGTGACGCGGACCAGCTCCAGCGCCATGGGGTCGTCGTCGACGACGACGATCGTGCGGCCCGCGGCGCGGCTGGTGGCGTCGGCCACGACCCGCCGAACAGAGGTGACGAGGTCGTCTCGGTCGACCGGCTTGACGAGGTAGTCGGCGGCGCCGAGGGCGAACCCCTTCCCACGTTCCGGCAGCACCGAGACGATGACGACCGGAGTCCCCGCGATCTCCGGGTCCGACTTCATCGCGTGGAGGATCTCCCAGCCGCTCATGCCGGGCAGCTTGATGTCGAGGACCACGGCCACCGGTCTCAGGGTGCGTACCGCGTCGATGCCGTCCCGTCCGTCGCGGATCACCACCGGCCGCAGCCCGGCGGCGGTGAGGTGCAGGGCCACGAGCTCGGCGGATCGCTCGTCGTCCTCGACGACGACGACCGCGGGGCGCGGGTCGCCGAGGTCGGCGTCGGTGATGTCCGGCGCCTCCCGTGCGGCCCCGCCCTCCGTCTGCCCGGGGATGCTGAACCCGAACGAGCTCCCGAGACCGGGCGCGCTGGTCACCCAGATCCGGCCGCCGTGCAGCTGGACGATCCGCTTGGTGACGGTCAGGCCGAGCCCGGTGCCCTCCGAGCTGACCATGAAGCGGCCGCCCTGCTGGAACGAGTCGAAGATGCGCTCCTGGTCGGTCTGCGGGATGCCGACGCCGGTGTCGGTCACGGTGACGAGCAGGTCGCTGCCGTCCAGCCAGGCGGCGACCGTCACCCGGCCGTCGTCCTGGGTGAACTTCACGGCATTGCTCAGCAGGTTGAGCAGGACCTGGCGGAGCCGTAGCTCGTCGGCGCGGATCACCTCGAGGCCCGGTGCGACGTCGAGAGTGAGCTCGATCCGG
>DASTNV010000327.1:0-4184 GCA_035762725.1 Lapillicoccus sp. | reverse complement strand
CCGAAGGCGTCGAGACCGAGGAGGACGACCGGATCGCGCCCCTCGTCGACGACCCGGTCGCGGACTGGGCGCCGGGAGACAACCCGAAGACGGACGGCGAACGGGCCGCCAGCTGACCATGCCGGACGACTCCCTGGTCGTCTCCGCCTTCTGGCGCGCCATCCGGGTGCTGCGCCCCCTCGCGCTCCTGTATGCGGTTTGGGGCGCCTGGACCCGTCGTGAGGACATGCAGCAGCCGGGCGTCGCCTTCGCGATCCTCGGGGTGCTCGCGGTCTGGACCGCCGTCGAGCTGGTCTGGGAGCGGCGGGAGCTCTGGTGGCACCTCATCGAGCTCGGCCTGGCCGCCGGCGCGGTCGTGGCGACCCGCTGGGTCGACACGCCGGACGCCGCGTTCAAGGGCACCACGACGCTGCCGGGCGTCTGGCAGGCGGTACCGGTCGCGTCGATCGGGATCATCAAGGGCTGGCGCGGCGGCATCGCCGCGGGAGTCGTCATCGCGCTGTCCATGGTCGTGGCCACCCGGAGCGTGGAGGTCGCCGCGGTCAGCAACGGCCTGCTCGTCATCCTCGTCGGCGGCACGGTCGGGTACTGCGCCGACCTGGCCCGGGCCGAGCAGGCCGAGCTGAGCCGGGCGCTGTCCCAGGAGGCGGAGGACGTCGAGCGCGACCGGCTGGCCCGCGTCATCCACGACGGCGTGCTCCAGGCGCTCGCCCTTATCCACCGCCGCGGCCGGGACGCGGGCGGCGAGGCGGCCCAGCTCGGCGCCATCGCCGCCGAGCAGGAGCAGCGGCTCCGCGCCCTGGTCAGCGGGGTGTCCATCGACGAGCTCGAGAAGACCATCGGCGGCCCGGTCGACCTGAGCCAGTACCTGCGCCAGGCCTCCGCGGGCATCGCCGACCTCGTGGCCCCGGCCGAGCCGGTCTTCCTCCCGCGGCGCCCCGCCAACGAGCTCGTCGCCGCCGTCGAGGCCGCCCTCGACAACGTTCGCCGGCACGCCGGACCGGACGCCCACGCCTGGGTCCTCGTCGACGACGCGGGCGACGATGTCGTCGTCACCGTCCGCGACAACGGCGTCGGCGTCTCCGAGGAACGGATCGCCGAGGCCGGCTCTCGCGGCCGGCTTGGCGTCTCCTCATCGATCCGCGGCCGGCTCGAGGAGCTGGGCGGGTCGGCCCGGTACCTTTACGGACCAGGCGGCGGCACCACGGTCGAGATGTGGATCCCGAAGCGAGGCACCTGACATGACGCACCCCGGGGGCGCGAGCGGCATCGAGGAGGTCGAGTCGCTCGACGCCGACGACGAGCCAATCGACGACGCCTCGATCACCGTCGTGGTCGCCGACGACCACCCGATGTGGCGCGACGCCGTCGCCCGCGACCTCACCGACGCGGGGTTCCAGGTCGTCGGTACCGCGGCGGACGGCGCGGCGGCGGTCCGCCGGGTCAAGGCGACCAGCCCGGATGTCCTCGTCCTCGACCTCAACCTGCCGGGCGTCCACGGTGTCGAGGTATGCGAGCAGCTCGCCACCGAGGACCTGCCCACCAAGATCCTCATCCTCTCGGTCAGCGGTGAGCGGCAGGACGTCCTCAACGCCGTCAAGGCTGGCGCCTCGGGCTACCTCGTCAAGTCGGCTGCCCGCGAGGAGTTCCTCGAGGCGGTGCGCCGGACGGCGCGCGGCCGGGCCGTCTTCACCCCCGGACTGGCCGGGCTGGTGCTCGGCGAGTTCCGGCGGATGCAGAACGCCGGCAGCGGCGCGTCGGCCGCGCCGCAGCTGACCGAGCGCGAGACCGAGGTGCTCAAGCTCGTGGCGACCGGCATGTCCTACAAGGACATCGCCGCCCAGCTGTTCATCTCCCACCGGACTGTCCAGAACCACGTCCAGAACACCCTCGGCAAGCTCCAGATGCACAACCGGGTCGAGCTGGTCCGCTACGCGATCGCCAAGGGCCTTCATCGCGACTGAGCTCCGGCGCCGGTGGTTACGCTGACGTCCGTGCCGCGTCGCCCCGTCCGTGTGGTCTCGGTCCACTCGTTCCGCGGCGGTACCGGCAAGTCGAACCTCAGCGCGAACGTCGCCGCCCAGCTGGCCGCCCAGGGTATGCGCGTCGGCGTCATCGACGCGGACGTCCAGTCGCCGGGAATCCACGTCCTCTTCGGCCTGTCGGGCGAGAACATCACCGCCTCGCTCAACGACTTCCTCTTCGACGGCACCCCGATCGAGGACGTCGCCCTCGACGTGACGCCACCGGGCCTGCCCGGCCGCGTCCACCTCATCCCGTCGAGCATCCAGCCGGGTGAGATCACCCGGGTGCTGCGCAACGGGTACGACTCGCAGCAGCTGGTCCAGGGCCTGCGCGAGTTTGTCGACGCCCTGGAGCTCGACGCCCTCCTCGTCGACACCCACCCCGGGCTGCAGGAGGAGACGCTGCTGTCGCTCGTCGTCGCCGACACGCTGCTCGTCGTCCTGCGGCCGGACCAGCAGGACTACGAGGGCACCGGCGTGACCGTCCACGTGGCCAAGGAGCTCGAGGTCCCGCGGATCGCGCTGGTCGTCAACAAGACGCCGGCCACCTTCGACGCCGCGGTCGTCCGGGAGCGCGTCGAGCAGGCCTACGACTGTCCGGTCGTCGCCGTTCTGCCGCACTCCGACGCGATGATGGCCCTCGGCAGCGCGGGGCTCTTCTCGCTCCAGCACCCGGAGGAGGAGCTCAGCGCCGAAATGGTCCGGGTCGCCGACTTCGTGCGCCGGGAGGCTGGGTGAGCCGCACCCCGGAGCGGGAGGAGGGGCCCTCCCTCACCCGGGCCGAGCTGCTCGGGGGGCTGGCCGGCCGCCGGGTCAGCAGCGCGCTGTACGTCATCGAGAGCCGAACCGCATACCTCGCCCTCAAGGCCCGGAACGCGACCGCCCCCGTGCTATCCGCCGGCGTCCTCGAGGAGCAGGAGCGGGCCTTCCTCTCCGCGCTGGCCGCCGGCCGCGACCTGCCCCCGCCGACGATCCAGGAGCTGGAGCAGTTTGCGCCTCGATGGGCCTACCTCGTGCCTCCGGACGCGGTCGCGCGAGCCGAGCTCGCCCACCGGATCGGTGACAAGTACCGGTTCCGCGAGTCCGACGCCGGCCGGATCCGCGCGGCGCTCGGGCTGGACGACCCGGCGGTGCAGCAGGCCTACCGCGAGCGGCACCGCGGCGAGCTGTCCGACGTCTACGACACCGACCTCACTGTGGTCGAGAAGCTCCGGTGGACCCGGGCCCGGCTGAACCGCCGGCTGGAAGAGCTGCCGCCGTTCTGGACCACCTACGGCCTGACCCTCACCGAGACCGTCGGCGCCGGGATGCTCGCGCTGCCGATCGCCGTGGCGGGCGTCGGCCCGCTTCCCGGGGTCGTGATCATCGTGGTGCTCGGGCTGCTCAACGTCCTCACCGTGGCGGCGGTGGCGGAGACGTTCACCCGGACCGGCGACGTGCGCTGGGGTGGCGCGTTCTTCGGACGAGTGGTCCGCGGCTACCTCGGCCGTACCGGCGGGGTGACCTTCGGCGTCGGCATGACGATCTACACGGCGCCGGTGCTGCTGGCCTGCTATGTCGGGTTCGGGGTCACGGTCGCCCAGACCACGAACACCAGCGCGCCACTGTGGGCGGCGGCGCTCTTCGCCGTGAACATCGCCCTGGTCTTCCGGAAACGGCTCGATGCGACGATCGCCTCGGCCCTGTTCGTCGGGTTATGCAACATCGTCGCCATCGTCATCCTCGTCATCCTCGCGCTGACCGTCCTCGAGGCGGACAACGTGCGGTATGCGGCGATCCCCGGCAGCTCGTCGTTCGACCCGAGTGTCGTGGGTGTGGCGTTCGGGGTCGTGCTGCTGTGCTTCTACGGCCACACGTCGGTCGGCAACGCCGCACAGGTCGTGCTGCGGCGGGACCCTGGCGGCAAGTCCCTGATGCGGGGGAGCGTCGCCGCGATGCTCACCGTCATCGCGCTGTACAGCCTCTGGGTCTTCGCGATCGGGGCGGCGGTCCCCGCCGCCCGGCTCGCCGAGGAGCAGGGCACCGCGCTCGTCCCGCTCGCCGAGGAGGCCGGCGGCGCCGCCACCGTCGTGGGGTTCGTCTTCGTGTTCCTGGCGGTCGGGATGGGCACGGTCCACCTCTCGCTCGGCCTCAACAACCTCGTCGCGGAGCGGTTGGTGC
>DASTNV010000326.1:0-5281 GCA_035762725.1 Lapillicoccus sp. | reverse complement strand
TCTGGTTCTCGGCGTGGCGCGCCTCGTGCCGCAGGAGCCGATCATCGCGGCCGCCATCGCGGTGACGGTGCTGTTGATCGGGTTGACTCTGGCCGACCCCACGATCATCCCGCTGTTCGGTGTCCCACTTCTCCTCGTCGTCATCCGGGTACAGGCCGGAGGCGCCGAGCTCTCGGTCTCCGACCTCGTCCTGTTCCTGGCGTTCTGGCCCGCCGTGATCCTCGGGCAACGGCCCTACAGCGCACCCCTGCGGTCCCTGCTCTGGCTGGTGACGCTCTACCAGGCCGCCACGCTGTTCACCGTCGTCAACAACGTCTACCTGGCGAACGCCGTCGAGTGGGTCCACGCCGGGTTCCTCACGGCCGGCGCGCTCATCGTCGGATGGGCGCTCGGCCGGGCCGGCCGGGCGCCCGTCGCGCTCACCCTGCTCATGGCCGGGATCATCGTCATCGCCGTGTCGACCGTGGCGCAGGGGGTCATCGACCTGCCGAGGGGCTTTGAGGCGGTCTACCCACGATGGCCCTTCGAGATGCACAAGAACTTCGCGGGGTGCGTCCTCGGCATCGGTGCCCTCATCGCGTACGTCCATCCACCCTGGATGCGGTGGCCCCGGACCTTGGCGCTGGCGACCTTCGTCCTCTGCTGCCTGGGCCTGGTCTTCACCCAGTCGCGGCAGGCGATCATCGGGCTGGCCGTCTCGTTGGCGGTCGTCGTCCTCCGCACCGACGACACCCGAAAGCGGTCCAAGCTGGTCATCCTCGGCGGAGTCGGTGCCGTGGCCTTCGTCACGACCCTCATCCGGGAGCAGATCGACTCAGGAAACCAGTTCAACTCGCTGTTCCAGCGGATCAACTGGTTCCAGGACTCCGTCGACGTCTGGCTCACCGACCCGCTCTTCGGGGCCGGCCTGCGCTGGTGGTACACCGACCGGTTCGACGTCCGGTTCCAGCCGCCGAGTGCCGAGATCGAGGTGCTGACGACGTCGGGGCTCGTCGGCCTCGCGGCGTTCCTCCTGCTGATGGTGGGGTGTCTCGTCATCCTCTGGCGGATCCAGCCTCTCTACGGGACCCTGGCGTTCACCGTGATGCTCGGCCGGTTCGTGCAGTCGCAGTTCGACCTGTTCTGGGTGACCGCCCAGGTGTCGATCCCCTTCCTCATTGCCGGCCTGTGCCTGGGTCAGCTGGTGCACGACCAGGGTGACGAGTCCGAGACTTCCGTCGCGCGGGAAGTCGAGCGTGTGACCACCCGGGGGGCCACCCCGTGAGCCCGTGCCCCGCCCGGAGCCGTTGCCCGTGACCCTTCCGCGATGAGGGTCCTGCACCTTGTGTGCTCCGACCGGTTCGCCGGGGTCGAGCGCCATGTCGCCCTGCTGGCCGCGGCTCAGCGGGACGCGGGCGCCACGATCGCGGTCATCGGCGGGGACGAGGCCTCAATGCGGCGGGATATCGGCGCCGGCGTCGTCTTCCGCCCGACCGGTGGCCTGCTGCAGACCGTCCGGACCGCCCGGCCGTTCGTGCCCGGGGCGGACATCGTCCACGTCCACATGACGGCGTCCGAGGTGGCCGGCGTCATCGCCGCCCTCGGCACGACCGCCGCGGTGGTCACCACCCGCCACTTCGCCGCCGCCCGGGGCAGCACACCGGTCAACCGCTGGGTCGGCCGGCGAGCGGCGGCGCGCATCGACGCCCAGATCGCCGTCAGCGCGTATGCGGCGAGCTACGTCGAGGGGGACAGCACGGTCGTCTACGCCGGGGTCGCGAACCGGGAGTCGGTGGACCCTCTCCACCGACAGCGCACCGTGCTCGTCGCGCAACGCCTGGAGCCGGAGAAGCGCACCGGCATCGCCCTGGAGGCCTTCGCTGCCTCCGGGCTGGCCCGGGACGGGTGGCGGCTCGTCATCGCCGGTGGCGGCTCACTGCGACCGGCGCTGGAACGGAAGGCCGGCCGGCTCGGGATCGCCGGCGCCACCCGGTTCCTCGGGCACGCCGGCGACGTCCAGAACCTCATGGCAACGGCCGGTCTGCTCCTGGCCCCGCGGCCCGATGAGGCGTACGGTCTGTCGGTCGTGGAGGCGATGGCGGTGGGCCTGCCGGTGGTCGCGGCGGCCGGTGGCGGTCACCTCGAGACGGTGGGCGGGGTGGGCGGTACCGGCCTGTTCCCTCCGGATGACGTCCGCGGCGCCGCTTCGGCGCTTCGCGCCCTGGCGGCCGACAGCGCTGGACGGGCCGCCTACGGCGAACAGCTCCGGACGGCTCAACGCGAGCGGTTCACCCTCGAGGCCCAGCAGCGGGAGACTGACGCGGTGTACCGAGAGGTCCGCGGATGAGTCACGACCTCGTCGTGGCGTCACTGGAGACCTGGGACGGTGTCTGGCGGCGCAACCAGCACCTGGTCTCCCGCCTGCTGCGCGACGACCCCGGGTTGCGGGTCCTCTTCGTCGAGCCGCCGGCTGACCCGATCCACGCCGCGCGCCGCCGCGAGCGCCCCCGCCCCGGCCAGGGACTTCGCCTCGGCCCGACCCTCGACGGGGTCCCGGCCGGCCGTCTGTACCTGTTCCAGGGCACCAAGGCGCTTCCCCGCCGGGTCGACCCCCACGTCGACCAGCGGCTCGCCGAGCAGGTCGTCCGGGCGTCCGAGGAGGTCGGCTTCGACGACCCGCTGCTCTGGGTCAACGACCCGGCCGCGGCCACCCTGATGACCCGGACCGGCTGGCGAACCATCTACGACATCACCGACGACTGGCTCCACGCGGGCCACACCGACCTGGAGCACCGGCGGCTCATCGACGACGAGGGTCGACTCCTGCGTGACGCTGCGCAGGTGGTCGTCTGCTCACCGGCCCTGCTCACCAGCAAGACCGAGGGCCGCGACGGCCGGCCGCTGACCCTGGTCCCCAACGCGGTGGACGTCCACGCATACCGGAGTCCTGGGCCTCGACCATCCGACCTGCCGGACGGTCCGGTGGCCCTGTACGTGGGCACCGTCCACCGCGACCGCGTCGACCTCGAGCTGTGTGCCCGGACCGCCCGAGAGCTCGCCAGCCACGCCACGGTCGTCCTGGTCGGTCCTGCGCCCCTCGACCCAGCCGAACGGCACCTCCTCGAGACGGCTGGGGTCCTGCTCCTCGGCCCGCGCGAGGCGGCGACCGTACCCGCATACCTCTGCGCGGCCGATGTCCTGCTCGTGCCCCACGTGGTCACCCCGTTCACCGACAGTCTCGACCCGATCAAGCTGTACGAGTACCGCGCCGCGAACCGCCCTGTCGTCAGCACCCGCGTGGCCGGGTTCCGGGAGGTGGACGACCCGCGGGTCACCCTCGCCGACCCGGAGGGGTTCCCCGGCGCCGTCGCGACGGCCATGGCCGAGCCCCCACGAGTCGGCGACGGAAAGAAAACGCCGCCCGAGACTCCCTCATGGGACCTTCGCGCCACTACGATGCGCTCCGTGCTGGACGAGGTTGCGGAAAGTCGCCCGATGCGCGCCCGACCGACCATCGCCATCGCCCACGACTACCTGACGCAGCGTGGCGGTGCGGAGCGGGTCGTCCTCGCCATGCACCGGGCGTTCCCCGAGGCGACCATCTACACGACGCTCTACGAGCCGGAGAGCACCTACCCCGAGTTCCAGGACGCGCGGATCGTCACGTCGCCGCTCAACGACATCGCGCCGCTGCGCCACCACCACCGAACCGCGCTGCCGCTGCTCCCCTTCGCGGCCCGCTCGATGCGGATCACCGAGGACGTCGTGCTGGCGTCGAGCAGCGGTTGGGCCCACGGGTTCTCGGCGACCGGCCGCCGGCTGGTCTACTGCCACGCCCCAGCTCGCTGGCTGTACCAGGCGGAGGCCTACCTGGGCGGTGGCCACCGGAAGTCGCTGCGCGGCGTCGCCCTGCTGGCGATGACGCCGTGGCTCAAGCGCTGGGACAAGCGGCACGCGCTCGCCGCAGACAGGCACCTGGCCAACTCGCGGGTCGTCCGCGACCGGATGCGGGACGCGTACGGCATCGAGGTGCCGGTCCTGCCCGCTCCCCACGCCATGGATCCCACGGCCGCCCAGGAGTCGGTACCCGAGCTGGCCGGCTGGTCCGACTACTACCTCGTGGTCTCCCGGCTGCTGCCCTACAAGAACGTCGACGCCGCCATCGACGCGTTCCGTGACCTGCCCGAGCAGCTGGTCGTCGTCGGTCACGGCCCCCTCAAGCGGTCGCTGGAACGTCACCTGCCCAGCAACGTGCGACTCCTCTCTCACCTCACCGACGCGCAGCTGCGCTGGGTGTATGCGCACAGCCGAGCCCTCATCGCGCCGAGCCTCGAGGACTACGGGCTGACCCCGTTGGAGGCGGCCGCCTACGGCAAGCCGACCCTGGCGCTCGGGGCCGGCGGGTACCTCGACACCGTCGTTCCGGGAAAGACCGGACAGTTCTTCGCCCATCCCACGCCTCGAGAGATCCACGCCGCGGTGCTCTCGGCGCGCGAGCGGAACTGGTCGGAGGCGACGATCCGGGAGCACGCCGAGCGGTTCAGCGAGCCGGCCTTCCACGAGGCCCTCTACCGCGCGGTCGACGAGCTCAGCGAGCCCGGTGCCGTCCCGGTGGGTCGCTAGGTCACCCCACGAAGTTCTTCGCTTCGCTCCGATACTTCGCGGGGACCCCGACTTTCGTCACAGGCTCTGGACGTCAGTACGCGCCGTCACCCTTGACGACCGTCATCACGGTGCGCCAGAGGATCTTGAGGTCCTCGACGAGGTTCCAGTTCTCGACGTAGTAGAGGTCGAGGCGGACCGCGTCGTCCCACGGGAGGTCGCTGCGTCCACTGACCTGCCAGAGGCCGGTCATGCCCGGCTTGACGAGGAGCCGCCGGTAGACGTCCTGCTCGTACTTGGCCACCTCGTCGGCCAGCGGCGGCCGCGGACCGACCAGGCTCATCTCGCGGCGGAGCACGTTCCACAGCTGCGGGAGCTCGTCGATGCTCGTGCGCCGGATGAACCGGCCCAGCGGGGTGATCCGCGGGTCGCTCTTGAGCTTGTACAGGGGGCCGGCGCCGTCCCGGTTCTCCAGTGGCCGCACCTGGTCGGCGTTCGGCACCATCGAGCGGAACTTCCACATGACGAACGGTTTGCCGCCCTGACCGACCCGGACCTGCTTGTAGAACGGGCTGCCGCCGTCGCGGGCGACGAGCAGGGCGATGACGATGAGCAGCGGGCTGAGGATGATCCCCACGAAGAGGGCCCCGAGGACGTCGAACGTGCTCTTGACCGCCCGCTTGGGGCCGGTGAACGTCGG
>DASTNV010000325.1:0-7051 GCA_035762725.1 Lapillicoccus sp. | reverse complement strand
GAGTCGGAGCCGGCGAAGTCGACCTGCTTGCCGGTGAACTGCTTGATGCCGGCTCCGGAGCCGGTCGCGTTGTAGTTGATCGTGGCGTCGCCACAGGCGGTCTGGTAGGCCTTGATGGCCGCCTCGATGGCGTTCTTCTGGGCGGTGGAGCCCTCGCCGTTGAGCGTGCCACTGAAGCAGCTGGCGGCGGCGGTCGAGGTGCCACCGGTGGCGGCGACGCCGGCGTTGCCGGATCCGCTGGCGCCGCCGGAGTTGTTGTCGCTGCCGCAGGCCGAGAGCGCGAAGGCGCCGGTCAGGGCCACGGCGCCGGCCAGGACGGCGCGGCGGTTACTCAGAAGTCGCACGGGGGATTCCCTTGTCTGTCGGGGGTTCCTGGTTGGAGGGGGCGATCCGCCGGCTTTCCCACCCGGCGTATCCGTCTCGGACGGTAGGTGGCCTAGGTGACCGAACTCCCCCGCTGGGTGAACGGCCGGTGAACGGGGGTCAAAGGCTTGGCGCCATGCACTTTTCGCCCGGTGAGACGACACCTCTAGAAGGGGTATGCCAGCTCGGCGGCTGGCGGCGACGCGACGCAGCGTCGAGCGACGTGACGCCCGTTGGAACATGCGTCGAGCCGCTTGACGCAGCGTCGAGTCCCCCGGGCCGAGTTCTCGGTGGGAGCCGGACGTCGACCACCGCCGGCGGCGACGCGACGCAGCGTCGAGTGTGGAGGTGTTGCAGGCGACGCGACGCAGCGTCGAGCGACCTGACGCCCGTTGGAACATGCGTCGAGTCGCTTGACGCAGCGTCGACTCCGCGGGATGGGTCGCGGCGGGCGGCGACTCGACGCAGCGTCGAGTCCCACGGGCCGAGTCGGCGCTGGGAGGGGTCGTCGACAGCGGCGCGGTCAGTTCGGGTAGCGCTCCACGGCGATGATCCGGGCGGCTTCGCCGGTGTCGACGAGGTGGCAGACCAGGACCTCGCCCTTGCCCATGCCGTCGTCCGCCGCCTCGGCCAGGGTGGTCGCGGCGTCCGGGCCGTCGTCCGCCGACTCGTCGACCATGCCTCGCAGCGACGTCAGCAGGCTCGGCAGCACCGGGCCGTGGCTGCAGAGGGCCGTCGACGCGCCGCGCTCCAACACCCGGCGCAGGTGATGGGCGCTGCGCGACGGATCCTCCGCGAACCCCTCCTCGGACAGCCCGTCCTTGAGCCGCAGCGGGAGCCCGGCGGACGCCGCATACGGACGCAGTGTTTCGGCGCAGCGGACCGAGCTGGACGAGACCAGCCGGCTCACCCCGTATGCGGCCAGCAGCGGCACGATGGCCTGCGCCTGCTCGACGCCGCGGTCGTCGAGAGGACGCCCCACGTCCGGTGGCTTCCACGAACCACGGGGGTGCGCTTTCGCGTGGCGGACGATGGCCAAGGGCCACGTCGTGAGCCGTCCGGCGGCGTCGGCCCGGACCACGGCTCGCAGCTGGTCGCGGTCACGGGAGTAGTCGAGCTTGTCGTGGGCGGTGAGGACGTCCAGCCAGGCGACCTGGTCGATCTCGTTGAGCAGCCGCCCTTTCCCACCGACGACCTCGGCGGCCCAGTAGCGCACCTGCTTGGTGGCCGGCACGCCGGTCCGGTCGAGGACCGTGTAGCTGGCCGGCGGCAACGGGATGCCCAGGTGGACGTCCAGGCCGGTCTCCTCGGCCGTCTCCCGCGTAGCGGCGACCGGCCACTCCTCACCGGGGTCGAGCTTTCCCTTGGCCCAGGACCAGTCGTCGTACTTGGGCCGGTGGACCAGCGCGACCTCGAGCTGTCCGCGACGGCGTCGCCAGGGCACCGTGCCGGCCGCCGGGACGACGAGGGATGGCGTGACCGTCATGGCGTGAGGCGGCGGGTGGTCAGGGCTCTGGCCTACCGCCGCCGCGCCTTGCGGCGCCGCTTGAGGTGGCTCTCGATCATCGCCGTCTGGACGTCGACGAGCGGCTGGCCGTCGGCACCGCGATGGTGGCGGGTCCAGCGGCCGTCCTCGGAGAGCTCCCACCGCGAGGTCGTCGGGGCGATGCCCTTCTCGAGCAGCGACGTGATCTCCGCAACGTGCTGCGGCTCGGTCACCCGCAACAGCGCCTCGACCCTGCGGTCGAGATTGCGGTGCATCATGTCGGCGCTGCCGATATAGACGACTGGCTCCTCGTCGCCGCCGAACCAGTACACCCGCGAGTGCTCGAGGAACCGGCCCAGCGTCGACCGGACGGTGATGTTCTCGCTGAGCCCCTCGACACCCGGCCGCAGTGCGCAGATCGCCCGGACCCAGATGTCGACCTGCACGCCGGCCTGCGAGGCGCGGTAGAGCGCGTCGATGGTCTGCTCGTCGACGATCGAGTTGAGCTTGAAGACGATGTGGCCGTCGCCGTTCTTCTCGTGACGGTCCACCTCCTCCTCGATCTGCTCGATGAGACCGGAGCGCACGGTCCGCGGCGCGACGAGGAGCCGCTTGAACCGGCTACGCGGCGCGATCCCCGACAGCTGGTTGAAGAGCCGCGTCAGGTCCTCGCCCACCTGCGGGTCGCAGGTGAGGACGCCGAGGTCTTCATAGATGCGGGCGGTCTTCGGGTTGTAGTTGCCGGTACCGATGTGGCAGTAGCGGACCAGGCCCTCGGCCTCCTGCCGGACCACCAGACAGAGCTTGGCGTGGGTCTTCAGCCCGACGATGCCGTAGACGACATGGACGCCGGCCTGCTCGAGCTTGCGCGCCCAGCTGATGTTGTTGACCTCGTCGAACCGCGCCTTGATCTCCACGACGGCCAGCACCTGCTTGCCGGCCTCGGCCGCGTCGATGAGGGCGTCGACGATCGGCGAGTCACCGGAGGTGCGGTAGAGGGTCTGCTTGATCGCTAGTACCCGCGGGTCGGCGGCCGCCTGCTCGATGAACGCCTGCACCGAGGTCGAGAACGAGTCGTACGGGTGGTGCAGCAGGACGTCCTTGGCGCGGACCGCCGCGAAGATGTCGCCCGGCTTGCTGCTCTCGGTGGGCGAGAGGTCGGGCTGGGTGAGCGGCACGAACGGGTCGTACTTGAGGTCGGACCGCTCCAGGTCGCCGATGGTGAACAGCGCCCGCAGGTCGAGCGGCCCTGGCAGCCGGTAGACGTCCTCGCTGTCCACCTGGAGCTCGCGGGACAGCAGGTCGAGCACGTGGTCGTCGATGTCGTCCTCGACCTCGAGCCGCACCGGCGGTCCGAACCGGCGCCGGGTGAGCTCCTTCTCCATGGCCGTGAGGAGGTTCTCGGCGTCGTCCTCCTCCACCTCGACGTCCTCGTTGCGGGTCACCCGGAACGTCGTGTGCTCGTGGACCTCCATGCCGGTGAACAGCTGGTCGAGGTTCGCCGCGATGACGTCCTCGAGGGGTACGAACCGCACGTCGTATGCGCCCTCGTGGTGCTCCTGCCCGACGCGGACCAGGCGGGGTAGCGACGGCGGGACCTTGATGCGGGCGAAGTGCTCGTTGCCGGTCTTCGGGTTGACCAGCGTGACGGCGAGGTTGAGCGACAGCCCCGAGATGTAGGGGAACGGGTGCGCCGGGTCGACCGACAGGGGGGTCAGCACCGGGAAGATGTGGTCGGTGAAGAGCTCGGTCAGCGGCTCTCGCTCATCCGCGGTGAGGTCGGACCACCGCACGATGCGGATGCCCTCCTCGACCAGCGCTGGACGCACCTCGCCGAGGAACACGTCGGCCTGCATCCGCTGGAGCTGACCGGCGACCTCGCTGATCTTCTCGAGCACCTCCCGCGGCTCGAGGCCGGCGGCCGAGCGGAGGGCGATGCCGGTCGCGATCCGGCGCTTGAGCCCCGCGACCCGGATCATGAAGAACTCGTCGAGGTTGCTGCTGAAGATGGCGAGGAACTTGGCCCGCTCGAGGAGCGGGATGTCCTCGTCCATGGCCAGCTGGAGAACCCGCTCGTTGAGCTGCAGCCAGGAGATCTCGCGCTCGAGGAACCGGTCGGCCGGCAGCTCGTCCTCGGCGACGGCGCGCATGAAACGGCCGTTCGCGGCCCGCGGCTGGAAGCCCCGCGGCGACGGGATGGCGCTGGCCAGCGAGCGCAGCGGCCCCTCGTCCGACCCCTCGTCGAAGGCCGCGCGCTCGGACAGCTCCGTGCTCATGTCCTCATGGTTCCACGACGAGGTGAACTGACGTCAACGGCCAAGCGGCTGCGCGAACATCCGATCGACCGACCGCGTCGTGAAGCCGAGGCCCCGGTAGACCTTCAGCGCGGCCGGGTTGTCCCCGTCGACGTAGAGGATGACGTCCTCGACGCCGTGGTCGCGCAGGTACTCCAGGCCGAGCAGCGTCACCGGCCGGCCCAGCCCCTTTCCCTGGTATGCCGGGTCGACGGCGACGACGTACACCTCGCCGAGAGCTCCCGAATGCCTTTTCGTCCAATGCGATGCGGCCACCGTCGCCGGGTCGGCCTCGGGGACGATGAGGATCAGCCCGGCGGGGTCGAACCAGTCCTCCGCCATCCGCGCGTCGAGGTCGGCCCGGGTCATCCGGCCCTGCTCGGGATGGTGGGCGAACGCTGCCGCGTTGACCCGAAGCCACTCGTCCTCGTCCTGGCCGGGACGGAACGCGCGGGCCACGAGGCCGTCAGGCAGCTCGACCGGGTCGAGGGGTCCGGCCTCGTCGAACCGCCGGCCGAGGACGAACAGCTCGCGCACCACCTCCAGACCGCGGTCGCGGGCGAAGTCCTGGGCGGCGCCGAGGTCGCCGTGAGCCCACACCCGGGTGCCGGCCGGCACATGGTCCAGCAGCTCCGACCCCACGCCGTGCCGGCGGTGGGCGGGGTCGACGACCAGCTCGGCCGAGTCGTCGTCGAGCTGGAGGTACCCCGCCAGCTCCTCGTCGGCATACGCGAGGACGTGCTCGACCCCGCGTCCCGATCGCCCCTGGGCGGCGAGCAGCGACTGCTCGGACATCGGGGCGACACCGTCGACGTCCCGTGCGGCGGCGACGAGGGTGAGGACCGCGGCCTGCTGGTCCGGGGTGAGCTGGGCAGTGCGGACGGGGCGCGGGGTCACCCGGCGATTCCACCACGCCGAACGTCGGGCGGAAGTTCACTAACTCGCAACCCGTCACGGCGCATACCACCGCGTTCTGGGGTTAGCCTGCACCGTCTCGGGGATTGCGCTGATCCCTCAGTGCACCGCCATCCAGCTCAGCCAGGGAGAACCATGTCGTTTGCCTCACCACGGCGTCTGAGGACCCGCCTCATCGGCGGCCTCGCCGTCGGAGCCTGCGCCCTCGCCGGGGTCGCCGCCACGAGCGGTACCTCGGACGCGGCCAACGGGCCCACTCTGGACATCCAGATCCTGTCGTTCAACGACTTCCACGGGAACCTCGAGCCGCCCAGTGGCTCCAGCGGGCGCCTGGTCATCGACCACGCGCTGAACGCCGCTGGCGCGGCGGTCGACGTCACCACCGACTCGCTGACCCCGCCCGGCGCCGGCGGTGTGGAGTACCTCGCCACCCACCTCAAGCAGGCGCGCGAGGGCCACCCGTACTCCCTGACCGTCGCCGCCGGTGACCTCATCGGCGCGTCGCCGCTGCTGTCGGCCGCGTTCCACGACGAGCCCAGCATCGAGGCGCTGAACTCCCTCGGTCTCGACGTCTCCTCGGTGGGCAACCACGAGTTCGACGAGGGCTACAAAGAGCTACAGCGGATGGCCGACGGCGGCTGCATCGAGGACGGCCCCAACGGCGCGAACAACCAGAACTCCTGCGCGCTGCACCCGTTCCAGGGCGCCGACTTCCCGTACCTGGCCGCCAACGTCAAGTACGCGGGCACCAACCAGACGATCCTGCCGCCCTACGCGATCAAGAACATCAAGGGCGCCAAGATCGGCTTCATCGGCATGACCCTAAAGGACACGCCGACCATCGTCACGGCCTCCGGGATCCAGGGGCTCGAGTTCACCGACGAGGTCCAGACCGCCAACGCGCTCGTCCCCGTGCTGCGGGCCCAGGGTGTCAACGCCATCGTCGTCCTCATCCACCAGGGTGGGTCGCCGGGCCAGCAGACCTGGTTCGGGCCGGACGGCAAGCCGTACAAGGTCAACCCCAGCTACGACGCGGCGTGTGAGAACGGCTCCGAGCTGGCGCCGGACTCGCCGATCATCCCGATCGCGAAGAACCTCGACCCGGCCATCGACATGATCGTGTCGGGCCACACCCATCAGCCGTACATCTGTGACATCAAGGACCCGAAGGGTCAGGACCGGCTGGTCACCTCCGCCTCGTCGTTCGGCCGGCTCTACACCGACACCGAGGTCACCTACGACCGTCGCACCCAGGACATCGTCCGGGCCAAGGTCGCGTCCTCGAACGTGCTGGTGACGCGCAACGTCGCCAGGGACCCGGCGCAGTCGGAGATCATCAAGAACTACAACACGGCCATCGCTCCGGTCGCCAGCCGGGTCATCGGTCACATCAACGGTGATGTCACCCGCGCCGGTAACCCGGCCGGTGAGTCGGCTCTCGGCGACCTCATCGCCGACGCTCAGCTGGCGGACGCGTCCGTCGTGTCGACGTTCTCGAAGCCCGTCATCGCGTTCATGAACCCGGGCGGCATCAGGGCCGAGCTCACTGCCAGCGCATCGAAGTGGGGCGAGGCGCTGGGTGACGTCACCTACGAGGAGGCGTTCACGGTCCAGCCGTTCAACAACTACCTCGTCTCGATGGACCTCAAGGGCTCCGACATCTACGCCCTGCTCAAGCAGCAGGTCATCGGGTTGAACAGCGGCTCGGGGAAGAAGACGCTCCAGGTCTCGGCCGGCTTCACGTACACGATGACGCCCTCCGGTGACGTGAACGACGCCAAGCTCAACGGCGTCGCGATCGATCCGAGCGCGACGTACCGCATCGTCACGAACAACTTCCTCTCGGACGGCGGGGACAACTTCCCTGCGTTCCTCAACGGAACGAACAAGTACTTCGGTGGCCTCGACATCGACGCCTTTGCCGCGTACTTGACGGCGAAGTCGCCGTACGTCCCGGCCGCCCCCACGCGGATCGCGGGCAGCAACTAGTCCG
>DASTNV010000324.1:0-18639 GCA_035762725.1 Lapillicoccus sp. | reverse complement strand
CCGGCTGGCTCGTCGGTTGGGTGGTAGGCGAGACGGGCTGAGTCACCGCGGCCTTGACCGGTTGAGCCGTGGTCTCGGGCTGGATGATCTTCATGGTCTGGACCGGCGTTTCGGGCTGGAGCGGCGACTCGGGCCGCACCGGGGTCGGGACCACCCCGACCGGCGCGGCCACTGGCGTGTCCGCGCTCTTGCGGACCGTCTCGGTAGTCTCGGCATCCGTAGCGAGCGCCTCGCGGGCGCGGTCCTCGTCCTCGTCCTTGACCTCGGGCGCCTCCGTCGGCACCGCCGTCACGGCTGGCTGCGCGACGATGTTGTCGAACACCCGGCCGTCCGGAGCGCGAAGGAAGAGCACCGGCGTAGCCCACTCCGCCGCATACTCCGCGATGAGTGCCTTGCGAGCGCTGGTCGCCGCCTGGTCGACGGGGAACCCGTCGGCGAGTGCACCGTAGAACTCGCCGGTGAAGGTCGTGGCCGCGCCATCGGAGATGGGGAACTGCATGGCCACGACGGCGGTGCAGTCCTGCTGGACCAGACCCTGGGCCATCCCGCTGAACGGGTCGGTGCTGTCGACGCGCGCCGACTGGCACGCGTTGAGCAGGACCAGCCGGAGCGGGTCGTGGTCGCGGAGGTACGGACCCAGGACGGTGGGGCTGACCTTGGTGCTGCGGCCGTACCGGTCCTGGAAGTAGATGACGCCGTCCTGGATCCGTTCGTCGTAGTCGCCGTGCCCGATGAAGTGGAGGATGTGGACCTCGTTCTTGCGCAGCCATGCCGACAACGCCTGGACGGTCGGTGCAGGGAGCCGGTCGATCTTCACCGTGCCCTCGGTGACCTTGCTGGCCAACGCGTCCTGGACCCGCCGCCATTCGGCCTCGACGTCGAGCTCGGGGAGGTCGGTGGGCGAGGAGATGACGACGAGGATGCGCAGTGCGCCGTCGACGACGAGCGGACGCGGCGGCTGCGGGACCTCCAGGTAGCGCACCACCGGTGTCCGCTCCGACTGGGCGATGAAGCTGTTGCCACGGCGGTCGTAGAGCAGCTCCCACGGCAGCCCGGCGATCGACGGCGCATCGGTCAGCCGCAGCCGCAGCCGCAGCCCGTCGCCGTGCTCCCGGGCGAGGTCCTGTGAGCGCTGCCAGGCCAACATGATGTCCTCGGAGAACACCGTCTCGAAGAGCGGTCCGCCGAGGTCGATCGACGCCTGGGTCTGGGGGTCGGCGCCGGACCGGCGAGTGCCGCTGCGGCCGGGGTCGAGCTTGAGGAGGAGGTTCTCGAGCTGAGTCGAGTCGAAGGGGAGCGTGAACTTGCCGGTCGGGCTCTCGTCCGTGGGGCTGCTCGTCACCCGCGCGCGGAAACCTCCGCCGTCCGCCGCTTCGAGCAGGAGGTCGAAGTTCTGGTAGGTCCTGGAGGCCATATCCGGCCCTTTCGCACGGTCCCGTTTACCCCATGTTGGAGCCGCGAGGTGGCGCGATGATACCGCCGTAACCGCATCGTCATACGGGCATTGGCGCAGGCCACACGCCGTTCGCGCCTCTTTCGCGCAGCGCCTGCAGTACGGGAAACTGAGTGACAGCGGGGAGGTTGGCCCCGTTGGGGTATCTCCTCCTCCGCTCGACGACTCCGTGAGGTCGTGGGACGTATGCCGGGTGTGGACGTGTGGTGCGCGCTGGCCGACGAGGTCGTCGCGACGAACGACCCTGCCCTGGCCGCCCGGACGCAGGACGCTCTCGTCGCCCTTGGCATGACCGACGACGAGCGTCGTGAGCTCGTCGCCACCATCCGCGGCCGCGAAGACCCGGCGGGGCTACTGCTCGCGCGGGTGGCGACGAACGCGCATACCGATCCGTCCGCCGACGCGCCGGAGACCGGCGCGGCCACACCCGAGCAGATGGACGCCGCGCTCGCGCTGTCGGCCCAGCTGCTCGCCGGTCCGGTCGCGACAATGGCGGCCCGGCTGGGCCAGGCCGCGCGCGACGTGCTGGCCCATCTCCCTGCCGACGCCGCCGGATCCCTGGTCTCCGGCTTGGTTTCCGCGTCGCTGACGCTCAGCGACGCGACGATGCGGACCGCGGCGCTGAGCACCATCGTCGACGCGACGCGCGACGTGACGATGGGCCGGCTGCCCGTGGCGTCTGTCGTCACCGACGTCGTCGCGGCCAACCCGTCGGAGCAGGACCGTGACCTCGTCGCGATGCTGCTGGCCCGGGCCTCCTCGTCGCGGCTCCTGTCCGGCGTCCTCGACTCACTCCGCGAAGGCACCGACCCCAGCGGCGTCGTGGCCCTGCTCGACCGGGTGGCGGCGCTACGCGACCACGGCGTTGCCGCGCCATCCCCGCCGCCGGGCGCCGACGCCGAGATCGGTCTGGGCGGCCGTCCGAAACCGGGTGGGACGATCTGGCGCGGCGGATCGGCACATCGCGAGATCGCCCCGGCGACCCAGCAACCGCCGGGCGGAGTTCTCCGATCGGCATACCCGCGGATCGACGTCGACGCCCACCGTGAGGTGCGCCCGGAGGTGGCCATCCTCGACGAACCGTTCGACGTCATCGTCGGACTGGGCAAGTTCCAGGACAGCGGGATCACCCAGACCGGGGCGATGCGGTTCATGGCGGGGGCTACGACCGACCTCGACCTCGTCCTGGTCTATGACCCGAACTCGCTTGTGGCGCAGGGGGATACGCGACTGACCGTGCACGTATCCGACGCTGACCCCTACCCCAGCGCGTCGGTCTCGTTCGTTGCGCAGTACCGCCCCGACCTGCCTGTCGAGCGACGGGTCGGCGTCCACTACATCGTCGGCGGCCAGGTCGTCGGTATCGCGTGGCGCACTGTCGTCGTCGTCCCCTACGCCAAGGACCTTGCCTCCGCGCCGGCACCGTCGGTGCACCCCGACGCGTTGATGGACCTCGAGCCGTTGCTGGGTACCGATCAGCCGGACCTCATCCTCTCGATCTGCGCGTCGGACGGCGCCGCCACCGGTGAGTTCGTCTGGACGGCGTATGCCGGTGCCTCCGACGTGACGGTCCCCGACGCTCCGCGGTCGTCGACCTTGGACTCGGACCTGCAGGGGTTCGTGACCGAGATGCGGCAGACCGTCTCGCAGTCGCAGGGCCCGTTCGCCGACTATCTCTCGTTAGCCGGCAAGGCCAAGCGGATGGGCCGGGCGATTCCCGACGGGATCCAGTCGGTGCTCCGCTCGGTGATCGAGGACACCACACGTGCCGCGGCACCGACGATCCTGCTGCTCACCGAAGAGGTGACGCTGCCGTGGGAGATCGCCGTGCTCGACCCGCCACTGGACACGACGTGGGGTGGCATCTCGCCGTTCCTCGGGTCTCACGCTGCGATCGCGCGCTGGCCGCTCACCGAGAAGCGCCCGCGCCCATCGCCGCGGTCCGCCGTCGCGGTGAAGCGGGCTGCGGTCCTCACCGCCGACTACACCGGCGTGATGGGCTGGGGAGAGCTGAAGGAGGCGCAAGAGGAGGGGACCTTCGTCCAGACCCTCTTCACGTCCGCGGTCCCGGTCACGCCATCCCTGCGCGATGTCGTCAACCTGTTGAGCGGCAACCCGCCGGCCGACGTCGTCCACGTCGCTCTCCACGGCCAGTTCGACGCGCAGGGTGACCAGGGTGGCCTGGTGCTGCTCGCCACCGATGCCGCCGGGAACCTCACGACCCGGTCGATGTACCTCACCCCCGACCAGGTCCTCAACGGCAGCCTCGACGACGGGCCGTTCGTCTTCCTCAACGCGTGTCAGGTCGGTTCGGACAAGCGAGTGCTCGCCGACAACGGCGGGTTCGCCTCGACCCTGCTCCAGATCGGTGCCAGTGCGGTCGTGGCGCCGTTGTGGAACGTCAACGACGTCACGGCGGCCCAGTTCGCCCGCGGGTTCTACGCGGCGACCTGGACCGCGACCGGCGAGGGCGGCCAGCCGGCGCCGGTGTCGGCCGCCGAAGCGGTCCGCGCGTTGCGGGCTCAGTACACCCAGGCTGCGGCCGAGGCCGAGACACCGGGCGTCGACGCGACCCTCATCGCGTTCCAGGTGTTCGGCCACCCCCGCCTCCGCCTCGACCGCGGCTGACCGGACGGCGGGCGATCGTGAATAGCGCGGCGCTCACGGCGTTCGAGCTCGAGGTTGTCGCGATGGACCACGAGACGGTCGGCGTTCGGGCGACGTGGGCGTCTCGGACTGCGACGGCCATCGTAAGCCGCGCCTCGCTTGGCGCGTCCCCCTCTGGCGTGGGGTTGTTCGACGCCGTGTTCTCTGGGTCGGTCGGGGAGCGCTGGCGGACGGCCCTGACCGCCAATGCCGGCAGCGGTCATCGACTCGACGTGCGGCTCAGTATTGCCGGCGCGGAGCTGGAAGACCTGCCCTGGGAGCTCCTCTACGACGAGACCGCCAAGTTCTGCCTCTCCGCGTCGGACCGCACCACGCTCGTCCGAGTTGTCTCGCCGCCGCCGTACGGGTGGGGACCCGTGGAGATCGAGGGCCCCGTGCGCGTTCTGGCCCTCGGCGAGGCCAGAACCCTCGCCCGGCTCCCCACCCCTGTTGCATTCGATCGGATGTCCATCGTCCAGCTCACCCCGATGACCATGCTGGCGATGTTCGAACACCTACGGCACCAGGACGTGCACGTCGTCCACCTCGGTCGCGCGGGCCTCGACATCCGAGCGGTGGTCGCTGATCATCGGCCCCTTCGGCTCGTGGTGCTCGACGGAGCCGACCTGGCCCCGGCCGACCTGGTTCGGGCCGGATGCGCGGCGGTGGTGGCCATCCCCACGGCGATGAGCGACGGGGCCGCGAGGTCGTTCGTCGCGTTGCTCTACGCCGGGTTGTCGATGCTGGAGCCCCTCGACGCCGTCGTGAACCGCGCGCGAGCTGCGCTGCTCCGTGCGGACCCTCACGAGACCGTCCTCCCGGTCGTGTGGATGAGCCACCCCGCGACGGCGCTCTTCACCAAGCCGCCGCCGACCGGAGCGAACCCCAGCGTTCACGATGTGACTCCGGCACCGTCGATCGTGTATCCGCCGGGGGTGCAACTACCCCCACAGCACGCGAACGGACCTCCAGAGCCGGCTAACCAACAGCCGCAAGAACCAGGGTCCGTGTATGTCGAGCGGCCACACCCGGTGGACTCTGCGCCGGGCGGACGATCGGTGTGGCGATCCATCCGCGACGCCGCAGCTGGGTGGCTGGCCGGGTCGGGAAGTCCGAGACCGACATCAGCCCGACCGCTCCCCGCGGTGGAGCGCACCGCGTATCCGCGCATCGACGTCCGGGCCGGGCGGCGCGGTCGGCCCGACGTGGTCGTCGTGGAGGAACCGTTCGACGTCATCGTCGGTCTGGGGCCCTTCCAGCAGGCCGCGCTCGCCCAGACCGCCGGGCTGCGATTTGCCGCGACCGAGCGCGTCGAACTGGAGCTCCTTCTCACCTTCGACCCCACGTCCTTGCACACGGACGGTCCGACCCGCGTCCCCCTGGACGTGACCGACGACGACCCCTATCCGACAGCTCGGCTCCGGTTCACGGCGCGCTACCGGCCGGACCTTCCGCCGGTGCGCCGGATCGGCGTTCAGTACATCCGCGACGGTCAGGTCGTCGCGGTCGCATGGCGCCGCTTCGTTGTCGTGCTGCAGCGCGAAGAGGTCGCCGGCGCGATACTCCCGGCACCGGAGCCCAACCCCCTGCTCGACCTGAGCCCACTGCTCGGCGTTGAGCTGCCGGACCTCGTCCTGACCATCTGCGCATCGGACGGCGCGGCCTCCGGCGAGTTCGTCTGGACCGCCTACGCGCGTTCTCCCGACGTGGTCGTTCCCGACGCGCCGCGTATCTCGTTGCTGGACAACGAACTCCGGCAGTTCATGACCGACATGCGGGCCGCCGCGGCGGACACGACCAACCCGTTCGCCGCATACCTCACCCTCGTTGGCAAGGCGACCAAGGTCGGTCGAGCCATCCCGCCCGGGATCGTGTCGGTGGTCCGCACGGTGGTCGAGGATCCCCGGCGTCGCGAAGCCGCCACGGTGCTGCTGCTCACCGAGGAGCTCTCGCTGCCGTGGGAGCTCGCCGTGCTCGACCCGCCTTTGCAGACCGAGTGGGGAGGGGTCTCGCCGTTCCTCGGCGCTCACGCGGCCATTTCGCGGTGGCCGCTGACGCAGCACCAACCGCGGCCGACGCCACGATCCTCGGTACGCGTACGGCGGGCTGCCGTCTTGGCGGCCGACTACGTCGGCGTCCCGGGCTGGAACCGCCTCGACCACGCGATCGTCGAGGCGCGAGCGGTCGCGGCCCTGTTCGCGCCAACGGCGGTCACGGTGCCGCCGCTGCTGCACGACGTCGTCGGCGTGCTCCGCGGCGTCCCACCCGCTGACCTCCTCCACGTCGCGCTGCACGGACAGTTCGACGTCGCAGGGTCGCAGGAGGGGCTGGTCCTCCTCGCCGCCGATGCAGGCGGTCCGGTCCGGAGCGCCCTGTTCCTCACGCCGGACCAGGTCGAGAACGGCCGCCTCGACGGCGGTCCGTTCGTCTTCCTCAACGCCTGCCAGGTCGCTGCCGACAAGCGAGTGCTGGCGGACTACGCCGGCTTCGCTTCGACGCTGCTCCGGATCGGTGCGACCGGCGTGGTCGCCCCGCTCTGGAACGTCGACGACGACGTCGCGGCCGCGTTCGCCCAGGACTTCTACGCCGCGACGTGGTCGACGGCCCAGGGCTCGACGGTGGCCGAGGCCGTGCGGGCGCAACGAGCGCGGTACACCGAGAGGGCGGCGGCGTCGTTCACCCCCGGCATTACTCCGACGCTCATCGCCTTTCAGGTGTTCGGCCACCCCCGGCTCCGGCTCACCCACGTCTGACCACCCCACCAAAGGAGCACGATGGCGGAGAACCTGCGGCCCGAGGGAATCCCGGTCACTGTCGGCAACGTCCGGATCTCCACGCCGGGCCTCGCCGGTCGGGTCGAGGTGTACCAACCGGGTTCGGCCGGGATGCGGGGCGCCGAGAGCTCGACGGCATCGTTCCGCCAGGCCCTCGACGACGCCGGAATGGTCGAGCAGCTCACCGTCGAGATCAGCGGTCAGCGGGAGCTCGACGCGAGCGGCGGCAGCCGCGGTGGTGGTGGCGGCACGGAGATCGTCGTCGAGGTACCACCGCCGGGCACCGGCAACGGCCAGCTTCTCCTGTATGCGGCGGAGGACGGTTCGCTGTCGTGGCACCTTCCCGACGATGTGCCTCCCGACCAGGTGGTCACCCGTGGCGGGGACCGGAGGACCTACCGGTTGCCCCGTCAGGTGGTCCTGGCCGACCCGGCCTCCGCCGGCGGTCAGCGCGGGATCATCGGCGCGCTCGGCTCGAAGCTGTTCAAGATCCTCGTGTTCCCGCTCATCGACCCGGTGCTCGGCAAGGTCGGCGACTTCTTCGCGGCGCGGTGGGAGCAGAAGAACCGGCGCAACCTCGTGCGCTGGTTCGACCCCGACGACTACCAGCGGGCCGACGTCGTGGCGTTCGCCGCACCGGACTGGTCGCGTGTCGTGGGCGGGACCGCACTCCTCTTCGTCCACGGGACGACCGCGCAGTCCGACACCGCCTTCGACCAGCTGCCGGCGGCGACCCTCACCGAGCTCGGGCGTCGTTACGGCGGCAGGGTTTTCGCCCTGGACCACTTCACCATCTCGGTCACGCCGCACGAGAACATCCGGTGGCTGGCCGAGCAGCTCGTCACTCTCGGTGGTGGGTCGCGACTGACCCTCGACATCGTCAGCCACTCCCGCGGTGGGCTGGTCGGCCGGGTTCTGGCGGAGCGCGCCGCTGACCTCGGCCTGGACGGCAAGGTCACGGTGCGGACCCTGGTCATGGTGGGAACGCCCAATGCCGGGACGGCGCTCGCGGACCGGGCCCACCTGTCGCAGCTGTTGGACCGCGTCACCGATCTGGCCCAGTTCCTCCCTGACGCCGGCGTAACCGATGTCGTCGGACTGGTCCTCTCGATCCTCAAGCAGCTGGCCGTCGGTGCGTTCGGCGGTCTCGACGGCATCATGGCGATGGATCCGAAAGGTGAGTACCTGCGGAAGTTCAACACCACCCCGGGTTCGTCGGCGACCTACCGCGCGATCGCGTCGGACTACCAGCCGCCGCGCGGTGCGTCGCTGGCCCGGGTCGCACGGAACGCCGGTACGGACTTCGTGTTCCAGAAGGCGGGCAACGACCTCGTCGTCCCGACGCACGGCGTCTTTTACGTAGCCGGCGCCGTGGGGTTCCCCATCGCGGATCCGCTGGTGTTCCCGGCCGAGGCCGGGGTCGACCACTCGTCGTACTTCGCCCGACCCGAGGTGTCGGCCAAGCTGCTGGAGTGGTTGCCGGGCTGAGTCAGAGGTCGACGAGGTGCCGGGTCGCCTCGCGGCGGGACAGCCCCGACATCTCGTGCGCGTGGGCGGCGACAAAGGTGCGTACCCAGTCCGGCGCCACGCGTGCGTGGTCGCGCAGCGCCCAGCCGATCGCCTTGCGGATGAAGAAGTCCCGGTCGCCCATGTTCGGCTCGATCGCGTCGGTCAGCAGGTCCTCGTCGCACCGGTCCTTGCGCCCGACCTGGCAGATGATTGCCGTCCGCCGCAGCCAGAGATCCTCGTCCACTGCCCACTCGCGCAGCCGTAGCCCCTCGACCTCCGGGGCCTCCTCGATCACCTCGCGGACCAGGTGCGTGGCCACCTCGTCGACGACGTCCCACCACGCCCCGGTGACGATCAGGTGGCGCCAGAGCGGCATCGCGTCGCTGTCGACCCACGGACGGTAGGCGCGGTACCGCGCGAGGGCGATCGCCGCATACCACTCCTCGCGGTACTCGACCTCGTCCCAGAGGGTGCGGATCGTGGCTTCCCAGACCGGCCGGTCGAGGATCCGGAAGCCCGGGTCGGCGAGGATGGGCCGGAGCGCGGCGGTCAACTGGGGCGACGTGAGGCCGCGGTAGGGGATCGCCGACTTCATGTACCGCTGCTGGCCGACGGCCCGGTCGGCGTCACCGTTTCGGGCGAGCTCGCCGCGGATCGCCTCGACGAGGTCGAGGAGCGGGGCGTCAGGCGTAGCGGACCGCCGCTCGCGCGCGGGCCTTGGCCGCCTCGATCTCGCGGTTCTTGGGTGGCGCGCTCGTCGAGAGGTGGTCGAGCAGGTGCTGCGTGGCGTGCGCGACTGCCGCAACCGCCTCGTCGAAGGCGTCCTGGTTGGCCTGTGACGGCTTGGTCGACCCGGACACCTTGCGGACGTACTGCAGGGCGGCGGCGCGCACCTCGTCAGTCGTCGCCGGCGGCTCGAAGTTGTACAGCTGGCGGATGTTGCGGCACATGCCCCCGACTGTATGCCGCGCCAGCGGCGGGTTCCGGGGCGGTGATCATGGCCAGCCCGAGGCCGGCGATGAGCAGGCCGTAGATCCCGATGGCCAGGGCCGAGATCGGCGACACGATGAGGACGAGCAGCACGGTCGTCCAGACGCCGAGCGCCAGCGGCGTGAAGCGCTGCCAGCCGGTCCAGGCGTGCGCTCGCAGCGTGGTCACGCCGAGGACGAGGAAGCCGATCGCCGTCATGACGGTCCCGAGGCCGAAGACCCCGGCCGTCACCGACGGGCCGGCGGCGTCGGTTCGCTGCCCGACCCAGAAGAGGGACATCACCTCCGCGATGGCGAGGAGGGCGGTGCCGCCGAGCGCAAGGACGTAACCGACCCGCGTCGCCCGACCGTTGCCGGCGAGCCCACTGACGGAGAACCCCCAGAAGGAGCCGAGTACCAGGAGGTGGAGCGCCCCGTACAGGAGTGTCACCACGACGTAGGCCCTGCCGGACCATGGGTAGGTCCACATCTCCGAGGAGACCGAGGTCTGCGGCAGGACGAACAGCTGGACGCCGATGCCGCCCGCGGCCGTCAGCACGCCTCCGACGACACCGGCCCGGCCGGCGGCTCGTACGGTCCTGAGGTGTGTGTCCATGGTCAGCTCCTTCTGTGGGTCACCTGTCCTCCACGGTGGCGGAGCGAGCCGGTCGGGCGGATCGGGGCGATCCGCATGGCTCGTGGGGGACAACCCCGATGCTGAGATGGGGGCGCACCCCATCACGACCGAAATTGGTTCGTGACTTTCTGTTGTCCACAGGTGGTGGACGACGATCCGGGCACGTCGTGCCGCACGAACCCCGACAAACCTGAGAGAACGATGCACCGGCCCTCAACAGGTTGTCCCCAGGCCGCTCCGGCGTGGTGCACACCGTTGTCCACCGCCGGTCCACAGGCGGTCGTTGAGCCGGCGGCGCCGAGACCCTAACGTCTCTGGTTGCACTGGAGGCCCGCGCGTGGGCGGCGTGGCCCCTTCCGGTTGGCCCGCAGATACGAGATAGTTGTCGAACGTACGTTCGAAGCGTCAGGGGAGGATGAGCGGGCTCGTGACCATCCAGGAGCTGTTCCCGCAGCAGCGGGAGGGGGCGGCCGAGGATCGGCTGCCGCCCCAGGACCTGCACGCCGAGCAGTCGGTGCTCGGCGGGATGCTCCTGTCCAAGGACGCCATCGCCGACTGCGTCGAGGCGCTCCGGTCGGCCGACTTCTACCGGCCGCAGCACGAGGCGATCTTCGACGCGATCCTCAGCCTCTACGGTCGGGGGGAGCCGGCCGACGCGATCACCGTGTCCGACGAGCTGGGCAAGCGCGGCGACCTCGGCCGGGTGGGCGGGCAGGCCTATCTCCACCAGCTGATCTCGTCGGTTCCCACGGCGGCGAACGCCGGCTACTACGCCCAGATCGTCGCGGAGCGAGCCGTGCTCCGGCGGCTGGTCGAGGCCGGGACCAAGATCGTGCAGCTCGGCTACGCGCAGGGCGGCGGTGACGTCGAGGACATCGTCAACGCTGCGCAGGCCGAGGTCTACGCAGTCGTCGACAAGCGCGGTGCGGAGGACTACCACCGGCTGGGCGACATCCTCGAGATGACCGTCGACGAAATCGAGGTCGCGTCCGGCAAGTCCGGCGAGATGACTGGCGTACCAACGGGATTCACCGATCTCGATTCACTGACCAACGGCCTGCACCCGGGACAGATGATCGTGCTTGCAGCTAGACCTGCGATCGGGAAATCTACGCTGGGATTAGATATCGTCCGCAGCGCCTCGATCAAGCACAACCTGGCATCGGTGATCTTCTCGTTGGAGATGAGCAAGACCGAGATCACCATGCGGCTGCTCTCCGCCGAGGCCGGTATTCAGCTGCAGCACATGCGCAAGGGCACCATGCGCGAGGAGGACTGGACCCGGCTGGCCTCGACGATGGGGCGCGTCTCCGACGCCCCGCTGTTCGTCGACGACTCGCCCAACATGTCGCTGATGGAGATCCGGGCGAAGTGCCGTCGGCTCAAGCAGCGCAACAACCTCAAGCTCGTCGTCATCGACTACCTACAGCTGATGTCCTCCGGCAAGAAGGTCGAGTCGCGGCAGCAGGAGGTCTCCGAGTTCTCCCGGGCGCTCAAGCTGCTGGCCAAGGAGCTCGAGGTCCCAGTCGTCGCGATCTCGCAGCTCAACCGAGGTCCGGAGCAGCGCACCGACAAGAAGCCGCAGATGTCCGACCTTCGCGAGTCGGGCTGCCTGACCGCGGAGACCCGCGTCCTGCGGGCCGACAACGGTGCCGAGGTGTCGATGGGGGAACTCGTGGCGACCGGCGAGACCGACGTGCCGGTCTGGTCGCTGGACGAGTCGTTACGCTACGTGCGACGGCACCTCACCCACGTGTTCTCGACGGGTGTGCGCCCGGTCTTCCGGCTGACCTTGGCCTCCGGCAAGCAGCTGAGGGCCACCGAGAACCACCCGTTCCTTACGTATGCCGGTTGGCGCGCCTTGGGCGACCTGCGGACCGGTGATCGATTGGCCGTGCCGCGCCACGTTCCGGCTCCCGAGGAGTTCGACCCCTGGGAGGACGACCACGTCATCCTGCTCGCCCACATGCTCGGGGACGGCTCGATGTTGCCGAGGCAGCCGTTGCGCTACGCCAGCGTCGACGAGGAGAACCTCGAGGCGGTCTCCAAGGCGGCGCTGTCGTTCGGCGTCGTGTCGGTGCCTGACGAGTACCCCGCGGCCCGATGCACGACATTGCGGATGCGCGCGCCGTTCAACGTGACGCACGGTCGGAGGAATCCGATCGTCCAGTGGCTCGATGACGTCGGCGTCTACGGTCTGCGCAGCCATGAGAAGTTTGTCCCCGACGGGATCTTCCACGCGTCGAAGCGGCAGATCGCCTTGTTCATCAGGCACATCTGGGCCACGGACGGGTCGGTCACCGTGAACAAGACCGGACGGTCGGGCCGGGTCTATTACGCGTCGACCTCACGCCGGCTGGTGGACGACCTCTCAAGGCTGTTGTTGCGCTTCGGGATCTCCACGAGAGTTCGGATGACTCGCAAGGTGGGATATCGCCCCGGATACACCCTGGACATCTCCGGCGCCGATAGCCAGCGGCGGTTCCTCCAGGAGATCGGCGTGCATGGCTCGCGTGGGGTGGCGGCCGAGCGATTGCTCAGCCTCATCCGCGACACGAAGGCCAACACCAACGTCGACACGGTGCCGGTCCAGGTATGGGACACCGTCCGGTCGGTTATGGCCGAGAAAGGCATGTCCACGCGCGCGTTCCAGAAGGCCGTTGGTGTGCAGTACAACGGTTCCGCTTTCTATCGAGACGCGCCCTCGCGCGAGCGTCTAGGCCGTGTGGCCGCGGTCCTGGACAGCGCCGAGCTGGAGCTCTACGCGGTCAACGATGTGCTCTGGGACGAGGTCATCTCGATCGAGCCGGACGGCGTAGAGGAGGTCTACGACGCCACGGTCGTCGGCGGCCACAACTTCATTGCCAACGGCGTCGCCGTGCACAACTCGATCGAGCAGGACGCGGACATGGTGATCCTCCTGCACCGCGAGGAGGCCTACGAGCGAGAGTCACCGCGCGCGGGCGAGGCCGACCTCATCGTGGCCAAGCACCGCAACGGCCCCACCGACACGATCGTGTTGGCGTTCCAGGGTCACTACAGCCGCTTCACCAACATGGCGCCGAGCTTCTGACCTTCGTCCGCGACACACCGCCTCAGAGGAGCGCCGTGCGGAGGACGCGCAGTCCAGCGTCGACGACGTCGTCGGGGATGGCGCCATAACCGAACACGAGACCCGGTCGGGTCCGCGCCATGGCCAAGTCCTGGATCGTCGACACGGCGACCCCGAGCTCTGCCGCCCGGCGAACCCAGCGGTCCACGTCGAGATCCTCACTGCTCGTCCACGCCGCCAGGTGTAGGCCGGCCACCGAGGGTATGCGCGTGAGCACGTCCGAGAAGTCGCGGTCCAGGGCAACGGCGATCCTGTCTCGCCGCCCTTGGTACACCCGCCGCATCCGGCGGATGTGAGCCGCCAGCCGACCCTCGTCAATGAACTCCGCGAGCGCCGCCTGCAGAAGGCGTGGGCCGTGCCAGTCAACAACGAACCGAGCCCTGGTAAGCGGCCCGACCAGCCCCGGCGGGGCAACGCAGTACCCGAGCCGCAGGGACGGCAGCATCGTCTTGGAGAAGGAGCCGACATAGACCACGCGCCCCGAGGAGTCGAGGCTGTGGAGCGTCTCGATCGGCCGGCCCCGGTACCGGAAGTCGCTGTCGTAGTCGTCCTCGACCACCGCGGCATCGTGTCGTCCTGCCCAGTCGAGCAGAGCCAACCGGCGACGCAGCGACATGCGAACGCCCAGCGGGAACTGATGGGCCGGCGTGACATAGACGAACCGCGCTTCAGAGGGCAGGCGGTCGACGACCAGGCCCTCGCCGTCGACCGGTACGCCAACCACGCGAGCCCCGGTCGACTCCATCGCGCGACGGGCCGGTGGGTAGCCGGGGTCCTCGACGGCCACGACGTCGCCAGGCCCGACCAACACGGCCGAGAGCAACGAGACGGCCTGTTGGACACCATTGGTGACGATCACGTGTTCCGGGCCGACCCGTAGGCCCCGGCTCACCGCAAGGTGGCGGGCGATGGAGGCGCGGAGCGCCTCGAGGCCCTGCGGATCCGCATACCGACCGTCCTCCGCGGACCGCCGGATCGCTCGCGTCACCAGTCGCCGCCAGGTCGGGAACGGGAACGACGACGGGTCAGGCAGGCCGGGTCTGAAGTCGTAGTCGAAGCTCCGCATCAATGACGGCGGGATCCCCCAGGACTCGGCCTCCCACCAGGGGCGCGAGTGAAGGGCCGAGGGAACGGCCAGCGGTGCGGTCCGGGGCCGAACCGCAGTGCTCACGAAGGTGCCGACCCCAGGCCGAGCCTCGAGGTAGCCCTCCGCAATGAGGTGGTCGAGGGCCGTCGTCACGGTGTTTCGGGAAACGCCCAGCGACTCCGCGAGGGCTCGACTCGAGGGAAGAGCGGCCCCGGCCGTCAGTCGGCCACCGAGGACCGCATCCTGGATCTGCTCGAAGACCTGCTGGGCTATCGGCAGCTGGGGGTCGAGCGAGAGGTGCAGGTCCATGTCAGGACTCACTCTCGCCGCACGTCATGGACGACCGCAACGTCGTGATCCCCCAGCCGGACCAGCGCACATCGCCCCGCTGCGGCCCTGTCACCCGTGGTGGATGCCTCCTAGCGTCCTGCCGTTACCGACGACAGGAGTGCTTCATGACGTCCACCGAACCGACCTTGTCCCCCATCCCGTTGATGCAGCTCGCGACGGGCTTCTGGGCCTCCAAAACGCTCGCGGCTGCGCACGAGCTCGACCTCTTCTCACGCTTGTCCGGCACGGCGGGAACGACGACGGAAGCGCTGGCGGAGCACCTGGATATCGAGCCGCGACCGGCGGAGATGTTGCTCACCGGGTGCGCGGCACTCGGGTTGCTCGAGAAGAGTGACGGTCGCTACGTCAACAGCCCGCTGGCCGAGGAGTACCTGGTCCGGGGCAAGCCCGACTACTTCGGTGGCTGGGTACAGATGCTCGACCAACGGCTTTACCCCGGGTGGGCCAAGCTGACCGAGGCAATTCGCACCAACCGGCCGACGACCTGGGACCCGGACCGGCAGGACTCCCTGTTCGCCGGTGAGGATCCCGAACTGCTCGAGGTGTTCTGGGAGGCCATGCACGCCATCTCGACCTTCACCGCCCGTGCCCTGGGCAGTGCCGTCGATGTGCACGCCGCCAACCGACTGCTTGATGTCGGCGGGGGTTCCGGCGCCTTCGACATCGAGCTCTGCCGGCTCAACCAAGGGCTGACCGCGAGCGTGTTCGACCTGCCGGCCGTCGTCCCCATCGCCGCAGCGAAGGTCGACGAAGCGGGCCTCTCCGAGCGGATCGACACCGTGGCCGGCGACTTCTTCGCTGACGCACACCTGCCCGGCGACCACGACACGGTGCTGCTGTCGATGATCCTGCACGACTGGGCGGAGGACCGCGGCCGCGCCATTCTCCAGAAGTCCTGGGACGCCCTTCCCAGCGGCGGTCGCGTGATCATCGCGGAGCTGCTGGTCAACGACGAGCGCACCGGGCCGGCACCCGCGGCGCTGATGAGCCTCAACATGCTCATCGAGACCGAGGGCCGCAACTACACGTCCACCGAGTACGCCGGCTGGCTACAGGACCTCGGCTTTGTGGACGTCCACACCGTGTGGTTCGAGGCACCCGGAGCCAACGGTGCCGTGATCGGAACCAAGCGGTAGCGCGCAGCACCAACCCACTGGCCCACTGCGATTCCCGCCGATCTGGCCCTCGCCGCCGCGCGGCCGGCCCTCGTAGCGTCGAACTGCCAGAGCACAAGGAGGAGTCATGGGAAGCGTCGTCTTCGACATCAGCATGTCGGTGGACGGGTTCATCACGGCGGCCGGTCGGACGCCCGAGCAGCCGACGGGGCCTGGTGGGGAACGGCTCACCGAGTGGGCCTTCGGGGCCGACGAACGCAATCGTGCCTACCTCGCGGAGAACGTAGCCCAGCTCGGCGCCGTGATCGCCGGCCGGGAGACCTACGACACCTCGTTGCCGTGGTGGGGCAAGGATGGGCCGTCCGGCGACGCTCGGGCTCCGGTCTTCGTCGTGACCCACCGCGGGGACGACGCTACCCCTGACGGGGGCGTCTACGAGCTCGTCACCGGAGGGCTGGAAGATGCCCTGAAGCGGGCCCAGAAGGCGGCCGGCGACCAGACCGTCTGCATCATGGGCGGCGCCGACCTGGGTCGCCAGTACATCGCGGCGGGTCTGGTCGACGAGCTGTCGCTGCATGTCGTCCCCGTCCTTCTCGGGGCGGGCACCCCCCTCTTCACGCAGCTGTCGCCGGACCACATCCATCTCGAGCTCGTGCACAGCCTCGAGACGCCCGACGCAGTCCATCTGCGCTACCGCGTCCTCGACACCGATGACCGGAGGACTCCATGAACAGGCATCACCTCATCGGCCTCGTCGCCTCAATCGCGGCCATCGCCGTGCTCACGGGGGCGTCTCAGGCCGCCGCTCACCCTCCATGCGAGCGGATCGACGCGACGATCAGCGACAAGGTCGTCGACGAGGGCTGCCCGCCTCCCACTCAGGTATGCGTCATCGGCACGGTCCGTGGAAAGCAGGGCTTCAACGGCACCACCGTGTTCGTCCTCGGGTCCCGAGGCGAAGCGCCGCCCACGGCGCCCGACCAGCGACCCGTCACGGGCACGATCACCTACACGTTCAGTGACGGGTCGACCCTGACGGCGCGCGAGACGAGTATCGGCAATGTCAACCCGAGCACGGGTACCGGTCACGCCGGAGGAACGCAAGAGGTGACGAGCGGGACCGGTCGGTATGCGGGCGCCTCCGGGTTCGCCTACCTCGCCCAGCATTTCGAGGACGACCACTTCGTCACTGAGATCCAGGGCGAGGTCTGTGTCGCCGCCACTCAGGGGTGAGCGCCAGCCGCGTGCACGCTGTCATGGACGAGCAGGAACGCGCCCTGCACGATGATGGCGACTCCGGAGCCGGCGACGTGGGGACGGTCGTGACGTGCAAGAACGGCACCGAGCGCGACATAGCCGACATCCGCGACCACGTTGATGAGCAACACTTTTCGCAGCTTCTGGAGTTCACGCTCCTGAGCGTCCGGCGCATACGGGTCGGTCAACTGTCGCATCCGGCGCTCCTGTAGCCGTCGCCCGACGACGGCAACGCCGAGGTCCACTGCGCCCCAGCCAGCGGTCTGCAGTCCGAACGACCGCCAGAACGGGCTCTGCGTCGCCGCCGCCACCGCTAGCCCGGCGACGGTGCTCACGGATCCCCAGGCGACGGTCGTGCGCGCCAATGCCGTCTCCCGCTCCCACACGTCCACCCCACGATGAGAACACAGCAGCACCGGACCTGCCCGGCGGTACGACTGGCCGAAGGCGACCCCTAGCCTGAGCCACATGGGGATCCTGGACGGCAAGGTCGCCGTGGTAACTGGGGCGGCGCGGGGCATCGGGAAGGCGACGGTGGAGGTGTTCCTCGAGGAGGGCGCTCGGGTCGTCGCCACCGACCTCGACGGTGACGCGCTGCGCCGGATGGTGGACGCCACCGGGTCCGACCCCGACCGGCTCACGACCGTCGTCGGCGACGTGTCGGTGGAACCGGACGCGGATGCCATGATCGCGGCGGCGACGGAGACCTGGGGTCGGCTCGACTGCCTGGTCGCCAACGCCGGCGTGATCCCGCTCAGCACCGTGGACCAGACCTCGGTCGAGGACTGGGACCACGTCATGGCGGTGGACGGCCGGGGCATGTTCCTCACCTGCCGTGCGGCGATCCGCGTGATGGCCGAGCAGGGCAGCGGAAGCATCGTCACCCTCTCGTCGATCAGCGGGATCGCCGGGCAGGCCGGACAAGCCGCATACGGACCGGCCAAGTTCGTCGCCACCGGCCTGACCCGGCATCTGGCCGTCGAGTGGGCCGGTCGAGGGATCCGGGTGAACGCGGTGGCACCAGGGACGATCCGGACCGCGGCGATCGACGGACTGCTCGAGACCGAGTACGGGCGCCAGTACGTCAGCCAGATGGAGGGCCAGCACCCGCTGGGTCGGCTGGGCGAGCCGCATGAGGTCGCTCAGGCGATCGCCTTCCTCGCGTCGGACCGGGCCAGCTTCATCACCGGTGAGGTGCTGGCGGTCGACGGCGGCTACCTGGCGCAATGACGGACATCGAGCAGCGGATCGCGGAGAGCTTCGCGCGCCAGGGTCTGATGCGGCACCTGGGCGCCGAGCTGACGCACGTCGGTGCGGGCCGGGTCCACATCGCCCTTCCGTACCGCGTCGAGCTGACCCAGCAGGACGGCTACCTCCACGCCGGTGCCACCGGGGCGATCGCCGACACCGCCGGAGGGTATGCGGCGTTCACCCTGTTCCCGCCGGGCACCGCCGTCTTGACCGTCGAGTACAAGCTCAACCTCGTCGCCCCGGCCCGCGGCGAGCGGCTCGAGGCCGAGGGGGTGGTCGTCAAGTCCGGCCGGACCCTGACCATCACCCGGCTGGAGGTGTATGCGGTCACGGGCCAAGAGCGCACCCTCGTCGCCACCGGCCAGCAGACCGTGATCTGCGTCCCCGACCGGTCCGCGGAACGAGGAGAGTAATCCCGTGGCTCGGGACTCCGACACCGTGGCGTTCCGGCTCTGGCCACCCGTCGGCATCGGCGCACC
>DASTNV010000323.1:0-6592 GCA_035762725.1 Lapillicoccus sp. | reverse complement strand
CCGAGGTCACGGCCATCCCGTCGGAGGTCGGGCCCAAGGACGCGCTCGTCCCACCGCCGACCTCGGCCCCACCCGCAAGGGTGGAGCAGCTGTCGCTGACCGGCGACGTCGCATACACGCTTCCCGACCAGAAGCTGCTCGCCCCCGGCGCCCCGCACCGCACCCGCAGCGCCGCCAACGACCGCGTCGTCGAGGCCCTGACCGTCGTGTTCGAGCAGTTCGAGATCGACGCCCAGGTCACCGGGTTCACCCGGGGGCCGACGGTCACGCGGTACGAGGTCGAGCTCGGCCCCGCGACCAAGGTCGAGCGGGTCACCGCGCTCTCCAAGAACATCGCGTATGCGGTCGCCTCCGCCGACGTGCGCATCCTCAGCCCGATCCCGGGCAAGTCCGCGATCGGGATCGAGATCCCCAACACCGACCGCGAGACCGTGTCGCTCGGTGACGTCCTGCGCAGCCAGGCCGCCCGGTCCAACCAGCACCCGATGGTCATGGGCGTGGGCAAGGATGTCGAGGGCGGCTACGTCGTCGCGAACCTGGCTCGGATGCCGCACCTGCTCGTCGCGGGCGCGACCGGCGCCGGCAAGTCGTCGTTCGTCAACTCGATGATCACGTCGATCCTCATGCGCTCGACGCCCGACGAGGTCCGGCTGGTCCTGGTCGACCCGAAGCGGGTGGAGCTGACCGCATACGAGGGGATCCCACACCTCATCACGCCGATCATCACGAGCCCCAAGAAGGCCGCCGAGGCGCTGGCGTGGGTGGTGCGCGAGATGGACACCCGCTACGACGACCTGGCGGCGTTCGGGTTCAAGCACGTCGACGACTTCAACAAGGCCGTGCGGTCGGGCAAGGTGAAGCCCCTGCCGGGGTCGGAGCGGGTGATCCAGCCGTACCCCTACCTGCTCGTCATCGTCGACGAGCTGGCCGACCTGATGATGGTCGCACCGCGCGACGTGGAGGAGTCGATCGTCCGGATCACCCAGCTGGCCCGCGCCGCCGGGATCCACCTGGTCCTTGCAACGCAGCGCCCGTCCGTCGACGTCGTCACCGGACTGATCAAGGCGAACGTCCCGTCGCGGATGGCGTTCGCGACCTCGTCACTGGCTGACTCACGCGTCGTGCTCGACCAGCCCGGGGCGGAAAAACTTGTGGGGCAAGGCGATGCGTTGTTCCTGCCGATGGGCGCGAGCAAGCCGATCCGTGTGCAGGGCGCGTGGGTGACCGAGTCGGAGGTGAGCGCGGTCGTCAAGAGCGTCACCGCCCAGCTGCAGCCGACCTACCGCGACGACGTCATCGTCGCGCAGCCGAAGAAGCAGGTGGACGACGACATCGGCGACGACCTCGAGCTGTTGCTCCAGGCCACTGAGCTGGTCGTGACGACCCAGTTCGGCTCGACCTCGATGCTGCAGCGCAAGCTGCGGGTCGGGTTCGCCAAGGCTGGACGACTCATGGACCTGCTGGAGTCGCGGGGAATCGTCGGGCCGTCCGAGGGGTCCAAGGCGCGGGACGTGCTGGTCAAGGCCGACGACCTGCCGACGACGCTGGCCCTGCTCCGGGGCGACGACATCCCGCTCGACGGGCCGACGAGCGGTGCCGACGAGGAGGAGTCCGACGTCTGGGTCGATACCGCCGAGACGGTGGAGTCTGAGGACGCCTGGCAGCTGACCGGCCGGGACCGCTAGCGTCCGGTTGCTTCGAGTCGCTTGCGTTCGGGGGACGCCGGACCTACCGTGAAGAGACCCATTGTCCGATTTGTCGGGTCTTGGGGTGTCATGGAGTGCGGCGAAGGGGTCCGACATGCACTCGTCCTCGCTAGCAGACCCGGGGCTTCCCACGCCGGTGAGGGTCGCGATCAAGGCCCTGGCCCTCGGCCTGGCTCTGGCCGGCGTCCTCGTCGTCTTGCTGTCGCCCTTGTTCGTCCGCTGACGTCACGCCCTGGGCGAACAGCCGGAAGCGTCCGAGACTCCTCGCGCGTTATCCGGTCATGTCCGACGAGCAGGACGCCCTGGACGCATACTCGGCGACGATCGTGCGCGTTGCGGAGACCGTGCTGCCTTCCGTGGCCAGCCTGGAGGTTCGCACGTCACGAGGACGCGGCGGCGCGGGGAGCGCGAGCGTCATCACCAGAGACGGGTACCTCCTCACCAGCGCTCACGTCGTCGCCGGCGCGTCCACGGCGGAGGCGACGTTCACCGATGGCACGACCTCGACGGCGGATGTCGTCGGCCGAGATGTGCTGTCGGATCTCGCCGTCCTCCACGCGCGCGGCACCACGCCGCCACCGGTGGAGCACGGCGACGCCGCGGGCCTGCGGGTCGGCCAGCTCGTCGTGGCCCTCGGCAACCCGCTCGGCCTCTCGGGCAGCGTGACCGCGGGAATCGTCTCGGCGCTCGGCCGGTCGCTGCCTACCGCCTCCGGACGCGTCGTGGACGAGGTGATCCAGACCGACGCGGCGCTCAACCCGGGCAACAGCGGCGGCGTCCTGGCGGACAGTCACGGTCGGATGGTCGGCGTCAACACCGCCGTCGCCGGTGTCGGCCTCGGTCTGGCCGTGCCGATCAATGCCACGACCCGCGAGATCGTTACGACGCTGATGACCAAGGGCCGTGTCCGCCGCGCGTGGCTGGGCATCGCCGGCGTGACGATCCCGTTGCCGCCCAAGGTCGCCGCGAAGGTCGGCTCGCCGACGGGTATGCAGGTGGCCTCGGTCGTCGACGGCAGCCCCGCCGAGCGGGCTGGGATCCACGCCGGCGACATCATGGTCGAGCTCGACGGCACCCGGATCGTCACCGCCACCGCAGTCCAGAAGCTCATGGTGGAGGACGCCATCGACCGCCGCATCGAGATCACCGTCTGGCGCAACGGCGCCCTGGTCGACGTGATCCTGCGGCCGCGCGAGCTCACCGGCGCCTAACGCGCGGCTCCGGGGATCGCGGCCAGCAGCTCGCGGGTGTAGTCGTCCTCCGGCTCGGTGAAGATCCGGTCCGGCTGGCCGGACTCGACCAGCCGGCCGTTCCGCATGACGTGAACCTGGTCGGCAACCATCCGCACGACGGCGAGATCGTGGCTGATGAACAGGTAGGTCAGCCCGAGTCGCTCCTGCAGCTCGGCCAGCAGGTCGAGGATCTGCGCCTGCACGATGACGTCCAGCGCGGAGACCGCCTCGTCGAGGACCACGAGATCGGGTTCCAGGGCCAGGGCCCGCGCGATGGCGACCCGCTGACGCTGCCCGCCCGACAGCTCATGCGGCAGTCGGGTGGCCAGGTCCGCGTCGAGGGCGACCTGCTCGAGGAGGGTGCGAACCCGCTCCCGCCGCGACTCCGATGTGCCGACCCCGTGGACAGCGAGCGGTTCGGCCACCGACCGCTCAACCGTGTACCGCGGGTCCAGCGACGCATACGGGTTCTGGAACACGGGCTGGATCCGGCGCCGGAGCTCGAACGTCTCGCGCCGCGACATCGTCGCGAGGTCGTTGCCATCGACGAGGATCCGGCCCGAGGTCGGCTGCTCGAGCCCGAGCAGCAGATTGGCGGTCGTCGACTTGCCCGAACCTGACTCGCCGACGATGGCCACGGTCTGGCCGCGCGGTACGTCGAACGACACGTCGTCGACGGCCACGATCTCGCGCCGATCGCGACCCCGCAGGGCGAACCGTTTCGTCACCCCCTCGAAGCGCACCAGGGTTCCGGAGCCCTCGTCCCGCACCGGACGGCGGACGTCCTGCACGGTGTTGAGGCTCGGTGCGGCTCCGAGCAGCCTTCTCGTGTATGCGTGTTCGGGCTCCGCGAGGATGCGCGCCGCCGGGCCGGTCTCGACGATCTCGCCGCGGTACATCACCGCCACGGTGTCGGCCCGCTCGGCCGCCAGCCCCAGGTCGTGGGTGATGAGCAGGACGCTGGTCCCGAGCTCGTCGGTGATGGCGTCGACGGTGTCGAGGATCCGCCGCTGAACCGTGACGTCGAGGGCCGACGTCGGCTCGTCCGCCACGAGCAGCCGCGGCCGGCAGGCCAACCCGACGGCGATGAGCGCCCGCTGCCGCATCCCGCCGGAGAACTCATGCGGGTACTGCGCGGCCCGGGCGGCCGGATCGGGGATGCCGACCAGGTCGAGCAGCTCGAGCGCCCTTGCGTGGGCCGCCCTGCCGGTCGCGACGTCGTGGACCTCCAGCGCCTCGGCCACCTGGTCGCCGATCCGCATCAGCGGGTCGAGGTTCGACATCGGGTCTTGCGGGACCAGGCCGATGCCGGTGCCACGGATCCGGCGCATCTCCCGCTCGCTCAGCGTGAGGAGGTCACGGCCGTCGAGCTCGACGCGGCCGGCGGTGACCCGGCCGTTCGCCGGGAGCAGCCGGTTGATCGCCGCGGCGGTCGTCGACTTGCCCGAGCCCGACTCGCCGACCAGGGCGACGGTCGCACCGGGCGGCACGGTCAGGGAGACGTCGCGGACCGCGGCCTGCTCACCGCGGGTCGTCCCGAACACGACGGTCAGGCCACGAACCGCGAGGATCGGTGCCGTCGACTCGATGGACCGCGACAGCCGGATCTCCTTCTCTCCGAACGCCTGCTCCACTCGCTCCTCACCGTCGTGCGTCCACCCTTCGCTGGCGTAGAACCCGATCGACGGCTGGTTGGCGGCGAACACCCACAGGTGGGCGATCGTGGCACCGGACGAGCCCAGCTGCGCGGTCGCCCGCCGGAGCAGCGCCGTACCCACCCCGGTGCCCTGGACGTCCGGTGAGACGTAGAGCGAGTGAACCCAGCCCTCGGTGCCCGTCGTCTCGAACCCGACGACGCCGCATACCCGACCGTCGATCTCGGCGACGACCACCTCGCGGCTCGGCGACGACAACACGTCGGACCACAGCGTCCGCGCCCGCTCCTCACCGAATGCCCCCGTCACCTGGGCGGGGAGCCGTGCCGCATACGACTCCCGGAAGCACCGGACGAACACCGCGACGATTGCCTCGAGATCGCGAGCCTCGGCGGGGCGCAACGTGACTCGGCTCATCGGACACCTCGTCCCCTCGGGTCGAGGACGTCGCGCAGCCCGTCACCGAGCAGGTTGAGGCCGACGACGAGCAGCACGATCACCCCACCCGGAGCCAGCATCGTCCAAGGGGCGACCTGCACGAGCGTCCGCGCGTCGTAGACCATCGAGCCCAGCGACGGAGCCGGTGGGGGAGTACCCAGTCCGAGGAAGCTCAGCGACGCCTCGGTGAGCACCGCCCACGACAGCGACAGGGTGACCTGCACGATGATGATCGCCCCGATGTTGGGCAGCACGTGCCGGAACATCGTTGCCGCGCGGGACTGCCCCGTCGTCGTCGCGGCCTTGACGAACTCCACCTCGCGCAGCGTCAGCACCGGACCACGCGTCACCCGGACGAAGATCGGGATGTAGACGATCGCGATCGCCACCGCGACGGTGAACCAGTTCCGGGTGAACACCGACGCCAGCGACAGGGCCAGCAGCAGCGGCGGGAACGCGAAGAGGACGTTGGTCACCGCGCCGATCGAGACGTCCGGGATACCGCGGATGAACCCGGCCACCAAGCCACCGAGCGTCCCGATCACCGTCGCGAAGGTCACCGCGACGATCGACACCAGCGCCGAGTTCGCCACCCCGGCGGCCACGCGGGAGAACACGTCCCGCCCGAACTGGTCGGTGCCGAACCAGTGGGTCGAGCTCGGTGGCTGCAGCCGCGACGGCGGGTCCTGCGCCACCGGGTCGTAGGGGAGCAGCCCGAGCAACGACACCACGGACAGCACCAGCAGCACCGCGACGATGACCAGCCCGACCACGCCGCTCGGGCTGCGGAACAGGGCGCGCCAGCGGTTCGGCGGCCGCCCGGTAACCGAGACCTCGACCTGGGTTGCCGTGAACTCGCTCATGAGGCCCGCACCCGCGGGTCGATGGCCCGGTAGAGCAGGTCGGTGAGGAGGTTGACGACGACGAAGGCGAGCGCGATGACCAGGACGGTGCTCTGGACCAGCGCGTACTCCTTCTGCTGGATACCCAGCAGCACCTGCCGTCCGATACCCGGGATCGAGAAGATCTGCTCGACGACCACCGCGCCGCCGAGCAGGTAGCCGAACTGGAGGCCGGTCATCGTGACGATCGGCACCAGGGCGTTCCGCAGCACGTGGCGCACCTGGAGGCGCCGCGGCGGCACCCCCTTCGCCCGTGCGGTGCGGATGAAGTCCTCGGAGCGCACCTCCAGCACGGCTGTTCGCGTTGTCCGCATGATCGGCGCCGCGATCCCGAAGGCCAGCACGAACGACGGCATCAGCATCTGTTGGAGGTTGAGCGCCGGGTTGCTGAGGAACGTCGCATACGCCTTGCCGTTGGGGTTGTAGCCGAACCGCGAGGCGAATACCGAGAGCATCAGCGAGCCGAGCAGGAAGGCGGGGATCGACAGGCCGGCCAGACCCACCGTCTGGGACACCCCGTCGCGGAACGAGTTGGGTCGCGACGCCGCGAGCATGCCGAGCGGGACGCCGATGACCAACGCCAGGACGATGGACAGGACCGCGAGCTCCATCGTCACCGGCAGCGACCGGGCCGTGAGCTCCCAGACACTGGCCTGGTT
>DASTNV010000322.1:0-6185 GCA_035762725.1 Lapillicoccus sp. | reverse complement strand
CGCAGAGACCGCGGTCGAGTCCGCCTACGGACAGTCGTTCTCGGGTGACTTCGTGGTCGCGACCCGGTCGTCGGACGGCCGTTGGTTCGAGGTGGTCCTCGTCGACGTGTCCGGCAAGGGCGTCCAGGCCGGCACCCGGTCGCTGCTGCTGTCCGGCGCCCTCGGCGGGCTCCTTGGTGAGCAGGAGCCGAACCGGTTCCTCACCGCGGCGAACAACTACCTGCTGCGGCAGAACTGGGACGAGGGCTTCGCCACGGCCGTGCACGTGTCGATCGACCTTGCCACCGGGGACTACACGATCGGCAGCGCTGGGCACCCGCCCGCAGTCCAGTTCAACAACGGCTCCGGGCGCTGGGAGGTGCTCGGCGAGGCCGCCGGACCGCTGCTCGGCGTCATCGACGACGCGACCTACGTCCGCTCGTACCGTCGGCTCGGCCGCGGCGACGCGCTCGTGCTCTACACGGACGGCGTCGTCGAGTCCCGGTTCCGCGACCTCACCGTCGGCGTGGACCGGATGCTGGGAGCGGCCGAACGCCTCGTCCGCGGCGGGTTCGCGGGTGGGGCGAAGCGGCTTTGCGCGTCGGCGCGCGCCGGGGAAACCGACGACCGCGCCGTGGTGATGATCTGGCGGGACTGACCCAGTTCGAGTGACTCAGGGAATGTCGTCGTCCTGGCCGTCGAGCCCGTCGAGGGCGTTCTTGGCCTGCTCGACGCCCTGGTCGATCTGCTCCGAGTGCTGACCGCCGGTCTTCTGGTCGACGAAGTCACCGGCCTTGTCGAGTCCCTGACCGGCCTGCTCGCCATGCTCGTCGACGAGGCCCTGCACCTTGTCCTTGATGTTGTCGAACATGCTCATGGTCGCCCTCCTCTGGACAGGCCGGTGGGCCGACCGCCCCCGACTCCGCCACTGTAGGCACATGAACCCCGCCGCCGACAGTGCCGGTCGGATCCGCACGTATGCGGGTCGCGCCGGTCGCCGGTCGGCCCTCACCGTCGAGCGGCTGGAGCGGTTCCTGCCGTCGCGCTCGATCCCACCAGGGCCGCTTGAGCCCTCGGTGCTGTTCGGGCGCCAGGCCCCACTCGTCCTCGACATCGGCTGCGGGCACGGGGCCGCGGCAATCGCGTATGCGTCGACGCACGCCAGCGACGACGTGCTCGCCGTGGACGTCCACGTCCCCGGGATCGCGCGGCTCCTCGCCGCCGCCGACCTGGCTGGGGTTGAGAACCTCCGGGTGGAGATCGGCGACGCGGTGGCTCTGCTGACCGACCGGGTGGCCCCCGGTGCCTTGAGTGCCGTCCATCTGTTCTTCCCGGACCCCTGGCCGAAACGAGGGCACGTCAAGCGGCGGTTCGTCCAGGCGTCGACGTTGGAGCTGTTCGCGTCCCGGCTGGCCCCGGGAGGTCACGTGCTCGTCGCGACCGACCAGGACGCATACGCCGAACACGTCCGCGTCGAGGCGGCGGCGCAGGGGAGCTTCGACGTGCGCGAGGTGGCGCGGCCGGACTGGCGGCCGGTGGACGGGTTCGAGCGCAAGGGCCTGGCCGCCGGGCGCCGGGTGACCGACCTGCGGCTCGACCGGCGCTAGGTGCTGCGAGCCCGCAGGTAGAGCGGGAAGAAGAAGACCCAGAGGACCAGACAGCCGGCGGCCCAGGCGCTCGGGCTGTCGACGCGGAGCGAGCCGATGACCGCCTCGACCCGTTCTCCGTGCTCAACGTGGGTGGACGCGTCCTGGAAGACCCAGGCGACGGTGAGCAGCAGCGCGCCGAGGACGACGAACGGAACGACCCAGGCGGACGTCGTCATCGACTCACCTCCACTCCCACGAATCTCACTGTGGTACCACCGAATCCTGAGTGACTCGGCGCAATCTGGTGGGAGTGGAGAACTGGTACGGAGCGGGCGACGAGAATCGAACTCGCGTAGCCAGTTTGGAAGACTGGGGCTCTACCATTGAGCTACGCCCGCGCGGCCCCTGCCCGGGCTGGCGCCTGGCGGGATTCCGGGGCGTTAGCCTAATGCCCGCTCTCGCGCGGAACCGAATCGCGCGGGCGACGGGGTATGGCGCAGCTTGGTAGCGCGTCCGCTTTGGGAGCGGAAGGCCGCAGGTTCAAATCCTGTTACCCCGACTCAGCCGAGTCGTGTGACCGGCCCGTCCTGGGGGCCGCCGCCGAACCCGAGCAGCTCCCGCAGCCCGGTGCGGGCGCCGTCCGCCTCGAGCCGCTCGACCACCTTGTCCGCCGTCCGAACCGACGGCCAGACATGAACCGCGAGCAGCAGAACCGAGATCGCCGCGCCGAGGTCGTAGAGCAGCACGGTGTGACCGCCGACGAAGGCCAGGAGGATCCCGATGATCGCCACGGACTCGGCCAGCGAGAGCCGCAGCATCAGCGAGGACCGGAAGGCGTTCATGGCCGCCTCGCGGGCCTCCTCGGCAGGCAGTGAGGGCGAGATCGGTTTCACCCGGTATCCGTAGGTCTCCAGCGCGAAGTACATCGCGACGCCCAGCACGAGGAGCACCACGACCGCCCACACGGCGGGCGCCCCGAACCCGAGGACGAACATCAGCGCCACCGCCATGAGGAACAGGGCGCCGACCACGGCCCCCACGAGCATGCGGAGGGTCGAGACGACCGGGGTCTTCTGAGCCGGAGCCACGGCACCACCGTAGTCAGGCGAATTCAGCGGGACGAGCCGCAACGGCTAGCATGTTCCCTCGGCGTCGCCGCGGTCGGCGTCCTTCGCCCTGTCCAGCGCAACGCCACGGAGATCTGCAGTGAAGAGTGCCCTCGAGACCATCAACCCCACCCGGGTCAAGATGACCGTCGAGGTGCCGTACGACGAGCTGAAGCCCAGCCTCGACGCGGCATACAAGACCATCGGCCAGCAGATCCAGGTGCCCGGCTTCCGCAAGGGCAAGGTCCCGTCGCGGATCATCGACCAGCGGGTCGGCCGTGGCGCCGTGCTGCAGGAGGCGGTCAACGAGGCGCTGCCGCAGTTCTACGGCCAGGCCGTGGACGAGAACAACGTCCGCCCGCTCGGGCAGCCCGAGGTCGACATCACAGAGGTGCCGGCCGAAGAGGGCCAGGAGCTGAAGTTCACCGCCGAGGTGGACGTCCGGCCCGAGATCACCCTGCCCGACTACTCCGGCCTCACGGTCGAGGTCGACCCGGTGAAGGCGGCCGACGAGGACGTCGACGAGCGGATCACCCAGCTGCGCCAGCGGTTCGGGACCCTCAAGGGCGTCGAGCGGTCGGCCCAGGACGGCGACTTCGTCTCGCTCGACCTCTCCGCGACGATCGACGGCGAGGAGATCGACTCGGTCAACGGCGTCTCCTACGAAGTCGGCACCAACAACATGCTCGAGGGCATCGACGAGGCGCTCGTCGGGATGTCGGCGGGGGAGACCAAGGAGTTCCAGGCCCCGCTGGCCGGCGGCGACCGCGAGGGCCAGGTGGCTGACTGCGTTGTCACCGTCCAGTCGGTCAAGGAGCGCGAGCTTCCCGAGCTGGACGACGACTTCGCCCAGCTGGCCTCCGAGTTCGACACCCTCGACGAGCTGCGCGCCGACGTCGTCAAACAGGTCGAGCAGGCGAAGCGGTTCGACCAGGGCGTCCAGGCGCGCGACAAGGTCCTCGAGCAGCTGCTCGAGGCCACCGAGGTCCCGATCCCCGAGGGCATCGTCGAGGCCGAGGTCCACTCGCACCTCGAGGGCGAGAACCGCCTCGAGGACGACGAGCACCGGGCCGAGGTCGACGAGTCGACCCGCAAGGGCCTGCGGGCCCAGCTCCTCCTCGACGCGATCGTCGAGAAGGAGGAGATCCAGGTCGAGCAGCCCGAGCTGGTCGAGTACATCGTCATGTCGGCCCAGCAGTACGGCATGGACCCGAACCAGTTCGCCCAGACCGTCGACCAGCAGGGCCAGGTGCCCGCGATGGTCGCCGAGGTCGCCCGGCGCAAGGCCCTGGCCTACGTGCTCGAGCAGGCGTCGGTCGTCGACACCGACGGCACCGTCATCGACCTGAACGAGGCGGTTCCGCAGACCGAGGAAGAGCCCGCCCAGGCGTGACCGCCGCCTGGCCAGTCACCTGGCCTGTGGATCAGGTGTCTGACCTGCGGGAACCGGCCTAGACTGAGCCTTTCCGGCTCGGATTCCCCCCGGGCCGTCCCCCCTGTACGAAGCAGGCGGACGATGCACCCACGGCACCGCGCCACGGCCATCGTCGCGGCAACGGTCGCCGCGACGACCCTCGGGGCGTCCGCCGCCATCGCCCTGCCGACCAAGCAGGCTGACCCCCAACCCGGCGGCTCGTCGGTGCTGCGGGCCGTCCCCGCCGCCGGCACGTTCTACCCCACTCCGGTGGCCCGGCTCCTCGGCTCCGCCAACGCGGGGTATGCGGTCCAGCCGGGCAGTGCGGCGACCGTCGCCGCCGCGGGCCAGTCCGGTCTGCCGAGCTCCGGGGTGTCCGCCGTGGTCGTCAACGTCGTCGCCACGGCCGGGCCGGCTGATGCCGCGCTCTCGTTCGGACCGTCCGGAGCCGCCGGTCCGCCGCCACTCCTCGTCGCTCCGGCCGGCACGACACGGTCGGCGCTGCTGACCCTCCCGCTCGCCGCCGGGTCGCTCGACGTGACCACCACCGCCGCGGCGGCCGTCCAGGTCGACCTGGTCGGCTTCTATGCCGCCGACGACACCGTGATCGGCACCGCCGGCGTCTCGGGCGGGTACCAACCGGTCGACGTCACCCGGCTCTACGACTCCGACACCACGCAGCCGCTGGCGGCCGGCGGCCAGCAGGTCCTGGCCGTCGACCTGGGGACCGCCGCCTCGCCGCATACGACCGCGTTGTTGGTTCGCGCCACGGCCAAGGGGGCCCAGGCCCCCGGCACGCTCTCCCTCGGGTCGGCGGTGGCGACCGTGCCGTCGGTGCCCTACGCCGCCGGCGCGCCCGCCTCGAACCTCGCGGTGGTCCCCACCACACCAGCAGCCGACGGGCGCCTCGACGTCACCGTCACCAACACCTCCACCGGCGCCACCGGCCTGACCCTGGATCTCGTCGGGTTCTACGACGACGGTGCGCTGGGCCCGAACCTGCGCTTCCGGCCGCTGCCGCAGACCCGGGTCGTCGACACCGCCGTCGGCGTCGGGACGACCGCCCTCCAGCCCGGGCGGCCCACGACGGTCACTCCGAGTGAGGGCGTCGTCGGCGACAGCACGTTCGGCCTTGTCGGCGTGGTCACGGCGGCGCCCAGCGGCGCGTCGGCGGGGCTCGACGTCGAACTCCCGGACGCGTCTCCGGGGCCGGACGTCGAGGTGGCTGCGGGCGCCACCTCCGTGGCGGTCCAGCCGGAGGTCGGGGCGGCCCGGGGTCTCGGTCTGCAGGTCCGCGCGGGCAGCCCGGCGACCAACGTGACGATGGACGTCACCGGCTCGTTCGAGGCATACCCGCCGGTGACCAACCCCGCGGCGCGGGGCTGGGTCGCCCCCGTCTCCGGCTGGCAGGTGTCTGCAGAGCCGCGCTGACGCGCGAGCGAACGCCGAGATGCGCTCACGGCGAACACCGCTCCGAGCGGGATTCTCGGGTGCGGTGGCGACGTTAGGGTCAGTGCGAAGTACGAACCGAGACACGACCTGATGGAGGCCACCGTGGCCAACGACCACGAGATCGTCGCCGCCGGCGAGAACATGACCGGTGGGCTCGACGACCACATCTACAACCGCCTGCTCAAGGAGCGGATCATCTTCCTCGGCTCCGAGGTGCGCGACGACAACGCCAACGCGATCTGCGCGCAGATGCTCCTCCTCGCGGCGGAGGACCCGAACAAGGACATCTGGCTCTACATCAACAGCCCGGGCGGCTCCGTCACCGCTGGCATGGCGATCTTCGACACCATGCAGTGGGTGCCCAACGATGTCGCGACGGTCGCCATGGGGATGGCCGCGTCGATGGGGCAGTTCCTGCTCAGCGCGGGTACCCCCGGCAAGCGGTATGCGACGCCGCACGCCCGCGTGATGATGCATCAGCCGTCCGGCGGAATCGGCGGTACCGCCAGCGACATCAAGATCCAGGCCGAGCAGATGCTCCACATCAAGAAGCAGATGGCCGAGCTCATCGCCGAGCACACCGGTCAGGAGCTCGAGCAGATCGAGCGCGACTCCGACCGCGACCGCTGGTTCACGGCGGAGGAG
>DASTNV010000321.1:0-10090 GCA_035762725.1 Lapillicoccus sp. | reverse complement strand
CCCCGTCGGCGGTTCCCACCGGACGACCCGGTGGATCCCGTAGACCTGCAGGGCGAGGATCCCCGCCTTGAGGGTGGCCGTGATGAGGGTGGCGAGGCCGGCACCGGGTACGCCCAGCTCGGGGAACGGGCCGGTTCCGGTGACGAGCAGGTATGCCAGTGTCGCGTTTACGCCGACGGTCGCCATGGTGGCGACCATCGGGCTGCGTGGGCGGCCCGTGGAGCGGAGGACACCGCTGAACAGGGCGCCGATCACCGTGGGGACGACGGCCAGGCCTGCGAGGCTGAGGTACCCGCCACCCGCGGCGGCGACTGTCTCGGACGCGCCGACCAGCCGCATCAGTTGCTCGCCCCAGATGAGGATCGGGACCGCCGCGAGGACGCTGACCCCGCCGGCGAGGAACAAGGCCGCGGAGACCGTCTGGTTGAGGCGGCCCTGGTCACCGCCGCCGTAGGCGCGGGCGACGAGGATGCTCACCGACGCACCGATGGCGCCGAGGGTGAGGATGAGGATCATCGTCAGGCTGTTGGCGAACCCGACCGCGGCGATGGCGGTGGCGCCCAGGGTGCCGACGACGACCTGGTTGACGACGTTGAGGACGAGGGTGAGGACGAACTCCGCACTCACCGGGACGGCGATGCGGGCGATCTCACGACGAGGGGACGGCGCGGTGGACGCGGCCGTCTGAACGTGCGGGGACAAGGCGGATCTCTGGTTCTACTAGTGATGTTCGGGACCGGCGGGTGTGCGCGCCAAGGTCCCGGAGGGTGCCGCTCGACCTCAGCGTCGCCCTCGACCCGCCTGGCCAGTCTAGAGAGATGCCGGTTGCGGGTTCAAACCAGTTAACGGTGCGCTTCGTCACCATGACGCACGTCGGCGGGACCGCTCCCCTGTGTGCGGTCCCGCCGACGCGGGTGGGTGACGCGGGGGTCAGAAGGCCCCTACGCCGTTGGGCGTCCCGAGACCCGTCGGGCCGTCCCATCCGGTCCGAGCGTGACACCACTGCGTGGTCGGGCAGGAGCCGTTGCTACCGGAGGTCACGTCGAACAGCGAGCTGGTGTGCGCATACGGCGTGGCGTTGGCGTAGCCGGAGGTGTTGCCGCTCAACGCGTAGACCGCCGCGATGATCGGTGAGGAGAGGCTGGTGCCGCCGTACTGCGCCCACGTGCTGCTCGTCCGGCTCGTCGGCGCGTAGACGGCGAGGCCGGTCTGCGGATCGGCAACTGCGGAGACGTCCGCGATGGCGCGCTTTCCGCAGCCGGTGTCGAACGCCGCCGCCGCGGCCAGCGCGGTGTTGACCGTCGAGCACCCCGAACCCGCCCCGCTCCACGCGCTCTCGGACCAGCCGCGGGTGTTGGAGGCCTGCGTCAGGGAGGTGCCGCCGACCGCCGTCACGTAGCTCGAGGACGCCGGGAAGGAGCCGCCCTGGTAGCCGTTGTCACCGGTCGACGCCGTGACGGCCTTTCCGGGATGGTTGTAATAAGAGCCGTAGGTCGCGTCGGACAGGTCGCCGCCGCCGTACGAGTTGGAGATGGCCACGACACCTGAGGTCGCCGCGGCCGTGTTGACGGCGGTTCCGAGGTTGACGATCGACGCGCTGCTCGCCTGCACCAGCAGGATCTTGCAGTCCGGGCAGGTGGCCGACACTGCGTCGAGGTCGAGGGCTTGCTCCTGGGCCCAGCCCAGGTTGAACCGCGGCAGGCTGGTCCCACCGGACTGGTTGACGATGCGGAGACAGCCGTTGGCGATCGTGCACGGGGGAAGTCCGTAGTAGGACCGGTAGGCCATCAGGTCACGCTCGGCGTTCGGATACCCGTAGGCGTCGACGATGGCTACGGTGCGCCCACCCGCACCCCCGGTCAGCTTGTACGCCCCCCGGATGTCGGACGGCTTCTTGGCGGTGCCGGGTGGCGTGGCGGCGTTCGGCCCGGCGACGTCCTTGCCGTTCGCGTCGACGAGCTTCTCCGCGAAGCAGTTCGCCTCGCCGACCTTGGCGTCGGTACAGAGCCGCTGACCGTGCGCGCCGGGCGCGGCCTCCGCGGTGGTGGCGACGCCGACGACCCCCGCCGCCAGTCCGATCGCCGCCGTCAACGTCGCGACCGCGGTCCCCAGGGTTCTGCGCATCTGGTGGTCTCCTGATGGCTCGGGTTCGGCGTCCGCCGGTCGGCGGGCCTCGTTCACCCAAGCCAGCGCGCGGACGCGGAGACAATGACCGCAGCGAAGACTTGGCGTCGTCTTGGCGATCCGAAGACCGACTTGCCAGGCGGCTCCCAGGTTGGCCGGAGGAGCTCAGATCCCTTGCCAGTCGGGCTTGTCGGCCCAGACCTGTCCGTAGTACTCGCGCAGCTCGAGCCGCGACGCGGCGGCGGGATCGAGCACCACGGTGACGTGCGGGTGCAGCTGCAAGGCCGACGCCGGGCACCGCGCGCTGACCGGTCCCTCGACGGCCGCGCGCACCGCCTCGGACTTGCGCTCCCCCGTCGCGAGCATCACCAGGTGCCGTGCGTCGAGGATGGTGCCGAGGCCCTGGGTGAGCACGTGGTGCGGCACCTCGTCCGGCGAGTCGAAAAACCGCGCGTTGTCGGCCCGGGTCCTCGGCGTGAGCGTCTTCACCCGGGTCCGGGAGGCCAGCGAGGAACCCGGCTCGTTGAACGCCAGGTGCCCGTCGCTCCCGATCCCGAGCAGCTGAAGGTCGACGCCGCCGGCGCCGGCGATCGCGAGCTCGTATGCCGCGCAGGCGGCGGGCACGTCGTCGGTCTGGCCATCGGGGGTGTGCAGTTGGGCGGCCGGCAGGTCGACGAGCGAGGCGAACTCACGCTCGATCACCTGGCGGTAGCCCTCCGGATGCCCGGGTGGAAGCCCGAGGTACTCGTCGAGGGTGAACGCCGAGGCGTGCGCGAAGGAGACCCCTCCGGCCTGGTAACGGCGGACCAGCTCCGCATACACCGGCGACGGGCTGGAACCGGTGGCGAGGCCGAGGACCGCGGCGGGCTTGGCGCGGACCAGGGCGACGACGGCGTCCGCGACGAGGTCCGCACGCTCCTGCTCGGTCTCGAGGACCACGACCTCCACGGGTCAGCCCACCTCTCGTGCGCTCTCGGAGCCCGGACGGCTCACCGACCGGTCATCCTTCCAGAGCGCCCGACAGCCGGTCGTCCAACGCCTGCGCCGATACGGCGGAGGCCCCGAAGGTGTGGACCACCGTTCGTCCCGGAAGCCGGTCGGGTCCGGGCCAGCCCAGCTCGACGACGACGAGGTCGGGACGGCGGCGGGCCAACGTCGTGAGACCGGCCAGCACCCACGCATGCCGGTGTCCACCGCGGACGACAGCGACGACCGGGCGGTCCGGGTCGAGGTCCGGTAGCGGCCCGCCCTCGACGACGTCGAGAGCCGGCTGGCCGTCGAGCAGCCGGCCGTCGGGCGGCAACCCCCAAGGGACCCGTCCGGCGGCGACATTGGCTCCGGCGACGAAGCGCACGACCTGCGCCTTCTCGAGCGCCGCGAGCGGGCCGTCGACGGTGATCGCCTCCCGCGCTGCGACCGCGCTGGCGCTCTGCTCAATGGGCTGCGCCGGAGCGGCAATGCGTAGCGCGCGCAACCGTTCTCGCGCCACCGCAACGCGGTCGGCGGCCTCGGTCAGGCGGGCCTCCTCGAGGTCACCGCTTCGCACGGCGTCGACGATCGCGTCGAGCACGGCCTGGACCTGCTCGTCGGTGAACTTCGGACCGAGGCACAGCAGGTCGACACCGGCGGCGAGCCCCCGGACCGCCGCGGCAGGAACACCGATCTCGCCACTCGCGCCCTGCATGTCCAGCGCGTCGCTGACCAGAAGACCGGAGAAGGCGAGGCCACCCGCACTCTCGGGAGCGCGCAGGAGCGCCGTCGCCGCCGGGCTGAACGTCGCCGGCCGATCCGGGTCCAGCGCCCGGACGACGACGTGCGAGGTCATCACGGCAACCGCGCCGGCGGCGATGCCGGCCCGGAACGGGATCAGCTCCCGCGCCCGGATCACCTCCACCGGTGCCTCGGCCACCGGCAGCGCGACGTGCGAGTCGGCAACCGTGTCGCCGTGTCCGGGGAAGTGCTTGAGGCAGGCCCCGACCCCGGCCTCCTGCAACCCCTCGACAAACGCGGCCACGTGGCGCGCCGCGAGGTCAGGCTCGGCGCCGAAGCTGCGCACCCCGATCACCGGGTTGAGCGCGTTGGAGTTGACGTCGGCCACCGGTGCGAGGTCGAGGTCCACGCCCAGCGCACATAGCTCGCGGCCGATGTCGCGGGCGACCGCGCGAGTCAGGCGGACGTCGTCGACCGCGCCAAGGACCGCATGGCCCGCGTGCGGACTGCCGGTCCGGTAGTAGAGCCGGGTGACGTCGCCGCCCTCCTCGTCCAGCGACACGAGCGCGTCAGGCGCGGCGTCGTGGATCGCCGCGCACAGCGACTCGATCGCTTCGACTGAAGGGACGTTCTCCCCGAAGAGACAGATGCCGCCGAGGCCGTCGGCGAGCCGGTCGCGGGCCCAGCCCGGCAACGTGCCGCCGTCGAACGAGGCCATCACGGTGCGGGCCGCCAGGGTCTGCAGATCGCTCATAGCGGCAACGACCCTGCCACATCCGTGCCGAACGGCGGGGGGACGGCCCGTGACTTAGCGTGGAAACATGGCGCAGCCCACCAACACCGACCGCGTCCGCCAGGTCGTCGTCACCCTCGCCGAGGTGTTCTGCGTCGTCGGGACCCTCGTCGGCGTCGGGGTGCTCGGGACGCGCGTCCAGGAGACTGCCGGCGGCGCCCTGTCCGCGGAGGCCACACGGATCGCCCCGGCCGGGCCGGCCTTCTCGATCTGGTCGGTGATTTACCTGGGCCTGCTGGCCTACGCCGTCTGGCAGTGGCTGCCGCGAAACGCCACCAGCCCGCGGACTCGGTCGACCGGGTGGCTGGCCGCGACGTCGATGGTGCTCAACGCGGCGTGGCTGCTGGTCACCCAGCAGGGCTGGATCTGGGTCAGCGTCGTCGTCATCGTCGCCCTGGCCGTCGTCCTCGGCCTCCTCGTTCGCGGCCTCACGCAGCATCCCGCGTCCGACACCATCGAGCGCGTCGTCGTCGACGGCACCTTCGGGCTGTACCTCGGCTGGGTCGCGGTGGCCTCCTGCGCCAACGTCACGGCAGCGTTCGTCTCGTCCGGTGTCCAGCCCAGCGCCGGCGTCAGCGACGTCCTCGCCGTCGTCGTCCTCGCGGTCGCCGCGGCGCTGGGACTGATCCTTGCGGCCACTCTCGGCGGCCGGTATGCGGTCGCCGTCGCCATGGCCTGGGGACTGGGATGGATCGCGGTCGGCCGGCTCACGTCCGAACCCGACTCGACGGTCACCGCCGTTGCGGCCGGCATTGCCGCGGTAGTGGTGCTCATCGCGGCCGCGTGGCGGCACTCCCGGGGGGCGCCACGAACTGCCGCCGTCAGCTGAGCTGGAACGGCTCCACGTCGGACTGGTGCCCGCGGTCCGAACCCACCGACTGACCCGCTGACGCGTCGCCGCCCTCTTCCCGTTCCAGCGGCGTCTCGAGCCGGACGATGACTGACTTCGACGTGGGGCAGTTACTGCCGATCGCCGTGGAGTCCAGCGGTACCAACGGGGTCGCCTCCGGGTAGTACGCAGCGGCGCACCCCCTCGGCGTGTCGTAGGCGACCACCCGGAACGCCGGCGCTGACCGCTCGGACCCGTCCTTCCACTCGCTGACCAGGTCGACGAGCTGCCCCTCCTCGAGCCCGAGGTCGGTGATGTCGAGCGGGTTCACGAAGACCACCCGACGGCCGCCGTGGATACCGCGGTAGCGGTCCTCCAGGCCGTAGATCGTCGTGTTGAACTGGTCGTGGCTCCGGATCGACTGGAGCAGCAACCGCCCCTCGGGGACGTGCAGCACGTCGGTCGGGCTCACCGTGAAGATCGCCAGCTTGGCCTTGGTCAGGAACGTCCGGCTGTCGCGCGGCGGGTGGGGAAGGACGAATCCGCCTGGCTGGTCGACCTTTTCGGCGTATGCGGCGCAGCCCGGCACGACGCGGGCGATGGATTGACGGATCCGCCGGTAGTCCGCGCGGAACTCCGCCCAGGGGATCTCCCCGACGCCCGGCAGGGTCGCCTCCGCCATGCTGCACACGACGTCGACCTCCGATCGGAGATGCGGCGAGATCGGTGCGAGCGGGCCGCGCGAGGTGTGCACCGACGACATCGAGTCCTCGACGGTGACCCGCTGGTCCTGCCCGCCGGTGAGGTCCTTCTCGCTCCGGCCGAGGACGGGAAGGATCAGCGCGGTCCGGCCGCAGACCGCGTGCGAGCGGTTGAGCTTTGTCGACACGTGGACGGTGAGGGCCGCGCCGCGCATGGCCGCCTCGACCACGGCGGTGTCGGGCGCCGCCGCCGCGAAGTTGCCGCCCATCCCCATGAAGAACGTGGCCTTGCCGTCGCGCAGCGCGCGGACCGCGTCCACGGTGTCGAAGCCGGGTTCGCGCGGCGGCTCGAAGTGGAACTCCTTGCCCAGCGCGTCGAGGAAGTGGTCCGGCACCTTCTCCCAGATGCCCATCGTCCGGTCGCCCTGGACGTTCGAATGGCCGCGCACCGGGCAGAGGCCCGCACCGGGCTTGCCGATGTTGCCCTGCGCGAAGGCGAGGTTGGCGAACTCCTTGACCGTCGCGACGGCGTTGCGGTGCTGGGTGATCCCCATCGCCCAGCAGGTGACGGTTCGGTGAGACGCGGCGATCAGGTCGGCGGCTTGCTCGATGAGTGAACGGTCCAGGCCGGTCGCGGCGTCGACGGCGTTCCAGTCGAGGGCCCGCACGTGGTCGGCCCAGGCGTCGAACCCGGTCGTGTGCTTGCCGATGAAACCGAGGTCGAGCACGGTGCCGGGGCGCCCCGCGGCGCGCGCGGCGTCCTCCTTGGCGACGAGAAGCGAACCGAGCGCCTGGAACAGCGCCAGGTCGCCGCATACCCGGATCGGCAGGTGCAGATCGGCGAGCTCCGTCCCCACCCCAGACAGCCCGCGCGGGGTCTGCGGGTTGCGGAACCGGGCCAGGCCCGCCTCGGCCAGCGGGTTGATCGCGATGATCGTCGCCCCGCGCTGCTTGGCCGTCTCCAGGGCGCTGAGCATCCGCGGGTGGTTGCTCCCCGGGTTCTGACCGACGACGAGGATCACCTCGGCGTTGTGGATGTCCTCGAGGCTGACGCTGCCCTTGCCGATCCCGATAACCTCGGCCAGCGCGACCGAGGTCGACTCGTGACACATGTTGGAGCAGTCCGGCAGGTTGTTGGTGCCGAAGGCCCGGACGAACGTCTGGTAGAGGAACGCCGCCTCGTTGGAGGTGCGCCCCGAGGTGTAGAAGATCGCCTCGTCCGGGCTGTCGAGACCGCGCAGCGTCGACCCGATCAGCCGGAACGCGTCGGCCCACTCGATCGGCGTGTAGTGCGTCTCCCCCTCGCGCCGGACCATCGGGTGGGTCAGCCGGCCCTGCTGGCCCAGCCAGTAGTCCGTATGCGACGCGAGCTCGTCTACCGAGTGGGCCGCGAAGAACTCCGGTCCGACCCGCCGTTGGGTGGCCTCCTCGGCCACCGCCTTGGCCCCGTTCTCGCACCACTCGAAGGTGTGCCGGTGCCCGGGCTCGGGATCCGGCCAGCCGCAGCCGGGACAGTCGAATCCGTCGGCCTGGTTCAGCTTGAGCAGGCTCCGGGTCGCCCGGCCGACGCCCATCGACCGGACCGCGCGGTCCATCGAGACGGCTACCGCGGGCAGGCCGGCCGAGGCGTCCTTCTGGGGAGTGACCTCGAGCTGTGACTCGTCGATGTCGTCGAGGGGAGCCGGCTTGATGACCGCCATCCTCGAACGCTACCCACCGTCCTTCGGCGTGGCCTCCCGGGGCGGCCTCACTCGCCGCGTTGCTTGGCCTCCGCGGACATGATGTGGAGTACCGCGTTGATCAGCCCGAGGTGCGTGAAGGCCTGCGGGAAGTTGCCGAGGTGCCGACCGCTTGCGGCGTCGATCTCCTCTGCGTAGAGGCCGAGCGGGCTCGCCATCGAGAAGAGCTTCTCGCAAAGTCGCCGGGCGTTGTCGGTCTCACCGATGAGGGCGTAGGCCGAGACGAGCCAGAACGAGCAGATCGTGAAGGTGCCCTCCTCGCCCTCCAGACCGTCGTCGGTGTGCTCGACGCGGTACCGCAGGACGAGCCCGTCGTCGGTGAGCTCCTCGGCGATCGCGTGGACGGTGTTGCGGATCCGCTCGTCATCCAACGGCAGGAACCCGACCAGCGGGATCAGCAGCGTCGAGGCGTCGAGCGCGTCGGTCCCGTAGTACTGCGTGAACACACCGCGCTTGTCGACCCCGTGCTCGAGGATGTCGGCCTTCATCTCGTCCGCGGCTCGCTGCCACTCCTCGGCGCGCTCGACCTGCTCGCGGGCCCGCGCCAGCCTGGCGCCGCGGTCGGCGGCGACCCAGCACATGACCTTGGACGAGGTGAAGTGCTTCGGCTCGCCGCGCACCTCCCAGATGCCGCGGTCCGGCTCGTTCCAGTTCTTGATCGCCGCGTCGACGAACCGGGTGAGGATCGTCCAGAGCCGGTCGTCGACGCGGTCACGGGACCCCTTGTGGACCCAGACCGAGTCGAGGATGGCGCCCCACACGTCGTGCTGCTTCTGGTCGAACGCGCCGTTGCCGATGCGCACCGGCCGGGAGTGCTGGTACCCGTCCAGGTGGTCGAGGGTGTACTCCTCCAGCTCCCGTTCCCCGCCGATGCCGTACATGATCTGGACGTCGTCGCCGACCCCGGCGACGTCGGCAATGAACGAGAAGAAGTCGTCCGCCTCCCAGTCGAACCCGAGTCGCGCCATCGCCCAGAGGGTGAGCGTCGAGTCGCGGATCCAGGTGTAGCGGTAGTCCCAGTTCCGTTCTCCCCCAGGGGTTTCCGGTAGTGAGGTCGTGGCCGCGGCGACCAGGGCGCCGGTTGGCGCATACGTGAGCGCCTTGAGCGTGAGCGCGCTGCGCTCGAGGTGGATCCGCCACGGGTGGTCGGGGAACCGGCCCCGCGCCAGCCAGTGCTGCCAGTGATGGGCAGTCCACACCTGGCGCTTGTAGGCCTCGGCGTGGGTATGCGGCGGCTCCAGCGGCGACCAGGACAGCGCCACGAAGCGGGTCTGCCCCTCCTTCATCAGCGTCCGCGCGGTTGCCCGGTTGCCCTCGAACCCGACGTTCATGTCGGTCGTCAGCCGCAGCCGCGGGGCGTAGTCGCTCGGGTCGGTGATCGCGTCGTGGTACCCGTCGCCGTTGTAGCTCCAGACAGCGGGTTCCTCGCCATAGTTGAACATCGGGCTGCAGTCGAGGGACATCTGCACCTCGCCGTTCACGCAGCGGACCTCGCGGAGGAGCACGTGCTCGGTGTCGTAGTCCGTGGGCGCCCGGCGGTACCGCTTGGACCGCTCGTGCTCGTGGTGCCACGGTCCGATGAGCAGGCAGTCACGGACGATCACCCATCCGGTCGGCGTGCCCCAGCTGGTCTCGAGGATCATCGTCCCGGGCAGGTACCGCCGGGCCGCCGGCACGCGTGCGTCGGCGGGGCCGAACCGGAAGCCGCCGGCGTCGCGGTCGAGGATCGCGCCGAACACGCTGGGCCCGTCCATCCGCGGCAGGCACATCCACTCGACGTTGCCGCTCGGGGCGACCAGTGCCGTGACCTCGCAGTCGGAGAGAAACGCATACTCCGCGATCGGCGGGTACGACGAGACGGTCGTCCAGTCGGTGTGCTCCTTGCTGCCGTCCATGTCATCGCCCTTCGCGCAGGGTCCGTTGTCCGAAGTGTGACGGCAACCGGGGCGGAGTGCTAGACACACGTGGCATGAGACATCGGGGGCGGGTCCAGCGCGCGCTGCGCTTGACCGCCCTCCTCGCCGGTGGCCTGGTCCTCGTTCTCGTCACCACGATCATGTTGTTCATCCCCGCCGCCAGCCCGCGCCGACTGGTCGCGGGCACGTTGGAGGCCATCGACGCGCCGTTCTACTCCGTGCCTGCGAACACCTCGGCGGCACCTCGGGGACGCTGGTCCCCTCGCAGGAATTGCTGA
>DASTNV010000320.1:0-3723 GCA_035762725.1 Lapillicoccus sp. | reverse complement strand
CGTCGTCACCGACGCGGGCATGCCGTCCGTGTCTGATCCGGGATATCGGTTGGTACGAGCGGCGATTCGCGTTGGCATCTCGGTCACGTGTGTCCCAGGTCCGAGCGCCGTCCTCATGGCTCTGGCCGTCTCGGGTATGCCGGTGGACCGGTTCTGCTTCGAGGGGTTCCTCCCGCGCAAGCCGGGGGAACGAGCCCGGGCGCTCGCCGAGCTGGCCGCCGAGCGCCGGACCATGGTGTTCTTCGAGGCGCCGCACCGGTTGGCCGCGGCGCTGGAGGCGATGGCCGAGGCGTTCGGTCCCGACCGCCGTGCCGCCGTGTGCCGCGAGCTGACCAAGACCTACGAAGAGGTCCGCCGCGGGACCTTGCCCGAGCTGGTCGACTGGGCGGCCGACAACGCGCGCGGTGAGATCACCGTCGTCGTCGCGGGGTTGCGGGGCGCGGCCGCTGAGGTGGCCGACGTTGTTCCGACGATCCAGGAACGGGTCGCCGCCGGTGAGCGGCTCAAGGACGTGTGCGCCGACCTGGCCGGGCAGACCGGGCTGTCCAAGAAGGCGCTCTACGACGCGGCTCTGGCCGCCCGCTGAGAGGAGATCCACCGATGGCCGACACCGCCGCATACATCGACGTCGCGGGGCTGCGGACCTGGCACGAGGTCACCGGGTCGGGCGACCCCGTGGTGCTGCTGCACGGCGCCTTCGGAGGCGCCAGCTCGTTCTACGCCCAGACGCCGGCGTTCGTCGAGGCGGGCTACCGGGTCCATGTTCCGGAGCGCCGCGCGCACATGCATACGCCGGACGTCGAGGGACCGCTGACCTACTCGGTGATGGCCGACGACACCATCGCGTATCTCGACCAGGAGGTCCGCGGGCCGGCGCACCTGGTCGGCTGGAGCGACGGCGCGGTCGTCGCCCTCCTCGTCGCGCAGCGCCGACCTGACCTCGTGCGCCGGATGGTGCTCATCGGCCAGTACTACAACTCGTCCGGGAAGCAGCCGGGCAGCACGTTGGAGCAGGACCTGTCTTCGCCGGACGCGCTGGGCTTCCTGCGCGACGAGTACGCGCGGGTGAGCCCCGACGGCGCCGATCACTTCCCGGTCGTCCACGCCAAGACCTTGCAGATGCTCCTCACCGAGCCGGAGATCGAGCTTGCCTCGCTGGCGGAGGTGAACGTCCCGGTGCTGGTGCTCCAGGGGGACCGCGACGAGGTGACCATCGAGCACTCGCGGGAGGTCGTCGCGACCCTGCCGGACGCCCGGCTGGCGGTGCTGCCGGGGACGCACGTGCTCCCGCTGGAGTCGCCGGAGGTGGTCAACCCGCTGGTCGTGCAGTTCCTCCGTGGTGGGCCGAAGCCGGTGTGGTGAGCACGGGCATACCGTCGGGGGAACGAACCGTCGTGGCCCGTCGTCGGACGGGTGGAGAAGTCGGGGAAGGACGGAGATGACCGAGCAGGCGGACCCGGGGACGCCACTCCGGCTGCGCGAGCCGGCGAACCTCGTGAGCCCGAAGGCGCGGCTGATGTGGCTGGCCGAGGGGGCGATCTTCATGCTCGTCCTGCTCGGGGTCCAGGCGGCCTGGTGGTTCATCGACGGCCGGGGCTCGCGGACGCCGCACCTCGTCGTCGGCGCTGTGTGGCTCGTTTTCAGCGTCCTCTATCTGTCGATCATGCCGGTGTGGCGCTACCGCGTGCACCGGTGGGAGAACACCGAGACGGCGGTCTACACCCAGACCGGCTGGCTCGACCAGGAGCGCCGGATCGCGCCGGTCAGCCGGATCCAGACCGTCGACATGACGCGCGGCCCGGTGGCGCAGGCGCTCGGGCTGGCCAGCGTGACGGTGACGACGGCGTCGGCTGCGGGACCGCTGAAGATCCATGGGCTCGACGTCGACGTGGCTCGGCGCCTCGTCGAGAACCTCACGGCGCTGACCATCGCGGAACGCGGTGACGCCACGTGACGGAACCGGTCGTCACGCCGGCCAGCCCGCAGGCGGTCGCGGCCCTCTCCGACCTGGAGACCGACTGGCGTCGGCTCGACCCACGGATGTTGCTCGTCCACATCGCCCAGGAGACGATCCGGTTCCTGCCGGTTCTCCTTGGCATCCTCATCCTCGGCCGCGGCAACGACGGCCGGCCGCCGTGGATCGAGTACGTGTTCGTGCCGCTGGTCGTGGGGGTGTCGCTGCTGCGGTACCTCACGACGCGCTACCGGATCACCAACGGCCAGATCGAGCTGCGAAAAGGGTTGCTGAACAAGACGCTTCTCGCGACGCCGGCTGATCGGGTCCGGACCGTCGACGTCACCTCGTCGCCGATCCACCGTGTCCTGCGGCTCGGCAAGGTCGAGCTCGGCACCGCGGGCTCGGGTCACGGCGACCGGCTGGTCCTCGACGCGCTCACTCTGCCCGAGGCGCACCACCTGCGCGACGAGCTGATCCACCTGCGCTCGGCGACGGCCACGGCGGCCCCGGGCTCTGGCATACCGTCCGGGTCGACCGCACCACCACCGACCGGTGAGCCGTATGCGTTGGAGCCGCCGGTCGACGCGCCGGGTGTTCCCATCGAGACCGAAACGGAGCTGCTCCGCCTCGACCCGCGCTGGGTGCGGTACGCGCCGGTGACGATGACCGGTGTCGTGTCGGCGCTGGCGATCTTCGGGTTCGCCAACCAGTTCATCACTCGCATCCTCGAGCGCGGCCTGCTGACCGAGGCGTTCGACCGGATCGACGACTCCGCGTGGTGGATCGACTCGCTCGTCGGGATCGTCGCGCTGCTCGTCATCGTCACGGTGCTGTCGGTTATCGGGTACCTGCTGCAGTTCTGGGGGTTCCGGCTGACCCGGCACAGCGGCGGGACGTTGCACGTGACGCGCGGGCTGCTCACCAGCCGGGCGACGAGCATCGAGGAGAAGCGGATCCGCGGCCTCGAGGTGGGGGAGCCGCTCGGGTTGCGGCTGGTCGGCGGCGGGCGACTGCACGTCATCACGACCGGCCTGAGCCGACGCGAGGACCGGCGGGGTACGGCGTGGCTGGTCCCGCCCGCGCCGCGCCGGGTCGTCGAGGAGGTCGCCACGGCGGTCGTCGACGACCCGTCGGCCCTCGACGCTCTGCTGACGCAGCACGGGGTGGCAGCGCGACGGCGACGGTACGTGCGGGCACTGGTTCCGGCGTTGCTGATCCTCCTCGTTGTGCTGCTGCTGACCTGGTGGCGGGAGTGGCCGATCGGGTTGGCGGTGGCCGCGTTCACGCCCACGCTGGTCATGCCGCTCGTGGCGCGGGACCGGTACGCCGGGCTCGGCCACCATCTGACGCCGACGCACCTCGTGGTCCGTGCCGGGTCGTTCCTACGACGGCGGGACGTGGTCCAGCGCACGGGGATCATCGGCTGGAACGTCCACTCGTCGTGGTTCCAGCGGCGGGTGGGGTTGGCCCACCTCACCGCAACGACGGCGGCCGGGAAGCAGGGGTATACGGCATATGACCTGCCCGTCGGCGACGCCGTGGCGCTGGCCCACGAGATCGACCCGGCCCTGATCCGCCAGTTCCTCGCCTGACCCCTCCGGCGGCTTTCCCGCTTCCGGGCGCCTGTTGTTGGCGATTCGTGGGCGATTTGTCGGATTTCCCGCACCGGATTCCTCAACAAGAGGCGCCCGGAAGCGAGAAAGCCCCGCGCGGAAAGTCGGTGGCGGCACCCCCATAGGCTGGGCCGCATGGCTCACGTCCTGTCC
>DASTNV010000319.1:0-11257 GCA_035762725.1 Lapillicoccus sp. | reverse complement strand
GCCGCCCGGGGTGCAACTAGACTCACGAGATGACCACCCTCGCCAGTGTCGGAGAGCGGGCCACCGAGCGAGCACGCGACATCCTCGGCGTCGGCCGGGTGACCAACCGGGCGCTCACCACGTGGCTCCACGGCCTTCCCGGAGTCGACCAGGTGGGCTGCGAGGCCCGCGCCGCCGCCCTCGGCACTCGGTCGATCAAGACCACCGCCAAGGCGTGGGGCATCGACATGGCGATCTCGATGATCGACCTCACCACCCTCGAGGGCGCGGACACCCCCGGCAAGGTCCGCTCGCTCTGCGCCAAGGCTCTGGTCCCCGACCCGACCGACCCGTCGACGCCCCGTCCGGCCGCCATCTGCGTCTACGGCGACATGGTCGAGGTCGCCCGAGAAGCATTGGGCGACAGCGGGATCCATGTGGCCGCCGTCGCCACGGCCTTCCCGTCAGGACGAGCCAGTATGCCGGTCAAGCTCGCCGACACCGCCGACGCGGTCGCCGCGGGCGCGGACGAGATCGACATGGTCATCGACCGCGGCGCGTTCCTGGCCGGTGACTACCTCACGGTCTTCGAGGAGATCGTCGGAGTGAGGGAGGCCTGCCGCCGGGCGGACGGCCACGACGCGCACCTCAAGGTCATCATGGAGACCGGCGAGCTGGTCACCTACGACAACGTCCGCCGCGCGTCCTACCTCTCCATGCTGGCCGGCGGCGACTTCATCAAGACGTCCACCGGCAAGGTGCAACCGGCCGCGACCCTCCCGGTGACGCTGATCATGCTCGAGGCGGTCCGTGACTGGCAGGAGTCGACCGGCGTCCAGGTCGGCGTCAAGCCGGCGGGCGGCATCCGGACCAGCAAGGACGCGCTGAAGTACCTCGTCATGGTCAGCGAGATCGCAGGGGACGACTGGATGGACCCGGACTGGTTCCGGTTCGGGGCGTCCAGCCTGCTCAACGACCTGCTCCTGCAGCGCCAGAAGCTGCGCACCGGCGCCTACTCCGGTCCCGACTACGTGACGCTGGATTGAGAACGAGATGACCAAGTTCGAGTACGCGCCCGCCCCCGAGTCCCGCTCCGTCGTCGACCTCCGAACGTCCTACGGCCTCTTCATCGGCGGCGAGTTCGTCGAGTCCACCGGCGACGCCAGCTTCAAGACGATCAGTCCCGCCACGGAGGAGGTGCTGGCCGACGTCACCGAGGCCAGCGCCGACGACGTCGACCGCGCCGTCAAGGCGGCGCGACAGGCATACCGAGGCGCCTGGGGCCGGATGTCTGGCGCCGACCGCGGCAAGTACCTCTTCCGCATCGCCCGCATCCTCCAGGAACGCGCCCGCGAGTTCGCCGTCCTCGAGACGCTCGACAACGGCAAGCCGATCAAGGAGTCGCGCGACGTCGACATCCCCCTCGCGGCGGCGCACTTCTTCTACCACGCCGGCTGGGCCGACAAGCTCGAGTACGCGGGTCTGGCGCCGGCGGGGAGCCCGCCGCCGCGACCGATCGGGGTCGTGGGTCAGGTCATCCCGTGGAACTTCCCGCTGCTCATGCTCGCCTGGAAGATCGCGCCGGCCCTGGCCTGCGGCAACACGGTCGTCCTCAAACCGGCCGAGACCACACCGCTGACCGCGTTGCTGTTCGCCGAGGTATGCCAGCAGGCCGACCTTCCTCCCGGCGTCGTCAACATCGTCACCGGGGCCGGCGACACCGGCCGGGCTCTGGTGGAACACTCGGGCGTCGACAAGGTGGCCTTCACCGGGTCGACGGAGGTCGGCAAGGCGATCGCCCGGGCGATCGCGGGTACCCGGGTGCGCGCGACGCTCGAGCTCGGCGGCAAGGCGGCCAACATCGTCTTCGACGACGCACCGGTCGACCAAGCGGTCGAGGGCATCGTCAACGGGATCTTCTTCAACCAGGGTCATGTCTGCTGCGCGGGATCGCGGCTGCTGGTCCAGGAGTCGGTGCACGACGAGGTGATCCGCAAGCTCAAGCGGCGGCTCACGACGATCCGGGTCGGCGACCCGCTCGACAAGAACACCGACCTCGGCGCCATCAACTCGGCCGCCCAGCTGGACCGGATCCGCGAGCTGTCGGGCATCGCCGAGCAAGAGGGCGCCGAGCGGTGGAGCCCGCCGTGTGACCTGCCGAGCCGCGGATTCTGGTTCCCCCCAACGGTGTTCACCGGCGTCGCGCAGACCCACCGCATCGCGCAGGAGGAGGTGTTCGGGCCGGTGCTCTCGGTGCTGACCTTCCGGACGCCGCAGGAGGCGGTCGCGAAGGCGAACAACACGCCGTACGGCCTGTCCGCCGGCGTCTGGACCGAGAAGGGCTCCCGCATCCTCTGGATGGCCGACCAGCTCCGGGCCGGGGTCGTCTGGGCGAACACGTTCAACAAGTTCGACCCGACGTCGCCGTTCGGCGGCTACAAGGAGTCGGGCTACGGCCGCGAAGGCGGTCGGCACGGCTTGGAGGCCTACGTCGCGACGGGGGTCGAGCAGTGACCCCTGCCGCCACCACGACGTCGCCGCGCCTGGACGTCCGGAAGACCTACAAGCTCTACATCGGCGGCGCCTTCCCGCGCAGCGAGTCGGGCCGGTCCTACGTCGTGACCGACACCAAGGGCCGGTTCCTCGCGAACGCGTCCCAGGCGTCGCGCAAGGACGCTCGCGACGCCGTCATCGCGGCCCGGGCCGCCTTCCCCGGCTGGGGCGGCGCGACCGCATACAACCGCGGGCAGGTGCTCTACCGCGTAGCCGAGGTCATGGAGGGCCGGTTCGACCAGTTCGTCGCCGAGGTGTCGGCGGCCGAGGGACTCACGGCGGCTCGGGCCCGGGCCACGGTGGCCGCCGCCATCGACCGGTGGGTCTGGTACGCCGGCTGGTCGGACAAACTGGCCCAGGTGCTCGGCAACCTCAACCCGGTCGCCGGCCCGTACTTCGACATCTCGGCACCCGAGCCGACGGGTGTCGTGGCCGCGCTGGCGCCGCAGTCCTCCTCGTTGCTCGGGCTGGTCAGCGTCGTCGCGCCGATCGTTGTGTCCGGCAACACCTGTGTCGTCGTCACCAGCCAGGGCCGGCCGCTTCCGGCGGTCACCCTCGCCGAGGCGCTCGCCACCAGCGACGTCCCGGGCGGGGTCATCAACGTGCTGACGGGGTCCGCCGCCGAGGTGGCTCCGTGGCTGGCCTCCCACCGTGACGTCAACGCGCTGGACCTCACCGGTGCGGCCGACGCCGAGGGCGTGGTCTGGGCCGACCTCGAGGCCGCCGCGGCCGACACGGTGAAGCGCGTGCTCCGTCCGGGGGGCGCCGGCGCGACCGCGGTCGAACCCGACTGGGCCGCCGCCCCCGGGCTGCACCGGGTCCGCGCCTTCCTCGAGACCAAGACCGTCTGGCACCCCAAGGGCCGGTGAGCTTCCCCCGATTCGTGCTCTGGACGACACCGAAAAACGATCGGTTCAGAGCACGAACCGATGGAGGGCGGGGGCGCGTCGTCGTGCTTGCTGGGCCGTCCGGCGCTGGGAAGTCGCGCCTGGCCGCGCGGCTGCACGCGGCGTACGGATGGCCGGTGGTGCGGCTCGACGACTTCTACCGCGACGGTGACGATCCGGCGCTGCCGACCCGCGACCTCGGCGGCACGACCATCGTCGACTGGGACGACCCGGCGTCGTGGGACGCCGCCGCTGCCGTTCGCGCGCTGGACCGGCTCGTCACGACCGGCTCGATCGAGGTGCCGGTCTACGACATCTCGCGTTCGGCGGCGGTCGGCACGGCGCGCGTTGAGGCCCCACCGGACGGCCTGATCGTCGCCGAGGGCATCTTCGCCGCCGAGATCATCGGCGAGCTGCGGGCCGCCGGGCTGCTCCACTCGGCCTGGTGCGTCCGACACCCGAGGTGGGTCACCTTCGGGCGGCGCCTGGTCCGTGACCTCGCCGAGCGGCGGAAACCTCCGTTGGTGCTGGTTCGCCGGGGTCTGGCACTCACCCGCGCGGAACCGGACCTCATGGCCCGGATGGAACGCCTCGGCGCCACCTGCGCCGCCCCGTCCGACGTCGAGCGTCGGCTGGCCGCAGGAGGCGTACGCAGTGGGTGACTGGTTCCAGGAGAACATCCTCGACACCGGCCGGCTGCCGCTGTTCTGTTTCTTTGCCGGCTTCGTCCTGACCTTCCTGTTCATCCGGTTCTCGGTGCGGATGATCCGCGCACAGGTGAGCTGGTGGCCGGGCAACATCACGCCCGGAGGCCTGCACATCCACCACGTCGTCTTCGGGACGGTCGCCATGGTCGTCGGCGGGGTGGCCGGGCTCGCCGTGCCGCTCGAACCGGTCGTCTGGCGCGCGATCTGCGCGGCCGTGTTCGGGCTCGGAACCGCGCTCGTCCTCGACGAGTTCGCGCTGATCCTCCACCTCGACGACGTCTACTGGGCCGAGGAGGGCCGCCTGTCGGTCGACGCCTGCGCGATCGCCGGCGGAGTGACCGGCATCCTCCTGCTCGGCGGCGCGCCGCTCCTCTCGGAGCTCACCGACCTCCAGGAGCAGACGACCGCTGCGCTGGTCACCACGGTCGTCATCATCATCGTCCTGGACCTCGTCCTGGCGACGATCACGATCCTCAAAGGCAAGGTGTGGACGGGCCTGGCCGGCCTCTTCGTCCCGATCCTGCTCTACGTCGGCGCGATCCGGCTCGCCCGTCCCCGCTCGATGTGGGCCCGGCGGTTCTACCAGCCGCGCGAGGGTCATCCGGGCCGCCCGGAGAAGCTCGCGAGAGCGGCAGAGCGCGAGCGCCGGTACCGAGAACCGGTGCACCGGCTGTTCCTCTCCGTGCAGGACGCGGTCGCGGGCGCGCCGACCCGGACTGACGAGCCCGCCAAAGACCCTCGCGGCCGCACGCCGTAGAACCCGTCACTGGTGAGTGTGGCCCTTGATACCTTCTCCGGACGGGCATCGTCGACGCGGCGGTGGGCAGAGTCAGGGGTTCTCAGGAGTGCAGGTCCAGGACGCACGGCAGGGGGAGCCGTGAGCCAGTTCGGGCCGCCCCCCGGCGCTCCGGTCGAGGACGAGCGCCGGCGACCACCCGCATACCTCCCGCCCGGAGGGCTCACCGCCCCCGCCGGTATGCCGGTCAGCGTCCCGTCCGCGGATCCGCCACCGACCGGCGGGCTCGTGGCTCCGGGCACGGCCGAGTCCGCAGCACCGGTCCCGACGCCGGGCTACCGCGGCGGCGGCGTGGTGCGCGGACCCGACCGAGTGCTGCTGGTCACCAGCCACAAGCCAGGAATCATCTCGCTGCGGCCGATGGGCCTCGGCGACATCGTCGACGGCGCGGTCAAGCACATCCGGAGCAACGCCGGGACGGTGTTCAGCGCCACGCTGGTCGTCCTAGCCGTCGCCGCCGTCCCGGCGATCTTCGTGGCCGCGCTCGGGGCCCAGGGGTCGTGGTACGCCGACCTCGGTGCTGACGCCGTCGTCGACCGCAGCTCGTTCTTCGGACTGCTGCTGCTGTTCGGGATCGGGTTCGCCTCGCTGGTCCTCGCCGGGGCGCTCTCCTACTCCGTCGGCGAGGCGGCGCTCGGCCGCCGGCCCACCCTCTCCGAACTGTGGCGCTCCGTGCGCCGGCGGCTGCTGCCGCTCGTCGGACTCGCCGCGCTGTTGACCTTCGGACTGGCGCTGCCGGCCGTTCTCTTCGTCCTCCTCGTCGCCCTCGCGACCCAGGGCAACGCCCTGCTCGCGGCCGTGCTGATCTCCCTCGTCGGCGGAGCGATCATGGTGGCCTGGTCGGCCATCCTGCTGACCCGCTGCTGCCTGGCCGGAGCGGTGGTCGTGCTCGAGCGACGGTCGGTGTTCGACTCCCTGAGCCGCAGCTGGGCGCTGACTCGGGGCGTGTTCTGGCGGACGTTCATGCGGCTGGTCGTCGTCGGGCTCCTCTGCGTCGTCGCGTTCTGGGTGGTCCAGCTGCCGTTGATCCTCGTCTCGTCACTCATCACCAGCATCCTGTCGCTGAGTCCCACCCTCGACGCCCTGTTCTCCTCGCTCGGGTTGGCGGTCGCCACGCTGCTGTCAATGACCGTGGTCGTCCCCTTCGCGGCCGGGGCGCTCTCGCTCCTCTACGTCGACCAGCGGATGCGGCTCGAGGGGTTCGACCTGGTCCTCCAGCGGGCCGCCCGGGCGACGGGGAACGGCTCGTGAGCCGGCTGGCTGGCCTGCTCGGTGCCCTGCCGGCCGACCTCGACCCGTCCACGGACCAGGCCCGGCAGTGGCTGACCGACGAGTTGGCCGGTAGCGAGTACCAGGACACCCGGTCGCTCTTCCAACGCCTGATGGACTGGCTGGCCGACCGGCTCGGCGACCTCCAGGGCACCCAGGGCACCGGCGGGGTGAGCCTGCCGCCGCTGGTCATCACCGGCGTCGTCGTCCTCATCGTCGTGGGAATCGCGTTCCTGCTCACCCGGATCCGGGTCGAGAGTCGATCGGTCGCCGAGCGGAAGACACTCCTGGGCGACAGCGTCCTCACCGCCAACCAGCTGCGCCGCGAAGCCGAGAAAGCCTTGTCGGAGAACCGGTTCGACGACGCCGTGGTCGCCTGGACGCGGGCAATCGCCCGCGACGCCGAGAGCCGGACGCTGTTGCCCGACGCGCCATCGATGACCGCGCACGAGGTCGGGACGGCGCTGGCCGTGGCTTTTCCCGGTCACGTCGACGCCATCGGCCGCACGATGGACCTCTTCGACGCGGTGGTCTACGGCGACCAGCCGGCGACCCGTGACGACGCACTGGCCACGCGATCCACAGATGCCGCACTCCACGGTGCTCGGCCGGCCCTGCCCTACAGAGCGCCGCGTGGCGATGGCAACGACCGACCGCCCCCGTCCGCTCCACCGACAACCCGTAACGGTGATGAGCCGGACTCCGTCTGGCTCACGGGAGTGCAGTCGTGAGCACCGAGCTCTGGGAGCGCGCTCCGGAAGCGGCCCAGACGCATACCGAGTCCGGCAATGCGGCCGAGCCGCGACGCCGGCGGCCCTGGCGGCGGCGCTGGGTGCTGGTCGCGGTCCTCGCGGCCGCGGTCGTCGCCGTCGCCGTCCTCTTCGTGTCGCAGGGTCCGGGGCCGGCCAGCTCGGCGCCGCTGGACCCGCGCAACCCCACCGCGAACGGCGCCCAGGCGCTCGCCCGGGTCCTCGAGTCCCAGGGCATCCGCGTCGACATCGCGCGAGGTCAGGCCGAGCTGGAGCGGGCCGGCGCGGACGGCGACACAACCGTCTTCGTCGCCCGGACCGGCGCCCTCGCCTCGTCGACGACCCAGGACCTCGTCGACATCGCGGCCGAGGCCGAGCGGCTGGTCCTCGTCGCTCCGAACCGGAGTGTCCTGCAGTATGTGGCTCCCGACGTCGGCGTGACCGACGCGCGGCGCACCGAGCAGGACCTCGTCGCCACCGACTGCGGCACCACCGACGTCCGCGCCGGTGAGACCTTGTCGCGAAGTCATGTGGAGTACTCCTCGACGCTCGCCGACGCGGCCTGCTTCACCCACGACGGCCACTCGGTCTACCTCGCCATCGCGCGGCACGGCGGTGTCCCGCCCACGGTGCTGCTCGGGAGCACGTCGATGCTCGCCAACGACCAGATCACCGATGCCAGCAACGCCGCGATCATGCTGCGGACGCTCGGCCATTCCGGCCGGGTCGTCTGGTACGTGCCGTCCCGCGAGGACGTCCCGAGCGGCGACACCGGCCTCGACGCCCTGCTGCCGCTGTGGCTCGGTCCGGTCCTCGCCCTCGGAGCCGTCGCCTTCCTGGGAGTCATCCTCTGGCGCGGACGGCGGTTCGGCCGGCTCGTCCCGGAACCGCTCCCCGTCGTCGTCCGCGCCGTGGAGACCACCGAGAGTCGCGGCCGGCTGTACCGGCGGGCCCGCGACGCATCCCGGGCCGGCGCCACGCTCCAGCAGGCGACCCGGTCCCGGCTGGCCGACTACCTCGGCCTCCCCCGCCCCACGCCCGCGCTGCCCTCGCCCGGTGCCGACCAGGCACTGGTGTCCGCCGTCGCCGCCGCCAGCGGCCGCCGGATCGACGAGGTCGGTGCCCTCCTCCTCGGTCCACCGCCAACGCGGGACGATCACCTCCTCGGGCTCGCCGCCGAGCTCGCCGCCCTCGAGAAGGAAGTACGCCGCTCATGAGCGACACTCCCGCCCCCCCGCCGGTCCCGGCCGCGGCCCCGCCGCCCGAGCAACCGGCCTACCCGCACGACCGCCCCGAGCCGGACCACTGGCGGCTGGCGCCCCCGGCGGCCACCCCTCCGCCCGCGCCCCCACCGGCAGCGCCGGCGGTTCCGCCCGCGGTCCAGGAGGCCTCCGACCGGGCCCGCGAGGCGCTGCTCGCCGTCCGGCGCGAGGTCGGCAAGGCCGTCGTGGGCCAGGAGGCGGCGGTCTCCGGCGTCATCATCTGCCTGCTGGTCCGGGGTCACGTGCTCCTCGAGGGCGTCCCCGGCGTCGCCAAGACGCTGCTGGTCCGGGCGCTGGCCAAGGCGCTGGCCATCGACACCAAGCGGGTCCAGTTCACCCCCGACCTCATGCCCGGCGACATCACCGGGTCGCTGGTCTACGACAACACGACGTCGGAGTTCGTCTTCCGCGAGGGCCCGGTCTTCACGAACCTGCTCCTCGCCGACGAGATCAACCGGACGCCGCCCAAGACCCAGGCGTCGTTGCTCGAGGCCATGGAGGAGCGACAGGTCTCCGTCGACGGGTTGCCGCGGCCGCTGCCGCAGCCGTTCCTCGTCGCGGCGACCCAGAACCCTGTCGAGTACGAGGGCACCTACCCCCTTCCCGAGGCGCAGCTGGACCGGTTTCTCCTCAAGGTGGTGCTGCCCCTGCCGCCGCGCGCCGACGAGCTCGAGGTCATCCGCCGGCACGCGACCGGGTTCGACCCGCGTGACCTGGACGCCGCCGGGATCCGCCCGGTCGCTGGGCCGGACGACCTGGCCGCCGGCGTGGAGGCGGTGCGGGCGATCACTGTCGCACCCGAGGTGGCGGGCTACATCGTCGACATCGCCCGGTCCACCCGGTCCGCGCCCTCCCTCTCTCTCGGCGTCAGCCCGCGCGGCGCCACCGCGCTGCTCGCGACGTCACGGGCCTGGGCGTGGATGAACGGCCGCACTTTCGTCACCCCCGACGACGTCAAGGCCCTGGCGCACGCGACCCTGGCCCACCGGCTCTCGCTGCGGCCGGAGGCCGAGCTCGAGGGGGTCTCGGTGGGCTCGGTGCTGGCCAGCGCCATCGGCTCGGTGCCGGTTCCCCGCTGAGGATGGGTATGCGTCGACCCCAGGAGCTCTCGTGGCCGTGAGTGGGCGGTTCCCGCTGCTGCTCCTGCTCGGGGTCGTCGCCGTCGTGCTTCAACCGACCCGCCAGATGGTCCTGCTCTGGGTCGGGATCAGCGTGGCCATCACGCTGCTGGACATGCTCATCGCGGTCAGTCCCCGGAGCCTCGACCTCCAACGCGAGCCGGTCGGGCAGGTGCGGCTGGGTGCGGCCGGCTCGACCTCACTGCTGGTGACGAACACCTCCAGCCGGCGCCTGCGCGGCTGGCTGCGCGACGCCTGGCAGCCGTCGGCCGGGGCCACGACCGAGCGGCACCGGCTCTCGCTGCCCGGCGGCGAGCGGCGCCGGTTCACAACGGCGCTACTGCCGACCCGGCGCGGCGACCGGCTCGCGGACCGCGTGACGATCCGCAGCTTCGGGCCGCTAGGGATCGGAGCCCGGCAGCGCTCGTTCGCGGTCGGCGGGGCGATCCGTGCTCTGCCGCCGTTCGCGAGTCGGAAGCACCTCCCGTCTCGACTGGCCACGTTGCGTCAGCTCGACGGACGGTCCGCGGTCCGAATTCGTGGCCAGGGAACCGAATTCGACTCACTGCGCGACTACGTCGAGGGCGACGACGTCCGGTCGATCGACTGGCGCGCCACCGCGCGGCGGCAGCACGTCGTGGTCCGGACCTGGCAGCCCGAACGCGACCGCCGGGTCGTGCTCGTCCTCGACACCTCCCGGACGTCGGCGGGTCGGGTCGAGGACATGCCCCGGTTGGACAGCGAGATGGACGCCGCGCTGCTCCTGGCGGCGCTCGCCTCCCGGGCCGGCGACCGGGTGGACTTCATCGCGGGTGACCGATGGGTCCGAGCCCGCGTGACCGGTTCGAGCCGCAACGCCCTGCTCGGCGATCTCGTCAACGCGATGGCGCCCCTCGAACCGGCGCTGCTCGAAGCCTCCTGGCCGACCCTGGCGACGGCCGTCGCCGACACGACGACGCGCCGCGCGCTGGTCGTGCTCCTGACATCGTTGGAGCCGGCCGCGATCGAGGAGTCGCTGCTGCCGACGCTGGCCGCCCTGACGACGCACCATCGGGTGGTCCTCGCGTCGGTGAGCGACCCCGCGCTCGAGGCGATGGCCGCCCGACGCGACTCGACCCGACACGCCTACGACGCCGCGGCTGCGGAGCGCACCCTGGCGCTGCGGCAGCGCACCACCGCCCTGCTCGGCCGGCTCGGCGTCACCGTCATCGACGCCAGCCCCGAGGACCTGCCGCCCCGGCTGGCCGACCACTACCTGCTGTTGAAGAGCCAGGGACTCCTCTGACCGCACCCCCGGTTCTGCGGGGTCGAGACGGTCGAGAGAGGGTGGAGTCGTCAACCACCGACCGCAGGAGTGCACAGTGACGACGAACGCGACAACGGCCAACGGACGGGCGAGGGTACTGGCCGACGGCAACGAGATCCCGCTCCTCGGACTCGGCGTCTGGCAGGTCCCGGACGGTCGCACCTGCGAGGACGCGGTGCGCTGGGCGCTCGACGCGGGGTACCGGCACATCGACACCGCCCAGGCCTACGGGAACGAGGAGAGCGTCGGACGGGCGCTCCGCGACTACGGCCTGCCCCGCGACGAGGTCTTTGTCACGACCAAGTTCTACCCGGGGCACAAGGATCCCGTGGCGGAGGCGCAGCGCAGTCTCGAGCGGCTCGGGGTGGACACCCTGGACCTCTACATCGTCCACTGGCCGCAGGGCGGTCCCACGTGGGCCTGGGAGGGTATGCAGGCGGCCAAGGACCGCGGGTACGCCCGGTCGATCGGGGTGTCGAACTTCAGCGTCGACGAGCTCGACGCGGTTCTCGAGCTGGGTGGCGAGGCCCCGGTCGTCAACCAGGTGCAGTTCAGCCCGTTCGAGTTCCGGCGGCAGCTCCTCGAGGGCAGCGAGCGCCGTCAGATCGCCCTCGAGGCCTACAGCCCGCTC
>DASTNV010000318.1:0-45341 GCA_035762725.1 Lapillicoccus sp. | reverse complement strand
GCCAGGTCGGCGAGGCTGTCCGCGGCCATCAGCCACTCCGGCGCCGGGCCGCCCGGCGCGGTACCGAAACCTCCGTATGCGTCGACGAACCCCTGGTCGAAGAGCAGCCAGCAGGGCTGGTTCACGTAGTCGAACGACCCGGGGTCGAAGGTGTGGAAGGCTCCGCCGAGCGCGTTGTAGTTGGCTGCCTCGTTGGTGAACCGGCGACCGGAACGGTTGACCACGATCGAGCGCGGCAGCGTGCGCTCGCGGAGGACCAGCTGGACGTTGCTGCCGCCGTCGGCGCGTTCGCCCGGGAGCCGAACCACGGGCACCCACCACGCCTCGCGCATGGCGCCGAGCGCGGCGCCCAACCGCATCGCCATCCGCAGCCCGTCCCCGGTGTTGCTCGGAACGCCGGCCGGCTCGCGCATCGGTCCGCGTAAGAACGCCCGGACCAGCTCCGCGTCGTACTCGAAGCCACCGGTGGCGAGGACGACTGAGCCGCCTGAGATCTCCTCGCGGCCGTCCGGTGTCTCCACCTCGACTCCAGTGACGCGGCCGTCGTTCGTCAGCAGGCGCAGGGCTCGGACGCCGGTCCGTGGGACCACGCCGTGGTCCAGACACCCGCGCAACAGCGCCGCCACGAGGGCCCGGCCCAGACCCTCGACGTGGGACGCCCGCCGGTCCGTCTCGATCTCCAGCGGCAGGACACCGGTGCCGCCTCCCACCGGCGTCTCGGTGACCCTCATGGGCCGAGGCGTGCCGACCATCCGGTCGCCCCAGCCGCCCAACCTGTCCATCGAGATGAGCTCCGGCTCGAGCGACCTACCGCCGCGCGGCATTCCGCCGGGGTGCTCTGGGTGATAGTCGGGGAAGCCCGGGACCAGCCGCAGGGTCAAGGGTGTCCGCGTCCGCAGCCACTCGACGACCTCGTCGCCAGACTCGACAAACGCCTGTGCCATCTCCGGCCGAATCATCCCGTGCGACAACGAGTTCAGATACGCGAGGCCGGCCTCGCGGGAGTCCACCGCGCCAGCCGCAGCCGCCACGGACGTGGCCGGGATCCATGCCACGCCGCTGGAGAGGGCGGTGGTGCCACCGACCTGGTCGGCCTTTTCGATCAGCGTCACCGACGCCCCGGAGTCCGCCGCGGCGAGGGCGGCCACGAGGCCGGCTGCGCCGGTCCCGATGACCACGACGTCGACGGGAGAAGGCGAGGTCAACGGCATACCGAGTGAGATCAGTAGGCGACGGCCGGCGCGTCCGCGCCGACCAGCCGTCGCGGGCCGGGCGTGAACGTGGCCGGGATGCGCTGGTACCCCGTGTTGGTGCCCTGATGCGGGTACGGCTCCAGCGCGTCGACGTCGACGACGTAGTCGGGCATCCGCTCGAGGATCTGGCCGAGCAGCTCCTTGGCCATCACTCGACCGAGGTTGGAGCCGGCACACCGGTGCACACCGATACCGAACGCCGTATGCCGGTTCGGCCACCGCTTGATGTCCAGCTCGTCGGGGTTGTCGAACTGGTCTCCGTCGCGGTTCGCCGAGTTCCAGGCCAGCAGCACCCGGTCGCCGACCTTCATCGGGCAGCCGAGGAACTCGGTGTCCTCGACGACGGTCCGGGCCAGGGCCTGGGTGGGGGAGAAGTAACGGAGGAACTCCTCGATCGCCTTGTCCAGCAACGACGGGTCGTTGATCAGCTCCTGGCGCACGTCCGGGTTCTTGTAGAGCCAGACGACGGTGTTGCTGACCAGCGACGCGGTCGTGCCGACGCCACCGGCGAGCAGCAGGTCGACGATCGAGAACACCTCGTCGTCGGTCACCGGCCGGTCGTCGACCTCCTGCTGGACGAGGTAGCTGATGATGTCGTCCTGCGGGTTCTCGCGCCGGGCGCGGATGACTTCCCAGGTCTTCTCGTTGATGTACGGGAAGTCGACCTCGACCGCCTGCCGGTACTGCTCCGAACCCGGAACCGCCGCAAGCACCGCGTGGTGCGCCGCCGCATACCGGCGCCAGTCCTTGACGTCGAGGCCCAGCCAGTCGACGGTGACGAGGGACGGAACGCCGATGACCGACGTCATGTCGGCCTCTCCGGTCTCGATCACCTGGTCGATGAAGTAGGTGACGTAATGCTCGACCATCCCCTTCATCCGTTCGACGGCGGCCGGCGCGGTGATCGGGTTGATCAGCTTGCGCCACTTGCGGAAGTTCGGCGGGTCGATCTCGATGGGGATGTGGAAGTGCATCGGCGTCTTGGGGATGACGACCGAGAGGCCCTCGCCGCCGTAGCTGTTGCGCTCGGACGAGAAGATCTCGTCGTGGCGCGCCGCCTCGAACACGGCCTGGTAGCTGGACAGGACCCAGTAGCCTCCGTGCGCCTCCGACCACGCGACCGGGGCCTGCTCGCGCAACGCGCGGTAGGACCCGACTGGGTCAGCGGAGTGCTCGTCGGAGTTGTGGTCGAAGTGGACCACCGGGCAACGGCCGGCCTCTGTCATCGCTGCTCGCCTCTCGCAGGGGTTCCCTTATAAGTGATCATGGTTATACTAGATCCGGCCATTGTCAATGTCACTGGAACGCGCCAAGGGAGGCTCCCGATGCAGGTACGTGTCGACGAGGAACGCTGTCAGGGACACGGCCTGTGCCGCCTCAGCGCACCCGAGATATTCTTCGCGCGCGAGGAGGACGGACACGCCTACGTGAAGAGCGAGACGGTGCCCGCGGGCGAGGAGGACGACGCCCAGCTCGCCGCGGACAGTTGCCCCGAGCTGGCCATCGAGGTCTCCTGAGGTATGCCTCGGGGCGGCTCTAGCGGCACCCTCGCGATCGGCTCGGGCTCGGCCTACGCCAACGACCGGCTCGCGCCGGCCGCCGCCATGGCGGACAGCGGGCGGGTCACCTACATCGGGTTCGACTGCCTCGCCGAGCGGACCATGGCGCTCGCCCACGTCCGCCGCCGGCGCAACCCGGCTGCCGGTCAGGACGAGCGGATCGGCCGGCTGGTCCCGCTGCTGCGCCGGTACCTCGCCGCGGGCGGCCGGGTCGTGGGCAACTTCGGCGCGGCCAACCCCGACGCGGCGGTCGGTGACTTCGTCACGGGTCTGAGGGAGGTCGGGCTGTCCGGGATCCGCCTCGGCGTGATCCTGGGCGACGACGTCCTCGATCTCGTTCGCGCGCAGGATGTTTCGCTCCCTGAGCTCGGTACCACGGTCGGCGCCCTGGGCGACCGGATCGTCTCCGCGAACGCCTACATCGGGGCCGAGCCGATCGTCGACTGTCTTCGCGAGGACGCCCAGATCACGGTCGGCGGCCGGCTCGCCGACCCCTCGCTGTTCGTCGGTCCGATCTGCCACGAGCTCGGCTGGTCGCTCGACGACTGGGACGCCGTCGGGCACGCCACGATGGTCGGCCACCTGCTCGAGTGCGGCGTCCACAGCACCGGCGGCAATTTCGAGGACCCGCCGTACCGCGTCGTCCCCGACCCGCACCGGCTCGGCTTCCCGCTGGCTGAGGTCACCGGCGACGCCGCCGTCATCACCAAGCTGGACGGCACCGGTGGCGCGGTCGACGAGCGGACCATGAAGACGCAGCTGTACTACGAGATCCACGACCCCCGGACCTACCTCACGCCCGACGTGACGGCCGACTTCTCCGAGGTGCGGGTCGATGATCTCGGCGGCGACCGGGTCCGACTGTCCGGGGCCCGCGGTCGCGAGTGGCCGGCCACGCTCAAGGTGCTGGTCGGCGTCGACCAGGGGTACCGCGCCACGGGCGAGATCTCCTACGGCGGCCCGGGCTGCCTCGAACGCGCACGCCGGGCCGAGGAGATCCTCCGCGCCCACCTCGACGAGCTGCTCGACCCGGGCGACGAGGTGCGGATCGACCTTCAGGGGCTGAACTCGCTGTTCGGCGAGAAAGAGGGCACCGGCACCGCATACCCGACCGAGGTCCGGCTCCGGCTGGCCGTCCGCACCGAGTCCGAGGAGCTGGCCCGCGACGCCGCGCACGAGGTGGAGCTGCTGTACTTCGGCCCGGCCGGTGGCGGGGGAGTCGTCACCTCTGTAGTTCCAGCCCTTGGCGTGACACCGGCGTACGTACCCCGGGAGCTGGTCCGTCTCGAGACCGAGGTGGTGACCTCGTGAAGCTCCGGGAGATCGCCTACAGCCGGTCCGGCGACAAGGGCGACGTCAGCAACATCTGCGTCTTCGTCGACGACCCCGCCGACTACCCGCTGCTTGTCGAGCGGGTCACGGCCGAGCGCGTGCGGGACCACTTCGGTGGCCTCGTCGAGGGCGATGTGGTGCGGTACGAGCTGCCGAACGTCCACGGGCTCAACTTCGTCCTCGACCGGGCGCTGGGCGGCGGGGTGTCGATGACCCTTCGGGTCGACCCGCACGGCAAGTCGTTCCAGTCGCACGTCCTCGACCTGGAGGTGTGATGTGACGACCTCCACCGTCTACGTCGACGGCCGCTGGGCAGCCGGCGACGGCGCGGAGTATGCGTCGGTCGACCCGAGCCGGGGCGCCACCTTCGCGACGTGGCGCCTCGCGTCGGTCGCCCAGGCCGATGCGGCCGTCGCGGCGGCCCGCGTCGCCTTCACGTCGTGGAGCCGGACCGGGCCGGGGGAGCGGGCCGCGGTGCTGCGCCGGTTCGCCGACCTGCTCGAGAATAACCACGAGGAGCTGGCCCAGCTGGTCGTCACCGAGGTCGGCTCGCCGATCTCGCTGGCCCGGACCCTGCAGACCGCCACGCCAGTCGCGAACCTCCGGTGGGCGGCCGACGTGGCCGAGTCGGGACCACGCGGCGGCTATCGCGAGCGGTTGGCTCCGCTGGAGACCCCGGTCCGCGTCGAGAGCGAGCTGCTTCGGGTGCCGATCGGCGTCGTCGCCGCCGTCACGCCGTACAACTACCCGGTCAACATGATCGCCTGGAAGGTCGGCCCGGCACTGGCGGCCGGCTGCACCGTCGTCCTGCTGCCGTCGCCGCGCGGAGCGCTCTGCTCGGTCGAGGTGGTCCGGCTCGCGGAGGAGGCCGGAGTGCCGCCCGGTGTCCTCAGCCTCGTTCCAGGCGGCCCGGACGTCGGCCAGCGACTGAGTGGGCACCCCGACGTCGACCTGGTGTCCTTCACCGGTTCCAATGCCGTCGGCGCGGCCGTCGCGGAAGCCGCGGCGCCGCTGCATACCAAGGTCGTTCTCGAGCTCGGCGGCAAGTCGCCCACCGTCGTGCTGCCGGGCGCGGACCTCAGTCGAGCGGTCGGTCCGTCGATGTTGCGGTTCTGCCGCAACGCCGGACAGGGTTGCGGCGCGACCACGCGAATTCTCGTGCACCGCAGCCAGTTCGACGATTTCGTCGAGGCGGCGATGGCTTTCCTGCAAGACGCCGTTCCGGTCGGCGACCCGCGTGACGAGGCCACCGAGGTCGGACCGCTGATCAGCGCTGAGCACCGGGAGCGCGTCGAGGGCTACCTGCGCCGTGCCGTCGAGCGTGGGGCGCGCGTCCTCGTCGGCGGTGGGCGGCCGGACCTGCCCGGCTACTACCTCGAGCCGACGCTGGTCGCCGACGTGGCGGCCGGCGACGAGATCTGCCAGGACGAGCTGTTCGCCCCGGTAGCGACGGTGATGCCCTACGACAGCGTGGACGAGGCGGTCGAGCTTGCCAACGACAGCCGGTACGGCCTCAACGCGTTGGTGTGGGGCGACCCGGCGGAGGCGCGCGAGGTCGCCCTCCGGTTGGAGACGGGCACGGTGGCGATCAATGGTGGCGGCGGTGCCCGCCCCGACGTGCCGTGGACCGGGTTCAAGCGGTCGGGCGTGGGCAGCGAGATGGGGATGGACGGGTTCGCCGAGTTCTTCACGGTCCGGCACCTGCAGTGGCCGCAGGAGTGAGCCGGCCCGAGTCCGCTGGGCGGCTATGCACCCGGTCAGGTGACGTGTCGCACCGCCAAGGTCGACGCGGCGTCGAGCAGCATGACGCAGGCTGGACCCGCTTGACGCATGGTGCAACGAGGGTCGAGCCGCTTGACGCCGAGTCAAGCTGGCGGGGTCTCGAGGCGACCCGGTGACCCGCGCGCCGATCGTCCCCAGCCTCGGCCGGGACCTCGGCTGGCTGGTCGAGCGCTGGGCCGCCCTCGACGGAAGTCGCCCCTTCCTCACCTGGGTGCCAGTCGATGGCGAATCTGTGACCTGGACGCGCGGCGAGTTCGCCGCGGCGGTAAGGGGATTCGCCGCCGGACTCGCCGCTCGCGGCGTCCGCCCGGGCGACCGGGTAGCACTGGTGCTGCCCAACTGCCCCGAGCTCCTCGTCGTCTGGTGCGCGGTGGCGTCGCTCGGTGCGGTGGCCGTCTGCTTAGACCCGCGGGCGACCGCTGACGACCTCGCCTACGTCGCCTCGCACAGCGGGCCGCGGATTGTAGTCACCTCGGGGACCGGAGCCGTGATGCCAACTGCCGACGTCCTCGACATTCCCGACCTCGGCACGAACCGGCATACGCTGCAACGCTTTTCCGGCGAACCGCGCGCCCTGGCGCCGGTCGCCCACGACGCCCCGGCGTCGATCCAGTACACCTCCGGGACGACCGCGCGGCCCAAGGCCGTCGTCTGGACGCAGGCCAACTGCCTGTGGGCGGGGCAGGTCGGGGCGGCGCACCAGGGCCTGACGACGGCCGACGTCAACCTCATCCACCTGCCGCTGTTCCACACCAACGGGCTGTCGTACTCGTTCCTCTCCAGTCTCTGGTCCGGGGGACAGATAGTGCTGGTGCCACGGTTCTCGGCGTCCCGGTTCTGGCCCGTGTCGGTGCGGTATGCGGCGACCTGGACCTCGGTGGTGTCGTTCTGCGTGCGCGCCCTGGCGACCCAGGAGGCACCGGTTCGACACGCATACCGGGGCTGGGGCAACAGCTCGACCCTGTCGCCGTCGGCGGCCACGGGGCGCGTGCCGGTGATCGGCTGGTTCGGCATGACCGAGACGGTGACCCATCCGATCGTCGGAAGCCTGGCGCACCCCGACGCCGAGGGGACGATGGGTCGTCCCGCGCCGGAGTACGGCGTCAACGTGGTCGACGACGACCTCCGGTCAGTCGGCCCGGGCGGCACCGGCGAGCTACTGGTCCGCGGCCAGCAAGGCGTCTCGCTGTTCTCGGAGTACCTCGGCGACGCCGAAGCGACCGCGCGGGCGTTCACCGACGACGGCTGGTTCCGGACCGGCGACCGGGTGCGCTGGGAGGAGTCCGGCGCGCTGACCTTCGTCGAGCGGGACAAAGACGTCCTCAAGGTGGGCGGTGAGAACGTCGGCGCCCCGGAGATCGAGCGGGTCCTCCGCGGCGTCGTCGGCGTGCGCGAGGCGGCCGTCGTGGGGCGGCCGGACCCGATGCTGGGTGAGGTCCCGATTGCCTTCGTCACCGTGGCGCCGCACTCGACCTGGACAGACGCATCGCTCGCCGAGCACTGCGCCGGCCTGCTCGTCGGGCCGCGCCGACCCCGTGAGGTGCGGGTCGTCGACGACCTGCCACGATCGACCCTCGACAAGGTGGCCAAGGCGCGGCTGCGCGCCCTGCTCGTGGAGGAGTCCGCCCGTGGCTGAACCCGGTCCTCTCGCCGGCGTCCGCGTTGTCGAGCTGGCGGGCATCGGGCCGGGTCCGTTCTGCGTCATGCTCCTCGCCGACATGGGGGCGTCGGTCGTCCGCGTCGATCGCGTTGGCCCGGCCAGCGGCGACTACACGGTCAACCCTGTCATCGAGCGAGGCCGCCGGTCGGTGGCCGTGGACCTCAAGTCGCCCGACGGGGTTCAGGTCGTTCTCGACCTGGTCCGCGCCGCGGACGTGCTGCTCGAGAGCTACCGCCCTGGGGTGGCCGAGCGGTTGGGAATCGGTCCGGACGCGTGCCTCGAGGTGAACAAGCGGTTGGTCTACGCGCGGCTGAGCGGGTTCGGCCAGGACGGGCCGTGGGCCGGAGTCGCCGGCCACGACATCAACTACATCGGCCTCACCGGCGCGCTCTGGTCGATCGGTCGCGCGGGCGAGCGGCCGGTACCGCCGATCAACCTCGTCGGCGACCTCGGCGGTGGCGCCTCGTCGATGGCGTTCGGGATCGTCTGCGCCCTCCTCGAGGCGCGGTCGAGCGGCCGCGGCCAGGTCGTCGACGCCAACGTTCTCGACGCGACGACGACGATCATGGGGTTCGTCCAGGGACTGCGGGCCCAGGGCGTCTGGTCCGGCGACCGGGGCCGGAACCTCCTCGACACCGGCTGTCCCTACTACGACACGTATGCCTGCGCCGACGGCCGGTGGGTCGCCATGGGGACGGTGGAGGAGCGGTTCTTCCACGTAGCGCTGGACGTGCTCGGCATGCCGGCTGACGACCCGTTGCGCCGGGCCCACAAGGATCGGTCGCTCTGGCCGGCGCTGCGGGCGGCCCTGACCGACGCCTTCGCGACCCGGACGCGTGACCAGTGGGCGGCGGCGTTCCGTGACCACGACGCTTGCGTGACACCGGTTCTCGACCTAGAGGAGGCCACCCGGCACGAGCAGGCGGTGGCGCGCGAGGCATACCAGCCGATCCCGGGGTACGACGTTCCGCAGCCGGCCGTCTCGCCACGGTTCAGCCGCAGTGATACCCCCGTCCCGCCGCCGCCGGCGCGGGTGGGCGAGCACACCGACGCGATCCTCACCGAGCTCGGGTATGGGCCAGAGCGGGTCGCTGAGCTGCGCGCCGCCGGCGCGGTGACGTAACGCCGGCCGGTTTCGCGCACGGCTACAGCGTTCGCATTCCTATGTTCAGCGGCGTTCTCCCGCAGTAGCGTTTGAATGCGCGCCACCCGGCACGCGGCCATCAGGGAGGCCACTATGGGAGGACAGCTCAGGACCCGCGCGACGGTGACGGTGTCGGTCGCCGCAGCCACGACCATCGCACTCACCCTCTGCGCTCCGCTCGCCCGCGCAGACGACTCCGGCCAGAAGAACGGCCGTTACACCGCTGGTGCCCCGGGTGTCGGCGACCTCTACTACCCGCTAGCCGGCAACGGCGGCTACGACGTCCAGCATTACGACATCACCGGCACTTACGCCCCGGCGACGGACGTCTGGTCGGCGACGACGGTCATCACCGCAAGGGCGACCGCCGACCTCTACCGCTTCGACCTCGACTTCGACGGCATGACCATCAGCAGTCTTGTCGTCGACGGCAAGCCGGCCGCGTGGACCCGTGATGGGGCCGAGCTTGTCGTCGTGCCGCAGCACAAGATCAAGTCAGGCGACCCGATCACCATCCAGGCCACGTACTCCGGTGTGCCCAAGGAGTTCCTCATCCCCGTTGCCGGGTTCGACTTGCGCACGGGGTTCATGGCGACCGACGACGGCGCGACGGTGGCCGGGCAGCCCGACGTGGCGGCCGGCTGGTTCCCCGTCAACGACCACCCGAGGGACAAGGCGGCGTACGACTTCCACGTGACCGTGCCCCAGGGGTTGGGCGTGGTGGCCAACGGGTTCCTCACGGGAACGACGACCCAGGGCGGCACAACCCGGTTCGACTGGCACGCAGCGGAACCCATGGCCAGCTACCTGGCCACGATCGACATCGGTCAGTGGGACGTGCGTCAGGGCACGACCGCGTCCGGGCTGCCGTTCTACGACGCGGTCGATCCCGACCTGCTGAGCGGCCCGCTCGGGCCGTCGATCAACGCCTCGCTGGCGCGCCAGGGCGAGGTCGTCGACGTGCTGTCGTCGGCCTTCGGGAAGTACCCGTTCAGCACGGTCGGAGCGATCGTCGACGACCAGCCGGACCTCTTCTTCGCCCTCGAGACGCAGACGAGACCGGTCTACTCGAAGTACTTCTGGCCCGACCAGGGCGATTTCGTCGTCGCCCACGAGCTCGCCCACCAGTGGTACGGCGACCACGTCGCGCTCGAACAATGGCAGGACATCTGGCTCAACGAGGGTTGGGCCACCTACGCCGAGTGGATCTGGGGCGAGCACGAGGGTTTCTTCACGCCGCAAGACGCCTTCGATGCCAACTACGCCGCGATCCCGGAGGACGACCCGTTCTGGGACTTCGTCATCGGCGAACCGCCGCAGGACGACCTCTTCGGCAACCCCGTCTACCTCCGGGGAGCGATGACGCTGCAGGTGCTGCGCAACCGGGTGGGTGATGACGCCTTCTTCCGGATCGCTCGCCAGTGGGTGGAGGAGCGAGGCGGTGGCACAGGCACGACCGCCCAGTTCATCGAACTGGCCGAGCGCGTGTCTGGCCAGCAGCTCGACGACCTGTTCGACGCATGGCTGTTCACGGGATCGAAGCCCACGGTGTTGTCTCTCGCGGCCCGCTCTGCAGCGCCTGCGTCAAGTGGGTCAGCGGCGGTCCGCACCTGGGAGGCCCAGTTCACCAAGCGTCTCTCCAAGGGTCACTACTGAGCCAAGGGGTCGCCAAGGGAGGCTCGCCCTCCCTTGGCGACGCCGCTGGTCAGGGAACCCAGATGACGACGTCGCCTTCGGCTGGCGAGTAGTTGTCTCCGGAGAGCGTGTCGTTGCCACCGAGTCCGGAGATCACGTCGTCGCCGGTTGAGGTCAGTTCCGAGGTGGTCGACGGGACCCGGCGGACCTCGTGGTGTTGCCGTCAGCCTCAGCGGCGGAGGCGGACCCCGCGGCGACGGGCTGCGGCTCCCCACCCTCCAGGGTCTCGTACCAGACAGGCTCCTCGTCGACCGGCTGGGCCGCCTCCGCTTCGTCGCTCATGGCATCGGACTCGGCACTCGGCTCGTCGGCGCTCACGTCGTCGCCCTCAGGAGCGGACGAGCCCGCCGGCAAGGAGGCCGCCGACTCGTCGGCGACGAGCTCTCCAGCGACAGTGGGCCCGTCGAGCGACGCCAGCATCTGGCGCAGGATGTCCAGCTGCACGTTGATGCTGTCCCGGCGGGCCGACGCCGCACTCACCTCGCGCTCCGAGTTGCGGGTGATCCGGTCGGCCTGCGCCCGAGCTCGTTGAAGGATCAGCGCGGCCTGCTCCTCGGCCTGCGCGACGTGGGCAGTCGCCATCCCGCGCGCCTCGTCGTGAGCGGCCTCCGACTCCGCGGCCAGCTCCACCGCGCGGGCCTCGGCGGCGGCCAACGTGCCTTCGTGCGCCGCGAGCTGAGCGGCGATCTCCGACGCCGCCTGGTCGCGCCGAGCCGCCAGGGTCTTCTCGAGATCCGCTGCTGCAGCGGCACCGGTGGCGCGCTGGGTCTCCAGCAGGGCCATGGCCTCGGCACGCAAGGCAGACGACTCGCGCTCCGCGTCGTCGACGAGGTCCGTGGCCTGCCGCCGCGCCTCCTCGACGACCTGGGCCGCCTCCAGGTCCGCGTCGTTGCGCACCCGCTCGGCGTAGCGCAGCGCATCGGCCTGGGCGGTCTCCGCGGCGGCAACCGCCTCGTCGAGGCGCTTCTGGGCCTCCAGCTGCGCTGCACCGCGCTGCTCGGCGGCCTCCTCCTCGGCCAGGCTGAGGATCGCGGCGAGTCGCCCGCCGAGGTCGCCGAACGCCGCCTGGCCGGCGGCCTGCTGGGGCTGCGCCTCGAGCTCGCGGACCCGGGACCGCGCCGCCTGGGCGTCGCGCTCCGCGGCCTCGAGCCGGGTTTGTAGCTGCTGGATCGCAGCGTCCACCTGAGTCGGGTCGTGCCCGAACAAGGCCTTGTGGAACTCGGGTCGCGCGGTGCTTCGGTCCGTCATAGCGCCCACGATTCTAGGGTCCCCTCACCCGTCGTCAACGGCGGGTCCAGAGATCGGCTGACAGCCGTTCGCCAGAGGGCGTCAGTCGCGGACGACGCGCTCCACCGGCGTGATCTCCCGAACCGCCGGGACCACGTCGCGGCCCAGGTCGTCGAGGTAGGCCACCACCTCGTCACCCGTCAGATGCGGCCACTGGGCCCGGACCAGGATCGGGTCGATGGGCACGATCGCCGCGAGCTCGCGGATCTGGGCGACACACTCGTCCGGCGTACCGATGAACGTCTCCTTGGCCGCCACGTCACGGAACGACGAGGTCAGCTCGCCGGCGTCGCGGGTCGCCAGCTGTCGCTGGGCGTATGCCACCAGGCGCTCCTTGGCCATGTACTCGAAGCGTTCGAACGCCGCGTCGGTCGTCGCCCCTGGCACGATCTCGCGGCGCAGCGGGTGCCGGACCTGGGCCTTCCCGAGCCGGGTCCGCTCGTCCTCGTAGACCGACAGCAGCCGGACCATGTCGGGGATCTTGGTCTCCGGCGTCACCGGCCAGCCGTCGCCGAGCCGCGCCGACCGGCGAACCCCGAACTCGCCCATCGCTCCCACCCATAGCGGAGGGTGCGGCTGCTGCCAGGGCTGGATGTGCGGCCGGGCGTCCTCGAGGGTCCAGAACCGGCCGGTATGCGTGACGTGGTCTTCCGTCCACAGTCGTGTCATCAGGGCCACGGACTCGTCGAGCATCGCGAACCGGTTTCCGAAGTCCACGCCCAGCGCGGTGAACTCGTCGGCACGGTACCCCGCGCCCACCCCGACGACGAGCCGTCCCCGGGTCATGATGTCGAGCGTCGCCAGCTCCTCCGCGAGCGCCACGGGGTGGTACAGCGGCGCCTGGATGATCGTCGTCGCCAACGTGACATGGTCGTCCAGCTCAGCGGCCAGCCGCGCCAGGGTCGGCACGGGCTGCAGCCAGCGCAGGTCGCCGTAGAGGTAGTGGTGGCCGATGGTCACGTAGGTGAGCCCGTTGCGCTGGGCGGCCTCGACCTGTCGCAGCAGCTGGTCGAGGTGGTCGCGGGGCGAGACGCTGCCCCGGACGTCACCGAGGATGACACCGATCTCCACGCGACCTCCTCGTTCGCACGGCCCGCTCTTCCGACGCGCCAAATCAGTAACTATCATATGCACCAATACGAGCGCGGAGGTGGATGTGGGGACGGAGCACGGTGGCTGCCCGGTCGTGGGGTTCGACCACAACTCGGCGGAGCACTCGGCCGACCCGGTCGCCGTCTACCGGACCCTGCGGGCCGAGGCGCCGCTGGCCTGGACCGACGCACACGGCGGGTACTGGGTCGTGTCGGACTACGCCGGCGTCTTCGCCGCCGCCCGTGACGACGCGACCTTCGCCTCCGGTCGCAGCGACCACGGCGGCACCGGCCTCAACAACGTCATCCCCAAGGCGCCGGTCCGGCTCCACATCCCCGTCGAGCTGGACCTGCCCGAGCACCGCTGGTACCGCAAGGTGATCAACCCCCTGACCTCCCCGGCAGCAGTCGAGCGGATGCAGCCGATGATCGAGCGGTGGACGACGCGGTTCGTCGACGACGTCATCGAGGACGGCACCTGCGACCTGGCCTCGGTCATCGGCGTTCCGGCGGTCGTCACCATCGACTGGCTCGGCCTCGACGTCGACGACTGGGGCCGCTACTCCCGGGCGCTGCACTCCGTGCTCGCCCACCGGGTCGGGAGCCCGGAGCACGCGCACGCGGTCGAGGTCGACATCCCGTGGATGGAGCGGACTATCACCGCGGCCATCGCCGCGCGCCGGGAACAGCCGCGTGACGACGTCATCTCGATCCTCCTCGGGGCCGAGGTCGACGGGCAGCCGATCACCGACGACGCCGTCTACTCGATCGTCGAGCTGCTCATCTCCGGCGGCGTCGGCACCACCGCGTCACTGGTCTCGCAGACCCTGGTCCACCTCTACCAGCACCCCGAGCAGCGGGCCCGGCTGGTCGAGCAACCCGAGCTCCTCGAGCGGGCGGTGGAGGAGTTCCTCCGGATGTTCTCGCCCACGCAGGCCCTCGCCCGGACCGTGACGCACGACGTCGACTTCCAGGGCTGCCCGATGAAGGAGGGCGACCGGGTGTTGCTGGCCTGGGCGTCGGCGAACCGCGACCCGGCCCAGTTCGACCACCCGGACCAGGTCGACCTCGACCGCTGGCCGAACCGGCATACCGCCTTCGGGATGGGCATCCACCGGTGCGCCGGGGCGCACATCGGCCGGGCCATCGCCCGGGAGCTGATCGGCCAGGTCATCACCCGGATGCCCGACTACGTCGTCGACCTCGACGGCCTGGAGGCCTACCCGCACCAGGGCGTCAACGCCGGGTACCAGCGGATCCCCACGACCTTCACGCCCGGGCGGCGGCTCGGCGCATGACCGTCGCCGCGGACGCCTGGGAGCGCCGGATCGACCCGGAGGTCGCCGCTGTCCTCGACCTCGTGCCGCGGCTCGACCTCACCGACCTACCCGTTGCCCGTCGGGAGCGCGCCGCCCTGGCGGCCCGAGCCGCGGCCGGACACGTGCCCCCGCCGTCCGTGCGGACCGAGGACCGACGCATACCAGGCTGGCCTGACGGCTCGCCGGACGTGACCGTCCGGGTGCATGAGCCGGCCCAGGCGCCACCGTCGTCACCGCCGGCACTCCTCTGGGTACACGGCGGCGGTCACGTGCTGGGCTCGGCCGCCCAGGACGACCCGTTGCTGCAGGACCTGGTCGCCCGTACGGGCTGCGTCGCCGTCGCCGTCGAGTGGCGCCGCGCCCCCGAGGACCCGTACCCCGCGGCCGTCCACGACGCCTACGCCGCGCTCCGTTGGCTGGCCGCTCGCGACCACCCGAACCTGGTCGTCGGCGGTGCGAGCTCCGGCGGGGGAGTGGCCGCGGGCGTGGCGCTGCTGGCCCGCGACCAGGGCGAGGTGTCGCTGGCCGGGCAGCTCCTCGTGTACCCCATGCTCGACGACCGCGAGGTCACCCCGTCGAGCCGCGAGGTCCGCGACCCGCGGCTGTGGAACCACGAGAGCAACCGGCTGGGCTGGGCCGCATACCTCTCCGGTCTCGACGGCAGGCCGGTGCCGGCCTACGCCGCACCTGCTCGCGCCGCCGACGTCAGTGGGCTCCCTCCGACCTGGCTCGCCACCGGTGAGCTCGACCTCTTCCGCGACGAGGACGTGGAGTATGCGTCGCGCCTCTTCGCCGCGGGAGTACCGACCGAGCTCCACGTCTACCCCGGCGCCGTCCACGGCTTCGACCTCTTCGCGCCGGACGCCGCGGTGTCACGGCGGTACCGCCGAGATCGGGACGAGGCGCTCGACCGCTTCGTCGGGATCGCCCCGAACGCGGGGTAACGACTCCGCCACGGGGTTCCGAGAAGTGCTTGCCAGCACTGACCGGAGCCTTTAGGGTTGGGCCAACACATGCTAATCATGTGCATGATATTCATACTCTCAAGGAGGATCGGATGCACGACGTCGTGTTCCGAGGTCGGCGCCGTATCGCGCTGACGTCGATGGTCGCTGCGGGTGCGGTCATCGCCCTCGCCGCCTGCAGCAGCTCCGGCGGCACCTCCGGCGGCTCTGGTGGCGGTGCCACCGGTGGCGCCAACGCCGGCGGCAACCTGCCGGCGAGCATCAGCGTCGTCTCGACGAACCCCACCACGGGTGTCGTCGCCTTCGCGGGTTCGGCGGCCAACAAGGGCTACGACCTCGCGGTCAAGGAGATCAACGCCCAGAAGTTCCTCGGCCCCAACACCACTCTGACGCTCTCCAAGGTCGACACCAAGAGCACGCCGGCCACCGCGGCCCAGGTGACGACGACCGCGATCGGCGACAAGGGCATCTCGGCGATCTTCGGCTCGGTCTCCAGCAACGAGGCGGTCGCGCAGTCGCCGCTCGTCCAGAAGGCCGGGATGCCGATCATCTACACCCAGGCGGGCAGTGACGGTGTCGTCATCGGCGACTACACGTACCGCGCCACGCCCCTGATGCGTGAGTACTACCCCATCCTCAAGAAGTTCATGACGGAGAAGGGCTACAAGTCGGTCGGCATCATCTACACGCAGGCCACCCCGACCCTCCAGAACATCGGCAGCCAGACGCTCCCGGCGATGGCCAAGGAGCTCGGGATGACCGTCACCGGCAGCGTCGGGGTCGTGGGCACCACCCAGGACTTCAGCGCCCCGATCTCGCAGATCCTCAGCGGCAAGCCCGACGTCGTCTCCGTGCTGCTCGTCGGCGCGTCCAACCCGACGGCGATGAAGCAGCTGCGCCAGGCGGGCTACACCGGTGACGTCCTCGGCAACTCGGGCGCTAGCGCCGGCAACCTCAAGCCGGCCGGAGCCGACGGGGCCGGCATGGTCTGGCCGGTGGACTTCAACTACCAGATGTCCGCAGCCTCGAGCCAGAAGTTCGCCAAGGCCTACCAGGCCGAGTACGGCGAGCAGCCGCTCAACTACGCCGCGGAGGCCTACGACGCGGCCTGGTTCCTCGCCAAGTCGATCAAGCAGGCCGGCAGCGCCGACCGCGCGGCGATCAAGGACGCCATGGCGGTCGTGGCCAAGGAGAAGTTCGACGGCGCTCTTGGCACCGGGCTGACCTGGAAGGACCGTGACCTGGTCGTTCCCGGCGTCGTCGTCCGCTGGAACGGCACCGGCGAGGACCTCCTGTACGAGGCCAGCTCCACGTCGTAACCGCTGTCGCGGCAACCCCACCCGTCGGGGCCGTCCGATTTCCTGGACGGCCCCGACGGGTTACCGCCACTCTTTGTCCAGACGATCGTCACCACCGAAAGGGAGGGCGAGCGATGCAGGAGCTGATCGGAGCCCTGAGCCTCGCGTCGATCTACGTGCTGTTCGCGCTGGGGATGAGCCTCACCTGGGGCACCATCGACATCCTCAACTTCGCGCACGGGTCGATCTTCATGTTCTCGGCCTTCACCGCCTACTTGCTGCTGCAGACCACTCCGCTGCCGTTCTACGCCGTGCTGCTCATCGGAGTGGTGGTTGGCGCGGTGCTGTCGCTGCTGACGCAGGTCCTCGCCTTCGAACAGATCATCAAACGGGCCAAGGACAAACGGTCCGCCGAGATGCAGATCCTCATCGGCGGCATCGGCGTCGCGATCATCCCCTTGTCGATCGCGCAGCACTACACCAAGAGCAACCCGTTCGGGTTCGAGAACTCGTCGTTCCAAGTCACCAAGATCACCGTCGGCGACTACTGGATCACCAACGTGCAGCTGATGACGATCATCCTCGCCGCGGTGCTCGGCATCGCCACCGCCTGGTGGCTCCGCCGGTCCCGGCAAGGCCTCGCCCTGCGGTCTATCGGTGTCGACTCCGAGGTCGCCTCGATCATGGGCGTCGACCGTCGCAAGCTCGCCCTCGCCACTATGGCGGTCGCGGGGGCGCTGGCCGGCCTGGCCGGAATCCTGCTCACCTACAGCCTCGGCGCGATCACGCCCGAGAGCGGCGACACCCTGCTGGTCAAGGCGTTCGCCTGCATCATCCTCGGCGGCGTCGGCAGCACGGCCGGCGTGTATGCGGGATCGTTCCTCCTCGCGGCCGCGGAGACCGTGGTCCTCACCCAGACCAACGGCCTCTGGGTCGACGCGGTGTCGTTCGGCCTGATCTTCCTCGTCCTGCTCATCCGGCCGTCCGGCATCTTCGGGCGCAAGGAGGTGCGGCGGACATGATGGACTTCTTCGACTCCAACGCCGTCCTGATCCAGGCGACGTTCATCGGCCTGGTTCTCGCCCTCAGCGTCCAGGTGCCGCTCCGGATGGGCGTGTTCTCGTTCGCCGGAGCCGGTTCGTACGGCATCGGCGCCTACTTCGGCGGCATCATCACCCTGAAGTACGAGCTGCCCGGCATCACGGTGGTCCTCATCACCGCGGTGGTCACGGCCTTCATCGGACTGCTGTTGGGGCTGCTCATCTCCCGGCTCGCGGGGCTCTACCTCGCCATGGCCACTGTCGCGTTCGACCTCATCGTCTCCGTCGTCGCCATCAACGGCGGCGAGCTCACGGGCGGTCCGACCGGCATCTTCGGGGTGCTCTCCGAGTTCGGCACCTGGCACGTCATCGTCGTGTCACTGGTGGTCCTGGCCCTCGTCGCCGTGTCGGAGATCGGCCGGACCGGACGCCGGGTCGACGCCGTGCGCGACGACCCTGAGCTCGCGGCGTCGGTCGGGATCAGCGTGCGCCGGTACCGGCTCGTGGCGTTCATCGTGAGCGGCGCCCTCGGTGGCGCGGCCGGCGCGATGAACATCCTCGTCCGCAGCACCGTGACGCCCCAGGACATCGGTTTCGGGCTCATCGTGCTCGCCCTGACGATGATCATCGTCGGCGGGGCCCGCTCGTGGAAGGGCGCCGTCCTCGGTGCGGTGATCTTCACCTGGCTGCCCGAGGTGCTGACCGTCGTCGGCGACTGGCAGCCGTTGATCTACGGCATCATCGTGGCGCTTGCGGCGATCTTCCTGCCCCGAGGCATCCACGGCCTCTTCGTCGACTCGAGACGCGCGCTGCAACGGCGGCGCCGGGAGAAGGCCAGTGGAGGTCCGGCGGGTGTTGCCGGCGATGATGACGACGACTCCGGTTCCAAGGTCATCGAGACGCTCAAGGAGTCGTCCGAGGTGGAGGCGACGTCATGACCGAGACCGCAACCGCACCGGTGCAGGAGGAGCAGGGGACGCCGGTCCTCGAGGCTCGGGACGTGGCCGTGCACTTCGGCGGCGTCAAGGCCGTCGACGGCGTGTCGATGTCCCTGTTCGCCGGGAAGATCTACGGGATCATCGGTCCCAACGGGTCCGGCAAGAGCACGCTCATCGGCGCCATGACCCGGCTCACCCAGCTCACCCGGGGAGAGCTGTTCTTCGACGGCGCCGAGTACCACCGGGTGCCCGCGGCGCAGGTGGCCAAGAAGCGCGTGTCCCGGACGTTCCAGACCGTGCGCCTGCTTCCCGACCTCACGGTCCGCGACAACATCCAGCTCGGGGCGGACGCGCGGGCGGTCGACGACGAGACGCCCGGAGTTTTCCGGCGGATGTTCGGGCGAGGCGTCTCACCCGCGGTTGCCGACGCGATCTCCCGGACCAACCTCGAAGGGTTCGAGGAGTACTACCCCTCGGAGCTCTCCTACGGCACGCAGCGGAGGGTCGAGATCGCGCGGGCGATCGCCATGAACCCGCGGCTCCTGCTCCTCGACGAGCCGACCGCCGGCATGAACCAGAAGGAGCGCGCGGAGATCTCCGGGCTGCTCAAGAGCCTGCGGGGCGAGGGCCTGAGCCAGCTGCTCGTCGAGCACGACGTGCAGATGATGCTCGACACCTGTGACTACGTCTTCGCGATGAACTTCGGCCACCTCATCGCACAGGGGACGCCGACACACGTGGTTCAGGACCCCCAGGTCCAAGAGGCCTACCTCGGGAAGAAGTGGCGCGAAAATGCTTGAGGTCAGTGACATCCACGTCAGCTACGGCAAGGTCGAGGCAGTCCGCGGGGTCAGCCTCACCGTCAAGCCCGGCAAGGTCACCCTCGTGCTCGGCGCCAACGGCGCTGGCAAGAGCACGACCCTCAAGGCCATTGCCGGCCTGGAGAAACCCACCTCCGGCTCGATCGTCCTCGACGAGACCCCCATCACCGGGCTGGCGCCGCACGCCATCGTCCGACGTGGCGTCGCGATGGTGCCTGAGGGCCGACGGGTGTTCGCGCCATTGATGATCCACGAGAACCTGCGGATGGGCGCATACACCGCACCGAAGAGCTCGTTCGACGAGACGCTGGCCAAGGTCTACGAGATGTTCCCGATCCTCTCCGACCGCAGCCATGCGGCGGCCGGGCTGCTCAGCGGCGGCGAGCAGCAGATGCTGGCCTTCGGCCGGGCGCTGATGTCCCAGCCCAAGGTGATGCTCCTCGACGAGCCGTCGATGGGTCTGGCGCCGGCGGTCGTCGACTCGATCCTCACCAAGGTGCGCGCGATGGCCGACTCGGGAATCGGCATCCTCATGGTCGAGCAGAACGCCGAGGCCGGCCTCGACGTCGCCGACGACGTCGTCGCGATCGCCCGCGGCGAGGTGGTCTTCACCGGTCCGGCGACGAGTGCGCGCGACAACGCGTCGGTCCTGCGGGCCTTCCTGGGCGAGGCGGCGCTTGCCGGCCAGTCGTGAGGTGGCCCGCGTCTCCGGCGGATCAGGCGAAGTAGCGCTGCTCCCAGGGGATGGTCTCCTTGAGGACCTGCGGGAACTTGCGCGCGGCATACCGCTCGTAGGCGTCGATGTGCTCCCGCATCCGGGCCTCGGACTCCTTGGGGTCGCGGGCCTTGAGCGCGTCGAAGATCTCGATGTGCGCCTTGAGGATGGCCTGGCGGCGGTGGCTCGGGTAGTCGATGCCGATGGCGGTGCCGTCCATGATCCCCGACAGCGAGTCGATGATGTAGCCGAAGAGGGCGTTGCCCGAGGACCACGCGATGATGTCGTGGAACCGCTTGTTGGCGTCGAGGAAGGAGTGCTGGTCCTCGATCTCCTCGCGCATCTGGGTGATCGTGCCCTCGAGGTCGGTGAGCGCCTCGTCGTCCATCCTCTCGGCGGCCAGGCTGCTGATCATCGGCTCCATGGCCGTGCGGACCTCGACGATGTTGCGGAACGGCGCGGACTTCAGCTGCATGAGCAGCACGAGATTGCTGGCCAGATGGGAGGCGTCGGGGTCCTGCAGGACCGGCCCGCCGCGGGGTCCCGGCTTCAGCGTGATGACGCCCTGGAACTCCAGCAGCCGCAGCGCCTCGCGCAGCGTGCCGCGGCCGGTCTGGTACTTCTCGAGCATGGTCCGTTCGGGGGCGAGCAGGTCTCCGGGCGAGCGCCCCTCACGCAGCGCGTCCTGCACGATCCGTTGCGCGACAAGGAGAGCGGCCTTGGGCGGCCGGGTGGAGGTGCCGTTGATGGTCATCGACGTGCGTCCTTCGTCGAGGTGTCAAATCATGCCAAAGATTAACATGGATCGACGCGGTGAGCTCGGCTACGCCGACGAGACGGTGGAGTCCTTGGCTCGGCTGGTCCGCGAGTGGGGTGTCGAGCGGGTGCGGCCGAACGTTTCGGAGCGCGAAGCCTCGGGTGACTTCCCCCGGGACCTCTACGCCGAGATGGGGGAGCTCGGCTTCTTCGGATGTGTCTTCGACGAGGCGTTCGGCGGGACGGACGTCGGCTTCGCCGCTCTCGCCGCGGTGGCGGAACAGCTCGCTTGGGTCTACCCACCGTTGTCGGCGGCGATGAACCTCCAAGCGGCCACGGTACCTCTCACCATCGCCAACTGGGGGGATCCGGAGGCCATCGCACGGTGGGTGCCGGACCTCATCGCCGGGCGGGCGTTGGGGTGCAACGCGATGACCGAGCCGGGAGGCGGTTCGGACTTCCTCGGGGCGATGCGGACGCGCGCGGTTCGGGACGGCTCGGACTGGGTGCTCAACGGTTCGAAGATGTGGATCACCAACGCCAACGTCGCCGACGTGGCGGTCGTGTATGCGCGTACCGACCCGTCCGCCGGGCACCGGGGAGTCACCGCGTTCGTCGTGCCGACGCATACCCCGGGGTTCGAGGCCACCCGCGTCCCGTGCCGCGGCCTCGGGAAGCTGATGCCCACGAACTCCGTGTCGCTGGTGGACGTCCGGGTGCCGGCGTCGAGCGTGCTGGGGGAGGAGGGGCAGGGGTTCGTCGTGGCGATGAACGCCCTGGACTACGGCCGGCTCAGTGTCGCGGCGCGGTCGGTGGGTCTCGCCCAGGCGTGCCTCGATGCGGCACTGTCGTACGCGAACGAGCGGGAGGCGTTCGGGGAGAAGATCGGCTCGTTCCAGATGGTGAAGAAGCAGCTGGCCGACATGACTTGCGAGGTCGCGGCGGCTCGCGGCCTGGTTGCGGCGGCGGCGGCGCGCTACGACGAGGGCGACCTCGCGACGCGAGAGAGCTCCATCGCCAAGTACTTCGCGGGCGAGGTGGCCAACCGGGCGGCGCAGGCGTGCGCGGAGATCTTCGGGGGCGCGGCGTTCAGCGACGACCTGCCGATCGGGCTGTACCTCAACTACGCCAAGCTCTGGCAGACCGGCGAGGGGTCGGCCAACATCCAGGCGCTGCTGATCGCCGACGACGCGCTCGGGTGGCGGCGGATGGACCGGCACCGCACGGTGCTGAAGCGCCGCGCGGCGGTTGGATAGGGGAATGGCTGACGTCGAGGTCGAGGTCCGTGGTCCCGCGCTGTGGGTGACGCTGAACCGTCCGGACCGGCGCAACGCGTACGACGCGGACATGGCCGCTGCTGTGGTGGACGCGCTCGGCGCTGCGGCGCGGCATCACGCTGTGGTGATCACCGGTGCCGGCCGCGGGTTCTGCGCGGGTGGAGCGCTGACCAACCTCGCCTCGCCGGACCTGGAGGGGATGCGCGGCCTGTATGCGGGTTCGCTGCGGCTGTTCGACGCGATCCGCCAGTGCCCGCGGCCGGTGATCGCGGCGGTGAACGGTGCGGCTGCCGGTGGGGGGAACGAGCTGGTCGTGGCCTGCGACCTGGCGATTGCGGCACGGTCTGCGACGTTCGGGCAGACGGGGCCTCGGGTCGGGTCCTCGCCGGTGACCGGTGCGACGAACGTCATGGGTGTGCAGATCGGGGAGAAGCGGGCCAAGGAGCTGGCCATGCTGTGCCGCCGGTACTCCGCGGAGCAGGCGCTGGAGATGGGTCTGGTCAACGCCGTGGTCGACGACGACGCGCTGGTGACAACGGTGGACGCGTGGGTGGACGACCTGGCCGCGTTGAGTCCCCGGTACCTCGAGATCACCAAGATCAGCTCGAACATCTGGTGGAACGCGGCCCGCGACTCGTTCCTCACGGGTCTGGGAATGCTCACGCAGGCGGTGGGCAGCGACGACATGGTCGAGGGCGCGGCGGCGTTCATGGAGAAGCGGAAGCCCGACTTCCCCGACCCTGCCTGACCGCCTGTGAACATCGGTTCGTGCGGTTTGGAGCCGGAATTCGGTGCGGTTCAGAGCACGAACGGGATTAGAGGCCGCGCCAGTTGGGTGGGCGTTTCTCCTTGAAGGCCAGGGCTCCTTCGCGGGCGTCTTCCGAGGCGCGAACCGGTTCGCTGATCTCGCGCTGGAGGTCGAACATCCGCTCCGCCGGCCACTCGGGCGCCTCGCGGAGGATCCGCTTGGTCGCGCGAACCGCCAGCGGGCCGTTCGCCGCGATCGTCCCGGCCAGCTCGAGCGCGGCGGCCAGCGCCTCGCCGGGCGGGGTCAGCCGGTTCACCAGCCCGACCTCGTATGCGCGCCTGGCCTCCACGAGGTCGCCGGTCAACGCCCACTCCTGAGCGACCCCGGGCGGGACCTTCTGGAGCAGCCGCATCAAGCCACCCCCGGCCGCGACCAGCCCACGCTTCACCTCGGGCAGCCCGAACCGGGCGTTGTCGGCGGCCACCACCATGTCGCAGGCCAACGCGATCTCGAACCCGCCGGCCAACGCGTACCCCTCGACCGCGGCGATCAGCGGCTTGGTCGGCGGCTGTTCGACGATCCCCGCAAACCCCCGCCCCGGGATCGACGGGCGCTCCCCCGCGAGGAATGCCTTGAGGTCCATTCCCGCGCAGAACGTCCCACCCGCGCCCGTGATCACCCCGGCCACCAACGACGGCTCGGAGTCCAACCGGTCCATCGCCGCGCCGAGCGCCTCGGCGGTCACCGTGTTGATCGCGTTCCGCGCCTCGGGCCGGTGGATGGTCACGACGAGGACGCCGGAATGGACCTCCGTCCGAACCGGACCGTCGCTCACCGCGGCGCCATCCGGATCGCCCCGTCGAGCCGGATCGTCTCGCCGTTGAGCATCGGGTTGTCGATGATGTGCATCGCCGTCGACGCGAACTCCGCCGGCTGGCCCAGCCGCGCCGGGTGCGGCACCTGTGCCGCCAGCCCCGCCTTGATCTCGTCGGAGAACCGGCTGAGGATCGGCGTGTCGAAGACGCCGGGCGCGATCGAGCACACCCGGACCAGTGACCGCGACAGGTCCCGCGCCGCCACCAGCGTCATCCCGACGACCCCGGCCTTGGCCGAGGCGTAAGGGATCTGGCCGATCTGCCCCTCCCAGGCGGCCACCGAGGCGGTGAGCACGCAGACCCCGCGTTCGCCGTCGACCGGCTCCTGCGCAACCATCCGGGCGGACGCCAGTCGGAGCACGTTGAACGTCCCGACGAGGTTGATGTCGACGATCTCCCGGTACAGGTCGTAGTCCCCTGGCGAACCGTCGCGGTTCACCAGCCGAACCGTCCCACCGCGGCCGGCACAGTGCACCAGCGTCCGCAACGGCGCGCGCCCAACCGCTAGGTCCAACGCCGCGTCCACCGCCGCCGGGTCGCGAACGTCGGCCGGCCCAAAGGTCACCAGCTCACCGAGGGAAGCCGCCACGTCCTTCCCCGGCGACTGCGGCAGGTCGACGATCGTCACCGCCACGCCGCGCGCCACCAGCGCCTCGACCGTCGCCAGCCCCAGTCCGGACGCTCCGCCGGTCACGACGGCCGAGCTGTTCGCCAGGTCCATCAGCCCAGCCGTTCCAGGATCGTCGCGTTGGCCATCCCGCCGGCCTCGCACATCGTCTGCAGGCCGTACCGGCCACCGGTCTGCTCGAGGTGGTTCAGCAGCGTCGTCATGATCCGGGCGCCCGACGCGCCCAGCGGGTGCCCGAGCGCGATTGCTCCGCCGCGGGGGTTCAGCACAGAGTCCGCCACCGGGAACTCCGCCTGCCACGCCAGCGGAACCGACGCGAACGCCTCGTTGACCTCCACGGCGTCGATGTCGTCCAGCGACAGGCCCGACCGGGCCAACACCTTGTGCGTCGCGGGGATCGGGCCGGTGAGCATGAGCAAAGGATCGTCACCGACCACACTCGAGGCGTGGATCCGTGCCCTCGGCCGCAGCCCCAAGGAAGACGCCTTCTCCTCGCTCATCAACAGCAGAGCGGCCGCCCCATCGGTGATCTGCGACGAGTTGCCGGCCGTCACCTTCCAGGACACGTCGGGGAACCGCTCCACCATCTCCGGCGTCCCGAACACGGTCCGCAGCCCGGACAGTCCCTCCACCGTGGTGTCCGGCCGGATCGACTCGTCCGTCTCCACCTTGACCCCGTCAGCCGTCACTACCGCGATCTCGTCGTCGAACCCCCCCGACCGCGCGGCCGAAGCCGCCCGCGCGTGCGAGCGGGCCGCATACTCGTCGAGCTGGGTCCTCGAGAAGCCCCACTTGTCGGCGACCAGCTCGGCCGACACACCCTGCGGCACCAACCCGGGGAACCGCTCGGCAACGCCGACGCCCCACGGGTCGGCTCCCATCCGCGCGGACCCCATCGGGACCCGGCTCATCGACTCCACCCCACCGGCGATGACGATGTCGTATGCGCCGGCGATGATCCCGTGAGCGGCGAACTCCACCGCCTGCTGGCCGGATCCGCACTTGCGCTCGATGGTCACCGACGGCACGTGCACCGGGAACCCGGCCGAGAGCCAGGCCTGTCGGCCCGGGGTAGCGGACTGCTCTGCGGCCTGGCTGACGCAGCCGATCATCACGTCCTCGACCGTGCCGGGGTCGATGCCGGTGCGTTCGACGAGCGCGGTGAGGACCTGGGCGAGGAGGTCGGCCGGGTGCAGCCCGGACAGCGCGCCTCCCGGTTTGCCGCGTCCCATGGGGGAGCGGACCGCATCGACGATGACGGCGTTGGGCACTCGTGGCCTCCCGGTGAAGAGCCAATCAGTGATCATGGATAGGCTACACGCTTGACGACCTAACCATGACTACGAATATCATGGTTTGGACCACAGGCGAGGAGGACGCGTGGGCAGGATCGGCATCGACGACCTCGAAGAGCTACAGACCTTGAAGCTCGACCTTTCCGAGCAGGACGAGCTGCTCGACGCCCAGACCGAGTGCACCTTCGTCTTCGCGGGCAAGGAGGGTTGGCCGAGCGGGGTCATCATGAGCTTCCTCCGGGCGGACGGCGCCTTCTGGCTGACCGCCGTCGAGAACCGGGCGCACGTCAGGGCGCTGGCGACCGAGCCGCGGGTGACGCTGGTCGTGACCAACGCGGGGACCGGCAGCCCCGGCCGTCAGATGCTCGCGGTGCGCGGCGTGGCCACGATCCACCGCGACCCGGAGACCATCCAGTGGTTCCTGCCGAAGTTCACCGGCCGGATGCAGCCCGCCGACCCGACGGCGTTCGCCCGGCTGCTCGACAGCCCGAAACGCCTGGTCATCGAGGTGCGCCCGGTCGCCATCGCGGTGAGCCACGACTCGCGCAAGATGCCCGGCAACGGGCGGGGCGGGGCCGCGGAGTGAGCCCGCACCTCATGGTCGTCCTCAGCAACGCCAAGCCCGGTCAGGACGAGCCGTTCAACCGCTGGTACAGCGACGTCCACATGATCGAGACCATCGACAAGCTCGACGGATTCCTCTCGGCGCAGCGCTACGTCCAGGCCGACCTCGACGGCGCTCCGCCCTGCGCCTACCGGTACCTCGCCGTCTACGAGATCCCCGAGGAAGAGCTCGACACCGCCTACGCCCAGTTCCGTTGGCAGCGCGCCGAACGAGCGCAGGCGACGGCCGCTGGCCGGCCGCCGGTCGTCTCCGTGTCCGACACGCTCCAGCCCGACCCGTTCCTCGTGGGGTTCTTCTCGCCGATCACCGACCGTGTGCCGTCCACCCGGAACGGAGCGCAGGTGTGACCCGGCGGCTCGAGGGCCGGGTCGCCGCGGTGATCGGCGGCGGCTCGGGCATGGGCCGGGCCATCGCGCTTCGCCTGGGAGCCGAGGGTGCTCATGTCCACGTGGCCGACCTGTCCGAGCCGGCGGCCATCGCGGTCGCCGACGAGGTCACGGCCGCGGGCAACCTGGCCTCCGCGCACCAGCTCGACGCCGCCAGCACCGCGGCGCTCACCGAGTTCTTCGCGGCAATCGAGCGCTCCGACGGCCGCCTGCACGTGCTCCACAACCAGGTCGGTATGCCGGGAGCCGGCGGGCTCGAGGTGGCCGAGGACGACTTCCAGCGGGCCATCGACGTCAACGTCAAGACCGCGTTCTACGGCGCGACGCTCGGGTGGGAGCTGCTCCGCAAGTCCGAGGGCAAGGGATCGGTCACCTTCACCGCCTCGACCGCCGCCCTGGTGGGCTCCCCGTTCAGCCCGCTCTACTCGCTCACCAAGGGCGCGCTGACAGCGTTCGCCCGCGCGCTCGCCCTCGTCGGGGGTCCGGACGGCATCCGGGTCAACGTCATCTGCCCCGGTCCGGTCGACACGCCGATGCTGCCCACGTTCTTCGGCCGCGAGCCGGGGGCCGACATCGCCGACCTCATGGCCGGCTTCATCGCCTCGGTACCCCTCGGCCGACCGGCCACGCCCGACGAGATCGCCGGCGTAGTCGCCTTCCTGTCCAGCGACGACGCCGGGTTCGTCACCGGCACAACGATTCCCATCGATGGAGGACTGACCGCGAGATGAGCACGACCACGACCACGGACATCATCACCACCACCGCGCGCGCCGAGCGGCTCTACTACCGGTATGCCCGTGCGGTCGACGAGGGGAACCTCGAGGAACTGCGTGCCCTGGCCACCCCGGACGTCAAGGTGACCCGCGGCGACGGCGAGACCAAGGACGGCATCGAGGCGTTCCTCGACGTCTACCGAGCGCACAACGCCCTGCAGGTGCCGGTCTGCAAGCACGTCATCACCAACATCACCGTGCAGCCCGAAGCCGCCGACGGCACCGTCGTCACGCACGCCTACTTCGAGGCGAAGCTGCTGTGGGACGCCGAGACCAAGGTGATCATCGGCTACTACGACGACGTCCACGTCGTCGAGGGCGACGAGCACCGCCTGGCCCACAAGAAGATCGTCGCCGAGCGGGTGCTCATGCTGCCGGGATCGGCGGGCAGCTACTCCTACGTCGGTCAGAACCAGGCATAATCTAGGCGCATCATTGTCAGGAACTAGCCCTAAGTGTTACCGTCGCGGAACGCCCAAGGAGGTGCCCGATGACCGACCTGTCCACCGTGGACGACGTGTCCGCTGTGACGGCTGAGCCGTCCGCCACGCCGACCGGCGTGGTCGTCACCGGCGCGGCGCGCGGGTTGGGCAAGGCCATCGCTGAAGGCTTCGCCCGCAGCGGTGCCGTCGTCGTCGGGGTGGACCTCGACCCGTCGGTCCGGGACGCCATGGACGCCCTCGGCGACGGGCATTCCGGGGTGGTCGGAGACGTGGGGGACCCAGCCGTCCTCGACGCCGCGTTCCGGATCGCCGCAGCGGCCGGCGGGGGACTGGCCACGGTCGTGCTCAACGCCGGTGTCACCGCGCCGGGCGAGACCGCGGACTACCCCGTGGACCAGTGGGACCGGATCCTCGGCGTCAACCTGCGGGCCGCCTTCCTCGGCGCCAAGGCGTCCTACCGGTATCTGCAGCCGGGCGCCAGCATCGTCATGATCTCGTCGATCTGCGCCTCTCAGGGGTTTGGTGCCCGGGCGGCCTACTGCGCCTCGAAGTCCGGCGTCGACGGTCTGGTCCGGGCGCTGGCCGTCGAGTGGGCGCCGTTCGGCATCCGCGTCAACGCCGTGGCGCCGGGAACGGTGGCGACCGAGATGCAGCAGTCGATGGTGGCCAGCGGGCGGATCTCCATGGACGGCTACCTCGCCCGGATCCCCATGGGCCGTATCGCCGACCCGTCCGAGATCGCCGACGCGGTCGTCTACCTGGCCTCGCCGAAGGCCAGTTACGTCACCGGCGTCGTCCTCCCCGTCGACGGCGGGTGGGCCGTCGCCGGGCTTCCCGCGCAGGCGTAGACCCGCGCATACGAACGAGAGAAGGTCAGGCATGGTGCAGGTCGGACTGCTGCTCAGCGACGTTCCGCGGTCGATCTCCCCGAGCGACCAGTTCAAGGACGTGCTGCGGATCGTCGAGGCGGCCCAGCGGAACGGGTTCACCTACATCGCGATCGGGCAGCACTTCCTCTACGGCGATCTCCGCTGGCTGCAACCGGTTCCCCTGCTGGCGCGGCTCGCCGCCGAGGTCGACCCGAACGTCCGGCTGGTCACCCAGATCATCATCGCGCCGCTCTACCACCCAGTGGTGCTCGCCGAGGAGATTGCGACCCTCGACGTCGTCACCGAGGGCCGGCTGGTCTTCGGCGCCGGGCTCGGATACCGCCCGGAGGAGTTCGACTACCTGGGCATCCCGTTCAAGGAGCGCGCGGGCCGGTTCGACGAGTCGCTCGAGCTGATGAAGCGGCTGTGGACCGAGGAGGACGTCACCTTCCACGGGAAGTACTTCACCCTCGAGGACGTCCACCCTCACCTGTTCCCCGTGCAGAAACCGCACCCGCCGATCTGGATCGGCGCCCACGCCGAGGCCGGGGTCCGCCGCGCCGGGAAGTACGGCGACGCATACGCCTGCCCGCCGGAGACGCCGAAGGAGGAGGTCGCCCGGCGCTACGCAATCGTTCGCGACGGATTCGCGTTGCGGGGCAAGGAGTTCGGGCCGCAGCCGCTCCGCCGCAACTGCCTCGTCGCCGACTCCCGTGAAGAGGCGATGGTCGAGTATGCGCGCGTCGCCCAGGGCCGCTACCTCACCTACGCCGCCAAGGGTCTCGACGTCATGAAGGACACCGACCTCGAGAACGAGTTCGCCAAGGCCGTGTCCGGACACGCCGTCATCGGGTCCCCGGACGAGGTCCTCGCCCAGCTCACCGACTACGTCACCGCGCTGCCGGTCGACCCACTGCTGGTCCGTCCGCAGTGGCCGACGATGACGGCGGACGAGACCATCGCCACCCTCGACCGCTGGGGTCGCGACATCGTCCCCGCCATCACCGCGATCACCCCTCGCCGCGACATCGACGAGGCGCTCCTGACCAGCGGGGCGACATGACCGCAGGGCCCCTCGTCTACACCGACCTCGTCCCCGTCTTCCCCGACCCGGAGACGTGGACGCTGGACCATGTCCTCCGGCACCACGCGGCGGAACGGCCGGACGCGGTATGCCTGGAGTTCCCCGACGAGGACGGGCTCACCTACACCTACGCAGCGGCTCTCGACGCGGCCGAGCACGTTGCTTCCTCGCTGTACCGCGCCGGTGCCAAGGCCGGCGACCGGGTCGTGCTGATGGCGCAGAACTCGTCGCAGTTCGTCCGCACCTGGTGGGGCACCGCCGTCGGCAACCTCGTCGAGGTCCCGATCAACACCAACTACGAGGGCGAGTTCCTCCGCCACCAGCTGACCGTCGCGCAGGGCCGGTTCGCCGTCATCGACGACGTCCAGGCGGAGCGCTGGGTCGCCGTGGCCGAGCATGCGCGGATGGTCGAGCGCTTCTGGGTGATCGGGGAGGGCGACGCCCGGGACAAGGCCGTCGCCCTGCTCCGGGAAAACGGCTGGGCGGCCGAACCGTGGGAGGCGCTCGAGCAGGGCGACATCGACCCGCTGCCGACCCCGAGGCCGCAGGACCTCGGAGCAATCTTCTACACGTCCGGCACCACGGGGCCCTCCAAGGGCGTCGCGATGCCGTTCTCGCAGCTGTACTTCTTCGCTCAGATCGTCGTCAGCCTGACCCGGCTCACGCCCGACGACGTCTACCTCACGACCACCCCGCTGTTCCACGGCAACGCGACGTTCATGGCGGTCTACCCGGTCATCGTCGCCGGCGGTCGCGCGGTCATCCGCCGAAAGTTCAGCGCCAGCCGCTGGATCGACCACGTCCGCGACTCCGGCGTCACGGTCACCAACTTCGTCGGCGTGATGATGGACTTCGCCTGGAAGCAGGCGCCTCGCGAGAACGACCGCGACAATCGGCTTCGCGCGGTGTATGCGGCGCCGACGGCCAGCACCATCGTCGAGCAGTTCAAGGAGCGGTACGGCATCGAGGCCTTCCTCGACGCGTTCGGTCTCACCGAGACGTGCGCGCCGATCATGTCGCCGTACGGCGTCGCACGACCGGCCGGCGCCGCGGGTCTGCAGAACGCCGAGTGGTTCGACATCCGCCTCGTCGACCCCGAGACCGACCGCGAGGTGCCGGTCGGCCAGGTCGGCGAGCTCGTGGTCCGCCCGGTGCACCCGTGGACCTGCAGTAACGGCTACTACAACATGCCGGAGAAGACCGTCGAGGCATGGCGGAACCTCTGGTTCCACACCGGCGACGCGCTCCGTCGCGACGAGGACGGCTGGTTCTACTTCGTCGACCGCTACAAGGACGCCCTGCGCCGGCGCGGGGAGAACATCTCGTCGTACGAGGTCGAGCAGGCCGTCCTGCAGCACCCGGCGGTGACCGAGTGCGCCGTGCTCGGCGTCCCGGCCGACGTCGAGGCCGGCGAGGACGAGGTGCTGGCCGTGGTCGTTGTCAGCGAGCCCGTCGATCCCGACGATGTGCTGCGCTGGTGCGAAGGCAAGATCCCGGCGTTCGCCATCCCGCGCTTTCTCCGCGTCGTCGACGCACTGCCCAAGACCCCCTCCGAGAAGGTCCGCAAGTCGGTCCTGCGCGACGAGGGGATCACCGCCGACACCTACGACCGGACCGCCGTGGCCGCCCGCTGAGGCGAGCGGACACGCATACCAGAGCAGGAGAACCACGGTGGTCGACTACACACCGGATCCGATCCACGAAGACATCCGGGATGCCGTCCGCACGATGTGCAAGGCCTTCCCCGACGAGTACTGGATGGACCACGACACCAGCCACGAGTTCCCGTGGGAGTTCTACGACGCGGTCGCCAAGGGCGGCTGGCTCGGCCTCACCGTGCCGGAGGAGTACGGCGGCGGCGGGCTCGGTGTCACCGAGGCGGCCATCGTCGAGCAGGAGATCTCCGCGTCCGGGGCCGGGATGGGCGGCTGCAGTGCCGTGCACATCGGGATCTTCGGGTTCGAGCCGATCATCCACCACGGCTCTCAGGACCTGAAGGAACGGTTCCTGCCGCGGGTGGTCACCGGCGACCTGCACACGTCCTTCGCGGTCACGGAGCCGGACGCCGGCACCGACACGACGAACATCTCGACGTTCGCCAAGAAGGTGGACGGCGGATGGCGGGTCTCGGGCAAGAAGGTCTGGATCACCAAGGCCCTCGAGGCCGAGCGGATGCTGCTGCTCTGCCGGACCAGCCCGCGCGAGCCCGGGGCCAAGCGGACCGCCGGGATGACGCTGATGTTCGCCGAGATGGACCGCGACCACGTGTCGATCCGGCCGATCCCCAAGATGGGCCGCAACGCCGTCGACACCAACGAGCTGTTCATCGACGACCTGTTCGTGGCCGACGAGGACGTCGTCGGCGAGGTCGGCGGGGGGTTCAAGGCGATCCTGGGCGGGCTCAATGCCGAACGGGTCATCTCGGCCAACGCCGCGCTCGGCCTCGGCAAGGCTGCGCTGCGCCGAGGCACGCAGTATGCGAAGGAGCGCACTGTCTTCGGCCGGCCGATCGGCCAGAACCAGGGGATCGCGTTCCAGCTGGCCGAGGCCAAGATCCGGATCGAGGCCGCCGAGGCGGTGCTCAACAAGGCCACCTGGATGGTCGACCAGGGCCTGCCCTGTGGCGCCGAGGCCAACTACGCCAAGTGGCTCTGCGCCGAGGCCGGGTTCTACGCCGCTGACGTCGCGCTGCAGGTGCACGGCGGGTTCGGCTACGGCAAGGAGTTCCACGTCGAGCGTTACTTCCGCGAGGCTCGGCTGATGCGGATCGCGCCCATCAGCCAGGAGATGGTCCTCAACTACGTCAGCGAGCACGTGCTCGGGCTGCCGCGGAGCTACTGATGCTGCAGGCATACCGGTCCGTCCTCTTCGTCCCCGGCCACCGGCCGACCTGGGTCGACAAGGCGATCGCGAGCGGGGCGGACGCCGTCGTGCTCGACCTCGAGGACTCGGTTCCCCTGGGAGAGAAGGCTGCTGCCCGCGCGACGGTGGCGGAGTCGATCAGGCGGGTCCGGTCGAGCGGCTCCGACGTGGGGCTGCTGGTCCGGGTGAACCCGCTCGCCACCAAGCTCACCGGCGCCGACCTGGAGGCGGTCGTGGTCCCCGGGCTGGACGGCGTCTTCGCGCCCAAGATCGAGCAGGCGACCGACGTCCTGCAGTACGACGCGCTCCTCGACCACTTCGAGACGCGCAACGGTGTGACGGGACTGGAGTACATCGTCCCGGTGGAGACGGTGAAGGCCATCCAGAACGCCCGCGAGATCGCGTCGGCCTCGCCGCGGGTGGGCGCGATGATCGGCCCGACGGCGGAGCACGCCGACATCGCGCGAGCTGTCGGATACGAGTGGACGCCCGAAGGTCTGGAAACGCTCTACCTGCGCAGCCGGGTGCTGCTGGCCTGCCGCGAGGCGGGCATCCACCCGCTCACCGGACTGTGGGAGGACCTCGAGAACCTCGGCGGGCTCAAGGAGTTCGCGGTGCGGGGCCGACAGCTCGGGTTCCGCGGGATGATCGCCATCCACCCTAGCCACGTCGCGACGGTCAACGAGGTGTTCACCCCCTCGGGCGAGACGGTGGCGTTCTACGAGGGGATGGTGGCGGCCTACGAGGAGGCCGCCGCGGCCGGCACCGGCGCGCTCCGGTACCGCGGCCTGCACATCGACAAGGCCCACTACGACAAGGCCGTCGAGTGGCTGGAACGGGCCTCGCGGCTGCGGGGCAAGGAGGAGACCCCGTGACGGAGACGCCACAGCAGTCCAGGCTCTTTCGTGGGCTGTACTTCGAGGAGTTCGAGGTCGGCGCGCACTACAAGCACGCCCTGACCCGGACGGTCACCGAGATGGACAACGTCCTCTTCACGTCGCTGACCATGAACGTGCAGCCGTTGCACCTCGATGAGGAGTTCTCGAAGGGGACCATCCACGGCCAGCGCGTGGTCAACAGCCTCTTCACCGTCGCCCTGATCGGTGCCTTCCACGTCCCCGAGCTGACCATGGGTACGACGCTGGGCAACCTCGGCTACGACTCCGTCAAGTTCCCGCACCCCGTCTTCCACGGCGACACCCTGCGCGGCGAGACGACAATCGTCGACAAACGGGAGTCGAAGAGCCGCGACGACTCGGGGATCGTCTGGTTCCGACACGTGGGCCTCAACCAGCGCGACGAGGTCGTCGTCGACATGGTCCGGGTCGGCCTCATGGCCAAGCGGCCGACCACCGTCTCTGAAGGAGCATCATGACCGCCACCACGACCGACAACCCGCTCCGCGATTGGGTTCCGTCGACGCGGACCCTGCTCATCGGTGGGGAGATGGAGCAGCCCGAGGGCGACACCTGGGACGTCTTCAACCCCGCGACCGAGGACGTCATCGCCACGGTCGGGGGCGCCTCCACCGACCAGGTCGACGCGGCCGTCACGGCCGCGCGCGCTGCCTTCCCGATGTGGTCGGCGCTCTCCGGCGAGGAACGGTCCCGCCACATCCACCGGTTCGCCGACGTCCTCGAGGCGGCCGCCGACCGGCTGCTGCCGTCGATCGTCAACGAGGTCGGGACGCCGGTCTCGCTCGCGGAGTACCTCCAGGTCAAGATGGCGGTCCAGGAGCATCTTCGCTGGGCCGCCGATGCGGCGAAGGTCGACCGGACGATCCACCTCGGTGGGTACGACAAGCCGGCGCCGACGGAGAGCGACGTCGTCTACGAGCCGGTCGGTGTCGTCGCGGCGATCACCGGCTACAACTACCCGCTCAACCTCGCGATCTTCAAGTTCGGGGCGGCCCTCGCGGCCGGATGCACCGTCGTTCTCCTGCCGTCCCCGCGGACGCCGCTCACCACGCTGCTGCTCGGTGACCTCATCCAGGAGGCCGGCCTGCCGCCGGGCGTCATGAACGTCGTCATCGGCGGCCCCGACGTGGGAGAGCGGCTCACGACGCACCCCGGAGTCGACCGGGTCTCGTTCACCGGTTCCGACGCGGTGGGGTCGAAGATCATGGCCCAGGCTGCGCAGAACCTCGTCGGCGTCACGCTCGAGCTGGGCGGCAAGTCGCCCAGCCTGGTCATGCCCGACGTCGACCTGTCGAAGATCGCCGTCGAGATGCACCTGCGTTGGTCGCGCAACGGGGGGCAGGGCTGTGCCGCGCTGGCCCGGTTGCTGGTCCACCAGTCCCGGTACGACGAGTTCCTCGAGGCCGGTGCGGCGGCGTTCGACCAGATGAAGGTCGGCGACCCGTGGGACCCGGCCGTCAACATCGGCCCGATGATCCGGCCCGACCACAAGGCTCGCGTGCTGGGATTCATCGACGACTCGGTCGCTGCTGGCGGCCGCAAGCTGCTCGAGGTGACCAAGCCACTCCCCGAGAAGGGCTGGTTCGTCAATCCGGTCCTGCTCGGCAACCTGCCGCCGGACGCCCGCGCGGTGCAGCAGGAGATCTTCGGGCCGGTCGCAGTGATCCTTCCCTTCAAGGACACCGAGGAGGCCATCCGGCTCGCGAACGACACTGCATACGGGCTGGCCGCCAACGTCTGGTGCAACGACCCGGTGGAGGCCCGTCGGATCGCCTCGCAGATCCGCGCCGGGACGGTGTGGATCAACGGCGGGGGCGCGATGCGCCCGGACGCGCCGTTCGGCGGTTACGGCCGGTCCGGCGTCGGGCGTGAGCTGGGGGAGTGGGGTATGCGCGAGTACCTCGAGGTCAAGCACATCCAGTGGAGAGTGTGATGACCGATCGCGCGGCCGGGCCCCTCGCCGGTGTGCGGGTCCTCGAGCTCGGCACGATGTATGCGGCGCCGACCTGCGGTCGGATGCTGCGGGACTTCGGGGCCGACGTCATCAAGGTCGAGGACCCAGGTGCCGGCGACTACGCGCGGCAGTGGACGCCGATGAAGAACGGCCAGTCCTTCGGGTTCGCCCGGCTCAACTCCGGGAAGCGCTCGGTGGCGCTGGACCTGCGGTCCGAGAACGACCGGGCGACGGTCCGCCGGCTGATCGACGCGGTCGACGTCGTCATCGAGAGCTTCCGTCCTGGTCGGATGTCGGCGTGGGGGATGGGGTATGCCGCACTGGCCGAGTCGAACCCGGGGCTGGTGATGACCAGCGTGAGCGGGTTCGGCCAGTTCGGGCCGAACAGCAGCAAGCCCGGCTTCGGGACGGTGGCCGAGACCGGGAGCGGGTTCGCCTACATCAACGGCTGGCCGGAGACCCCGCCGACGTCCCCGCCGTTCGGGTTCGCCGACTCGATCGCCGGGATCGCCGCGGCGATGGGGACGGCAATGGCGCTGTTCCGTCGGGAACGCACCGGCGAGGGCGACCACGTCGACGTGGCGCTGTACGAGCCGCTGATGTTCATCGTCGGCGACATGATCATGAACTTCACCGGCACGGGGTTCATCCAGGGGCGGGTCGGGAACGGCACGGGCTCGGCGTCGCCGCGGGGCGTCTACCAGGCGGCCGACGGCAAGTGGCTCTCGATCGCCGCGTCGAACCAGGGGATCGCCAAGCGGCTGTTCGCGGCGATGGGCCAGCCGGAGCTCATCGAGAACACGCGGTATGCGACCAACGAGGTCCGCATGCAGCACAACGACGAGCTCCAGGCCCTGGTCAGCGGCTGGGTCGCGGAGCGGCCGCGAGCCGAGGTGCTCAAGATCCTCGACGACCACGAGGTTGTCTGCAGCCAGGTCAACGACGCCAGCGACATCGTCGAGGACCCGCACTACCAGTTGCGAACGCTGGTCGAGCTGACCGGTTCTCAGGCCCTCGGGCGGGTTCTCACGCCGGGTCCGGTGCTGCACCTCGACGGGTACGCCGGGCCTCGCTACGAGGGCGTCCCGACGGTCGGCCAGCACACCGACGAGGTCCTGGCCGAGCTCCTCCCCTGACCCTGCCGGACTCCCCGTTCGTGCTCTGAACCGCACCGAAATCCGTACTCGATCCGCACGAATGAACGCCACTCGGTCAGGGCTGGCCGCCGTCCACCGTGAGGATGGAGCCGGTCGTGTAGCTGGACAGGTCGCTGGCGAGGTAGAGCGCGGCGCCGACGATCTCGTGCGGCTCGCCGCCGCGTCGCAGCGCGAACGCCTCGGCGCGCTTCGCGAACGCGTCCATGTCCCAGGCCTTGCTGACGTCGGTGAGGAAGGTGCCGGCCATGATCGCGTTCACCCGCACCGTCGGCCCGAACGTATGCGCCAACCCCACCGTCAGCGCGTTGAGCCCGGCCTTCGCCGCCGCATACGGGAGGATGTGCGGCCGCGGGTGCACGGCACCGGCGCTGGAGATGTTGATGATCGAACCGCCCGAACCGGCCGCCATCCGCGTCCCGACCAGCGCACTGAGCCGGAACGGGCCCTTGAGGTTGACCGCGAACACCTTGTCGAACAGTTCCTCGCTGACCGAATCCACCGAGTCGTACAGCGGGGACATGCCGGCGTTGTTGACGAGGATGTCGACCGATCCGAGCTCGTCGAAGACCCGCTCCACGAACGGCTCCAGCGTCTCCCAGCGCCCCACGTGGAGGCCGAGCCCCAAGGCTCGCACGCCGAAGTCCGAGTGCAGCTCCGCCGCGAAGGCCTCACAGGCGTCCTCGTGACGGCTGGCCACCACGACATCGGCACCGGCGCCGGCGAGCCCGAGCGCCATCTCGCGACCCAGCCCGCGGTTGCCCCCGGTCACCACCGCCACCTTGCCGTCGAGGCGGATCGTGAAATCACTCATCGGTTCTCCCGAATCTGGGCGGCCGGTTGACTTGTGACGTACCGTAATCTATCACTATGGTGATCATAGATAGGACGTGCTCACACCCGCGCGAACGGGGGACCCCTTGGCTGGTTTCGAACTGACACCCGAGCAGGTGTCGCTGCGCGAGCTCGCGGCGCAGGTCGCCCGTGAGGTGTATGCGCCGAAGGCCGCCGAGTGGGATCGGGACCGCACCCCGCTCCCCGACGAGGAGGTCCAGCGGCTGGCCCAGCTCGGCTTCCTCGGCATCGTGCTCCCTGAGGAGTACGGCGGTCACGGCGGCACCCTGCTCGACGCGCTCATCGTCCAGGAGGAGCTGGCCAAGGAGTGCCGGCCGGCCGCCTTCCAGGTGTTCGAGACGAATGTCGGCCCGTGCCGCGTCATCGAGTTCTTCGGGACCGAGCAGCAGAAGAAAGACGTGCTCCCGAAGACGGCGAGCGGTGAGATCACCATGGCCATCGGGATCTCCGAGCCGGATGCCGGCTCCGCGGCCACTGACATGCGCACCAAGGCCAAGCTCGACGGCGACGAGTACGTCATCAACGGCAGCAAGCGGTGGATCTCCAACGGCGGCCACGCGAACGAGTACATGGTCTACTGCCGGCTCAGCGACGCCCCCGGTGCCAAGGGCATCGGCGCGATCCGGGTGGCCAAGGGCACCCCAGGCTTCAGCTTCGGCGCCCCGGAGAAGCTGATGGGCTTCCGCGGCATCCCGAGCGCCGACCTGTACTTCGACGACGTCCGCGTCCCCTGCGACAACCTCGTCATCCCGGCGGGCGGCTTCAAGCAGCTCTTCGGCGTCTTCTCCATCGAGCGGCTCGGCAACGCGACGATGAGCCTGGCCATCGGTCAGGCGTCCCTCGACCGGACCAAGGCCTACGTCCAGGAGCGGCGGCAGTTCGGCCGGCCGCTCATCGAGTTCCAGAATGTGCAGATGGTCCTCGCCGACATGGCCACCCAGGTGGAGGCGGCTCGCCTGCTCATCTACCGCGCCGCCATCAACGCCGGCAACGGCCTGCCCGTGCCGTTCGAAGTGTCGGTCGCCAAGGTGTTCGCCAACGAGATGGCCAAGACGGTCAGCGACCAGGCCATGCAGCTGCACGGCGGCAACGGCTACAGCGAGGAGTTCGGCATCGAGCGGCTCCACCGCGACGCCCACGGCTGGGCCATCGCCGGTGGCACGCCCGCCATCCAGCGCACCCGGATCGCCGCGGAGCTGCTGGGCCGCACCTTCAGCCAGAGGATCCCCGAGGCCCTTCAGTGACGGACGCCCCGAGCTTCGAGCTGACCGCTCCCTACCTGGAGCTGCAGCACGAGGCGAGGGCGCTGGCCGCGTCCTGCGCGGACATCGCCGCCCGCGCCGACGAGGCGGACCGGTTCGACCCGGATGTGCGTCAGCGGCTGGCGGCGAGCGGCCTCGTCGGCGTCGTCGTCGCGGCGCAGTACGGCGGCCGCTACGAGACCGTCGACTCGCTCGCCGTGACGGTCGTCCGGGAGGCGCTGGCCTACGAGAGCGCCCACCTCGACTCGATGTTCGCCATGCAGGGCATCGGCAGCTTCGTCGTGTCCCACCACGGTTCCGACGCGGTCCGCGACACCTGGCTGCCCAAGGTGGCCAGCCTCGACGCGATCGGCGCTCTCGCGCTCACCGAACCCGACGTCGGGTCAGACCTCCGCGCGATCACGACGACCGCCGTGGTCGACGGCGACGAGATCGTCGTCGACGGCCACAAGTCGTTCATCACCAACGCCGGGGACGCCGACTTCTACAGCGTCCTGTGCCGGGAGGGCGACGCCTACTCGCTGGTGCTCGTGCCGGCCTCGACGCCGGGCGTGAGTGTCACCGCACCGCACCAGATCATCGCGCCGCACGTCCTCGGTGACGTGCTCTTGGAAGGCGTCCGCGTCCCGCTCGACCACCGGCTCGGCGACCAGGGCAACGGGTTCAAGCTCATGCTCTCGACCCTCGCCACGTTCCGGGTGTCGGTCGGCGGGGCGGCCGTAGGGGTAGCCCAGGCCGCGCTCGACGAGGCTCTCGCGCATACGACCTCCCGCGAACAGTTCGGTATGCCGCTCGCTCGCCTCGGTGGGGTACCCGCCGCCCTCGCGACGAGCTGGGTCGAGATCGAGATGGCTCGGGCGCTGGTCTACCGCGCCGCGGCCGCCGCCGCGCGCGACCCGCTGGCCGCGCTGCACCTGTCGTCCGCCGCGAAGGTCGGGGCGACGGAGATGGCCAGCCGCGTCGTGGACCGCTCCGTCCAGTCGATGGGTCGGTTCGGGCTGGTCCGCGGCAGCAAGATCGAGCGCCTCTACCGCGAGGCGCGCCCAATGCGGATCTACGAGGGCTCGACCGAGGTGATCCTCGACTCGCTGGCCAAGAAGCTGGTCAAGGACTTCGGCGCATGATCGTCGACTGCCACATGCACGTGTGGCCGGACCACATCGCCCAGGCCATGCAGTCCCAGCGCCCCGCCGGGATGCCGCTGCGCTTCGACGGCACCCTCTCCGGCCTGCTCCACACCATGGACGAGGCCGGTATCGACAAGGGTCTTGCCCTCGGCGTCGGCATCAAGGCGTCCACCGTGGCCCGCACCAACGAGTTCATCGGGTCGGTACCCCGCGACCGGCTGGTCCCGATGGGCACCGTGCACCCGGAGCTCAGCGTCGACGAGAACGTGACGTCGTTGAAGGACAACGGGATCGTCGGCGTCAAGCTGCACCCGCTGTTCCAGAACCTCTCCCTGGACGACCCGCGGGTCCACGACATCCTCGCCGCGCTCGCGCAGGAGGGTATGCCGGTCGTCACCCACGTCGGCGCCGGCGAGGACGAGGCGGCGAACCAGCGCGGCGCACCGAAGCTCCTGCGCCGGCTGGCCGATGCGCTGCCCGACCTGACCCTCATCGCCTGCCACTACGGCGGGTACCACCGGCTCGACGAGGCCGAGGAGCACGTCGTCGGGTCGAAGGTCACCCTCGAGACGTCCTGGCCGCCCACCATGGCCGAGCTCGACCCCGAGCGCGTCGTCGCGATCATCCGCCGGCACGGCGCCGACCGCGTCGTCTACGGGTCCGACTGGCCGATGGCCGACCCCGCCGCGGAGATGGCCGCGATCCGCGCGCTGCCGTTGACGCAGGAGGAGGTCGACGGGATCCTCGGCGACAACCTGGCTCGCCTCCTCGGGCTCCCGACCGGATGAGCGGCAAGGTCGTCCGGCTCGGAGCCGGCATGGCGTTCTGGGGCGACAGCGTCCGCCCGGCGATCGAGATGGTCGAGCGGGGCGACATCGACTACCTCTGCTGCGACCACCTGGCCGAGCTGACCATGTCGATCCTGGCCAAGCAGCGCGCCACGAACCCGGACCACGGCTACACCCGTGACGTCCTCGACCTGCTCCGCGGAGCGCTGAAGGGCTGCATCGACAAGGGGATCAAGGTCGTGACCAACGCCGGCGGGGCCAATCCCCGCGCCGCCGCGCGGGCCATCCGGGAGCTGGCCGACGAGCTCGGGCTCCCCGGCGTCCGCATCGCCGTCGTGCTCGGTGACGACCTCGAGGACCGGATCGACGACCTCACCGAACAGGGCGTCTCGTTCCGGAACCTCGACACCGGCGCGGACCTCGACACCGTCCGCGACCGGCTGACCCACGCCGCGGTCTACACCGGCTGCGAGGGGATCGTCGAGGCGCTGGGCCGCGGCGCGGACGTCGTCGTCTGCGGCCGGGTCACCGACATCGCGCTCTACCTCGGCCCGCTGGTCCATGAGTTCGGCTGGTCGCTCGACGACTGGGAGCGGCTCGGGATGGCCACGGTCGTCGCCCACGCCATCGAGTGCGGGGGACAGGCGACCGGCGGCCTGTACGCCGGTGGCTGGGCCCACGTCGACGGTCTCGAGACGCTCGGCTATCCCATCGCCGAGGTCAGCGAGGACGGCACCGCGATCCTCACCAAGACCCCGGGTTCCGGCGGCGAGGTGAGCATCGGCACCGTGAGCGAACAGTTGGTCTACGAGATCCTCGACCCGGCCAACTACCTCACCGCCGACGCCACGGCCGACTTCACCGGCGTCACCCTCGAGGAGGTCGGCCCGGACCGGGTGCGGATCACCGGCGGCACCGGTCGAGAGCGGCCCGCGACCCTCAAGGTCAACATGGGGTACCGCGCGGGATTCGTGGGCGAGGCCCAGTTCACCTACACCTGGCCCGACGCCTACGCCAAGGCTCAGCGCGGCCTGGCGTTCCTGCGAAAGCGGTTGGAGCGCGCGAAGTTCCGGTACTCGGAGGAGGTCGTGGAGTACCTCGGTCACACGTCGATGTGGGGCTCCCGAGTACCGCCCCCGGACGACCCCGACCTCCCGGAGATCGTCGTCCGGTATGCCGCGCGCTGCCCCGACGCGACCGAGGCCCGAAAGGTCTTCACCGAGAGCGTCCCGCTCTACAACAACGGCCCGGCCGGTGTCGCGGGCGTTGGCACCCGGCCACCGCTCAAGGAGCTCTACGCGATCTGGCCCTGCCTGGTGCCGCGCGAGCACATCGTCCAGCGGGTCGAGATGCTCGAACCGGCGGCGGTCCGATGAGGGTCGCCGACCTGGCCCACGGCCGCTCCGGCGACAAGGGCGACACCTGCAACGTCGGGATCGTCGCCTGGGATGACGCGGGCTACGCGACGTTGCGCGAGGCGCTGACCGAGGAACGGGTGGCCGCCCACTTCGGGGACCTGGTGCGGGGAACCGTGACGCGGTACGAGCTGCCCGGCATCCGCTCCCTGAACTTCGTCCTCACCGGCGCGCTCGACGGCGGCGGCACGATGTCGCTGCGTTCCGACCACCTCGGCAAGGTCATGTACGCGTGGCTGCTCCGGATGGAGCTGCCGTGAGCGCCCCTGTGGTCGTGTCACGGCGGGCGAGCATGGCCGTCCTCACGCTGAGCCGGCCCGAGTCCCGCAACCCGCTCGATCCCGAGCTGTCCAGCGCGCTGCTCACCGCCGTGCGTGACGCCATGGTCGACGATGCGGTCCGCTCGGTGGCCATCGCGGCCGAGGGCAACGCGTTCTCGGCGGGTGGCGACCTCCGCCAGATGCGCCAGCTGGCCGGTTCGCCGGCGCCGGCGGCGCACGGCTGGCCGGGCGCGATCGTCGACCTCCATCAGCTCGCCCTCCAGGCGCCAAAGCCCCTCGTCGCCCTGGTGGACGGGCCCGCATACGCCGGTGGCATGGGGCTGGCGGGGATCTGCGACGTGGTCCTGGCGACGCCGCGGGCGAGCTTCGCGCTTCCCGAGGTGAGGATCGGGCTGTTCCCGATGATCGTCGTCGCCCACCTCGCGCGGTCCCTCCCGCGCAAGGTGTTGCTCGAGATGATGATGACCGGGCAGCCACTGTCGGTCGACGACGCATACCGGCTCGGCTTCGTCGCCCGGATCTGCCCGGACACGGAGGCTCTTCTTGCCGAGGCCGACCGGTATGCCAGCTGGTTCGCCGACGCGGCTCCCGACGCGATCCGGCTGGGACGCAAGGCGTTCGCCGTCCTCGCCGACCTTCCGGCGCCCCAGGCCCTCGACGCGGCACAGCTGTTCAACCTCGCCTTCTTCCTCGGCGAGGAGCTGCCCGAGGGGGCTGGGGCCTTCCTCGAGAAGCGGCGGCCGGCGTGGGTGGACGGCGATGGCTGACGCATACCTCGTCGGCGCGGTGCGCACCCCCGTCGGCAAGCGCGGCGGCTCGCTGAGCGAGATCCACCCGGCCGACCTCGGAGCCACCGTGATCCAGGCACTCCTGGAGCGGACCGGTGCCGACGCCGACGCCGTTGACGACGTGGTCTGGGGCTGCGTCGGCCAGATGGGACCGCAGGCGTCGAACATCGGTCGGATCACCGCATTGTCGGCCGGTCTGCCGGAGCACGTGCCGGGGACGACCATCGACCGGCAGTGCGGATCGTCGCAGCAGGCCGTGCATTTCGCCGCCCAGGCGGTCATGTCCGGAGTGCAGGACCTCGTGATCGCCGGTGGCGTCGAGGTGATGAGCCAGGTCCCGATCGCCTCGCCGACGACGATCGGGCTCGAGCACGGGATGGCCCACCCGCGCGGGGGTGAGGGCTGGCGACGCCGGTTCGGCGACCAGCCGATCAGCCAGTTCCGCGGCGCCGAGCTGATCGCCGAGAAGTGGGATCTGAGCCGGGAGGCGATGGAGCGGTTCGCCCTGGAGAGCCACCGGCGCGCTGTGCAGGCCGCCGACGCGGGCCTCTTCGCCGAGGAGATCATCCCGGTGGGCGACCTCGATCGTGACGAAGGACCGCGCCCCGGATCCACGCCGGAGGCGCTGGCCGGGCTCGCCCCGATCTCCGAGGGCGGCCGGCTCACCGCCGCACTGGCCAGCCAGATCTCCGACGGGGCCGCGGCCCTGCTCGTGGCGTCCGACGCCGCGGTCCAGCGTCACGGTCTGCGGCCGCTGGCACGGGTCCACACCATGGCCGTCGTGGGGTCCGATCCAATTTTCATGCTCACCGGACCGATTCCCGCGACGGAGGCCGCGCTGCGCCGATCCGGGCTGGCATTGAACGAGATCGGGACCTTCGAGGTCAACGAGGCGTTCGCATCTGTCGTGCTGGCCTGGGCCGCCGAGACCGGCGCGAACCTCGACCGCACCAACCCTCAGGGCGGGGCGATCGCGCTCGGGCACCCGCTCGGCGCCACCGGTGCCCGGCTGATGACGACGATGCTCCACCGGATGCGCCGCGACGGCGTCCGCTACGGCCTGCAGACCATGTGCGAGGGCGGCGGGATGGCCAACGCGACCGTCCTGGAGCTGCTCTGACCGACACCAGACCCGGGACGCGCACCAGCCCGGCGGCCACCCCCGACGCGGCGCCGGTCCCGCGTGGGCTGGTCGCGGCCCTGGCCTTCGCCGCGCTCACCGGCGCCGTCGTGGCTGGCCTCGGCAGCCCGATCGTCCTCGAGGTCGCCCACCAGACCAGCGTCTCGATCGAGGCCGCCCAGTGGACCCTGACGATCGCGCTGGTCATCGGGGTGGTTGCGACGCCGGTCCTCTCGCGGTTGGGTGACGGGCACCGGACCCGGGGCGTGCTCGTCGGCGCCTTACTCGGGGTGGGTGCGGGGAGCGCGGTCGCGGCGCTGGTCCCGACGTTCTCCGGGCTGCTCGTCGGTCGGGCGCTCCAAGGGCTCGGCTACGCGATGGTCCCGCTCACCGTCGCCATCGCCCGGCTCCATCTGACCGGACGACGGCTAGTGGGCACGCTCGCCGTCCTGTCGACCAGCGTCGCCGTCGGTGTCGGTCTCGGGAACCCGGTGATGGGCCTCGTCGTGCTCGTGGCCAACTACCGCGCCGCCTTCCTCATCGCCCTCGTCGTCGCGGTGGCCGGGGCACTCTGGATCTGGCGGGTCGTGCCACCACAGCGTCCCGGCGACGCGCCGGTCCGGCTGGACGTCGGCGGAGCGTGTCTCCTCGGCGTCGGGCTGGCCTCGACGCTGCTCGCGGTCGCCAAGGGCCAGTCCTGGGGCTGGACGTCACCCGGGGTGATCGGTCTAGGCGCGGTCGGGATCGTCGCTCTGGCCGGCTGGGTCTGGGTCGAGCTGACCCATCGCTCACCGCTCGTCGACCTCCGGCTGGCCTGTGCCCGTGGGGTGCTCGGGGTCAACGTCGCCGCGGTGCTCCTCGGGTTCTCGGTGTTCGGCGGCGTCGCGGCGATGATCCTGCTCATCGAGCGGCCGACGAGCGACGGCGTCGGGCTGGGCCACTCGGTCTTCGTCAACGGCCTGCTGATGATCCCGATGTCGGTCGCCACCCTGCTGTCGCCGCCGGTGTCGCGATGGGTGATCCGGCATACCGGTATGCGATTCGTCCTGCCCGCCGGGTCGCTCGCCATGGCCGCGTCGTTCACGTTCTTCGCCGTCGCGCACTCTGCGACCTGGCACATCCTCGTGTCGATGACCCTCATGGGGTTCGGCATCGGC
>DASTNV010000317.1:0-2178 GCA_035762725.1 Lapillicoccus sp. | reverse complement strand
CCAGCTCCTGAGCGCACCATCCCGACCCGCGACCCCGACGCGGCCGAAAGCCTCTCGGACGACGATCCGTCCACCGCGCCAGCGGGGCCACCCGTGGCGCAGGAGGGTCCGCTGGAGCCTCCGGACGGCCACGAGGAGCAGGACGAGACCGGAGTGTCGGACGACCACCTCGAGCCCGACCGAGCCCGGCGAGCAACGGCGGGCAGCAGCAGCGGAGGCCGCTGACGCGGGTGCGGAGCGTAACGATCTGTCATAGTTTTTCGAGAACAGGCAGATAGGCGGCACGACGGTTCCGCGTCCCGTGCCACCTCGAGGGACACCCGTGAAACGAGATTCAGGATGATCGAACAACCCCAGTTCCGCACGGTGCTGCGCGGCTTCGACCCAGACCAGGTCAAGGCCGCCCTCGAGGAGATGCAGAACGCCCTCAGCACGGCCCGCCGGATCGCCGCCGACCGCACCATCGAGCTGACCCGGATGCAGGAGAAGCACGGCCAGATCGAGAAGGACCTCGACGAGGCCGCGCAGCGGATCGCTGACCTGGAGCGGCACGGCGCCGCCGCGGGCAACACCAACGCCCCAGCTGACGTCGGCGCCCGAATCGGGTCGATCCTCGCGCTCGCCAACGAGGAGGCCGAGGAGCTGCGGGCCGGCGGACGGGAGCAGGCTCAGCGTCAGCTGGACGAGGCGTCCGCGGCGATCGCGGTGTCGCGCGCCGAGCTGGAGCGCTACGCGGAAGGGGTCCGGACCAACGCCCACGCCCAGGCCGGCCAGGTCGTCGAGGAGGCTCGACGCACCGCCAGCGAGATCCTCGCGCACGCCACCCACGAGGCCCAGGCGCGCCGAGCCGAGGCGGAGGCCATCGTCGAGAACCACCGCGCCCAGGCCGCCGCGGTGGCCGAGTTCGGCGACCAGATCGCCCTCCACGCCGACCGGCTCCGGCTGGCCACCGCCCGGGTCGAGCAGCTGGCACAGGAGGAGGCCACCCTCATCGAGCGGCAGTCCCAGGAGAGCCGCGACCGGATCCAGCGCGACTCCGAGCACCAGCTGGCCGCGGTCGACGCGCGGCGCGACAGCATCAAGTCGCAGCTCGCCACCGTCGGCGCCCTCCTGCACGAGCTGGGCAGCGCCGTCGGGGTGGCGCCCCAGGACCTCGAGGTCGTCTCGGCCGCGGACGGGCGCCAGCCAACGTCCGAGGACCCGGCTGCGGACGTCCAGGCCACGGAGGCAGCGGACCTCGTCGAGGTGACCGAGCAGGCCTTCGACCGCCCGGACGAGAATGGGGCCGCCGAGGACGGTGTCACCGACGTGCACGATGCCGAGCACGACACGGAAGACGAGAGCTTCGACGAGGACGACGGGATCGAGGACACCGAGCCGTCCGCGGCGCAGGAGCTGGCCGACTGGGTCGGCGAGGGCGGCGCCGAGGATGTCGACTCGAGGGCCGACCGCGAGGAGGCCGGCGCCCGCCGGTAGCTCTCAGTCCTGAGGGAGTGCGCGCTCGATCGCGTCGACGAGCTCGGTCGACTCGGGATCGACCTTGGGGCGGAACCGCTGCACCGTCGCCCCGGCCGGGCCGACGAGGAACTTCTCGAAGTTCCACTTGACGTCACCCGCGACACCGTCCGTGTCCGGCGCCCGGGTCAGCGAGGCATACAGCGGGTGTCGTCCGGGACCGTTGACCTCGATCTTGTCGAAGACCGGGAAGGTGACGCCGAACCGGTCACGGCAGAAGGCCCGGATCTCGTCGGCGCTGCCTGGCTCCTGCCGCCCGAACTGGTTGCAGGGGAACGCCAGCACCGTGAACCCGCGGTCGGCGAAGCGTTCCTGGAGTCGCTGCAGGCCGGCGTACTGGGGCGTCAGCCCGCATTCGGACGCGGTGTTGACGACGAGGACGACGTGGACCTCGTAGTCGTGCAGGTCGGCCGGGGTGCCGCCGAGCGTCGAGACGGGGGCGTCGTAGAGCGCGGCGGTCACAGCGGCTCTTGCCGGTTGCCGGGGTCGTCGACGGCCGGCGGCGGCTGCTCGGTCCCCGGTGTCTCCGGCGTGGGGACCTCACCCGTGAGGACGTCGTGGTGGCCGGGTCGGGCGTCGTCGACGACCGGCGCGTCCGAGACCGGGCTCTCGCTGTTGAGCAGGTCCTCCAGCAGCGGGCCGGCGATGCGGCGGAAGGTGCGG
>DASTNV010000316.1:0-3384 GCA_035762725.1 Lapillicoccus sp. | reverse complement strand
GTCGGACTCCACTCCAGCGCAACGGATCCGGCCGCGACCGGCCGAGGCGACATGCCGGAACCAGTCGGCGCCCCGGCCGTTGACCGACCGCACATAGAGCTCGTCGCCGATTCGGACGACCCAGATCTTCTTGTATGCGCGCACCGTCCCGTCCGCGCGGTAGGACGCGATCTGCAGCTCGTCCTCGCCGTCGATCCGATCGAGCTGCTCAGGAGTCCAGGCCGTCATCGACTCATTGTGGGGTGCAGCGCATCTCCACGATCCCCGACCCGAACCGTCGAACGTCGGCGAGGTCGAGCTCCCGCCGGGAGCTGCCGGGCAGCGCGACCGGCACTCCCCCACCCAGCAGCACAGGGGTCATCGCGAAGCGGTACTCGTCGACCAACCCGTGGGCGCTCAACGTACCGGCCAGGTTGGCGCTCCCCATGACGATCGCCGAGCGACCGTCCCCCTCCCGCAACGCTGAGACGACCGCCACCGGGTCGGTCTCGATGCGCGCGTTCTGCCACGCGGTGTCCCGGGCCGTGCGCGAGAACCCGACCTTCTCCAGGGCGTTCATCCGCTCGGCCACCGGGCCGTCCGCGGTCGGCCAGTACTGCTCCATGCCGGCGAACGTGACGCCCCCGAAGAGGAGGGTGTCGGCGTCGTCGAGCAGCTCGACCGAGTAGTCCAGCCACTCCTCGTCGGCGCGGAACCAGTCGATGGTCTCGAATCCCTCACCAGCGGCGGCCGACCGTCCGTCGATCGAGGTCATCACCGACCAGATCACCCGTCGCATACCAGCACCCCTCACGCGCTCTTGCGCGACGAGCCGTCGAGCCATGCGTCGTGCGCGCGCCGGACGGACGTCCACAGCTGTGCAACGGCGGTGCTGGGCACGTCGTCCAGCGACAGGTCGAACTCACCCTCGAGCACGTCGAGCCACTCGGGCAGGCTCTCGCAAGTCCGCGACGTCGTCTCGGCTCCCGCGCGGACGGTGAGCACGCAGCCTCGCATCACGGACGTGCCGGAGGCCGAACGCCGTTGCGCGGTAACGGTCTTGGCGAACCCTGACTCGGGCGACGTCGCGTTGAAGTGATGCCGCTCCGTGAAGACGTCCAGCGACACGGCCTCGTCAACCAGGCTGACACCGGTGAACGAGCCGGACGGGTCGTGGCTCAGGTGCCAGTCCCCGACACCGTCGGCGCCGACCGCGGCCATCCCGAACCGCAGCGGTCCCTGTGCCACGACGGTGTCGCTCAGCGGCATCGGGTCGTACAGGGCGTCGCCGAGGCCGGCGTCGACCCACCAGCGACCACCCGGGTTCGACTCGGACGCCAGGCCGTCCACGATGACCGCCGCGTGGTTCCGCAGCGTCGAGGCGTCCGGACCGGTTGCCTCGTGCACCCCGGCGACGTTGATGCTGACCCGGTAGCCGAGCGACCGCAGCAGCGTCGCGAAGGCCCCGTTGAGCTGGAAGCAGTACCCACCACGCCGGGTCGTCGCCGCGCGGAGCGCGGTCTCGGCCGGGTCGATCCCCCACCGCTGGCCAAGGTGGATCCAGAACGTCTCGTAGGGGATCCGCTCCACGTGCGCCCGGTGCAGCCGGGTCAGCGCCTCGACGGACGGGTGCTCGGCGTCGAGACCGAGCCGGTTCAGGTATGCGGCGGTGATGGTGTCCATGTCGTCCTCCTCGGGTGGTTCTCTCGAGAACGACTCTGACGCAGACGTGGTCCGACCTCCAGGTCCACTCGCGCGCTGGTTGTCCGGACCAATCAGCGTCCGGTCAGAGCGGGCGCGACCCGCCGCATCGCCTCAGCGATGGCGCGTTCCGACACGTTGCCGAAGCCCAGGACGAGCTCTGCCGGCTCGGTTCCACGGTCGCTGCGGTAACGGCTCATGCCATACACCGCAACGGAATGCGCGGCGCAGCCGGCCACCGCGGACTCCTCGCTCACGCCAGCAGGGAGCCGCAACACGGCGTGGCAGCCGGCCGCCAGCCCCGTCACGGCGACCTCCGGCGCATACCGGTCGAGTGCCTCGACCAAGGCCTCGCGACGGCTCTTGTAGACCGACCGCATCTGACGCAGGTGCCGGTCGTACCGTCCGGACTCGATGAGCGCCGCCAGGGCCAGCTGGTCCAGGCCGGGGGCGCCACGGCCGAGCAGCTGCTTCTCGACCCCGACCGCCTCGCGCAGCCGCGGCGGGCAGACCAGCCAGCCCATCCGCAGCGTCGGCGACAAGGTCTTGCTGGTCGAGCCCATCGCCACCACCCGGTCCGGCGCCAGCCCCTGGACGGCGCCGACCGGCTGCCGGTCGTACCGGAACTCGGCGTCGTAGTCGTCCTCGACGACGAAGCCGTCGACCGTCTGCGCCCACTCGACCAGCTCGTGGCGCCGTTCGGGCGCCAGGACGACCCCGGTCGGAGCCTGGTGGGCCGGGGTGACCACGACGACCCTTGCCGGCGTCCGCGCTAGGGCCGCGACGTCGATTCCGTGGTGGTCCACCGGCACCGGCACTACCCGCATACCGCTGCGTCGGGCGATCGCGTCGTGGTCGACCGGCCCGGGATCCTCGACGGCGGCGGTGGTGACGCCCTCGGCCAGCAGGGCGCGCAGGACGAGGTTGAGGCCGTAGCGGAAGCCGGCGCACACGTAGACCGCCTCCGGGTCGGCCACGGCGCCACGGACCCGGCGCAGGTAGGCCGCGAGCACCTCGCGGAGGGGCTGCGCGCCGGCACCGTGCTCGTCGCCCAGGTCCTCGGCGGTCGCCGTCCGCCCCGCCACAGCCATCGCCCAGAGCCAGTCCCGCATCGGGAAGCTGCGCAGGTCAGGGACGCCGTACTCGAAGTCGACGTCGACGCGCGGCCGAGCCTTCGGTTCCGTAGCGGACGTCACCACCTCGGCGCCACTCGACGCCACGACCGTGCCGGACCCTTGCGTGGACCGGAGGTACCCCTCGGACTCGAGCTGCGCATACGTGTCGACGACGACGCCGCGGGAGACGCCGAGCTGCGTGGCGAGGGCGCGGGAGGCCGGCAGCCGCTCGCCCAGGGTGAGCCGCCCGGTCCGGATCGCGTCCCGGAGTCGCTCCTGCAGCTGCCGGGCGAGTGGCGTCCCGGCGCCCCGGTCCAGCCCGAGCAGCAGCTCCGGGCCGTCCCGGGTCCAGTCGACCGGCATGCCCCGACGGTAGCCGTCGCCGACGAGGGCACCAGGACGACTCACGTTGGCCGACCGTTCGCCACGACTGAGCCACCCGTTCACCTGGCGCTCCGTGGATGAAGCGCGGACCAGCCGGGGCAGGCGGCTCCCCCGCGCCCGCCGACAACTCGCGGCGGAGGCGACAGTGCATCGGCATTCCCACGGCGTAGAGCACACCCACGAGCAGGAGCACGACCATGACCAC
>DASTNV010000315.1:0-2566 GCA_035762725.1 Lapillicoccus sp. | reverse complement strand
CCGGCTCCGGGTCGCCCTCTCGGCGCTGACGATGGCGGAGTACTTCCGCGACGTGCAGAACCAGGACGTCCTGCTCTTCATCGACAACATCTTCCGGTTCACCCAGGCCGGTTCCGAGGTGTCGACGCTGCTCGGCCGGATGCCCTCCGCGGTGGGGTACCAGCCCACCCTGGCCGACGAGATGGGCGTCCTCCAGGAGCGGATCACCTCGACCCGAGGCCACTCGATCACCTCGATGCAGGCGATCTACGTGCCTGCGGACGACTACACCGACCCGGCGCCGGCGACGACGTTCGCCCACCTCGACGCCACGACCGAGCTCTCCCGTGAGATCGCGTCGCTCGGTATCTACCCCGCGGTGGACCCGCTGTCGTCGACCTCCCGGATCCTCGACCCGCGGTACATCTCGCAGGCGCACTACGACACGGCGGTCCGGATCAAGCAGATCCTCCAGCGCAACAAGGAGCTGCAGGACATCATCGCCATCCTCGGTATCGACGAGCTGTCCGAGGAGGACAAGATCCTCGTCAACCGCGCTCGCCGGATCCAGCGGTTCCTCTCCCAGAACACCTACGTCGCCAAGCAGTTCACCGGCATCGAGGGTTCGACGGTTCCGCTCGACGAGTGCATCGAGGCGTTCACGAAGATCGCCGACGGCGAGTACGACCACGTCGCCGAGCAGGCGTTCTTCATGTGCGGTGGCCTCGACGACGTCGAGCGCCAGTGGGCGGAGATCCAGAAGAACCTGTAACCGCGTTCTCGGTGGAGGTACATCCGAGCGCCCTTTCGCTCGGATCTACCTCCACCGAATGTTTGGCGGTGGACAGCGTGGCGAAGCCGGGGTTACTCGCCGGTTAGACTGCGGACACACGCCGGACGTCGCACCATCAGCCCGTTCGAACCGGAGGACATCGTGAGCTCACTGCAGGTCGAACTCGTCGCGGCCGACCGCCGCGTCTGGACCGGTGAGGCCAGCATGGTGCGCGCGCGGTCGATGGATGGCGAGCTCGGCATCCTGCCCGGCCACACCCCGCTGCTGGGCGTCCTCGTCTCCGGCGACGTCGTCATCCACGGCGAGGGCGGCGACCAGACCGCCACCATCGACGAGGGCTTCATCTCGGTCGAGCACGACCGGGTGACGATCGTCGCTGAGTCGGTCCAGACGTCCGGCCAAAGCTGACCGGAGCGGGCCTGCCCCCACGCCCATGCCGACCGCCCTGCTCTCCCTCGAGATCGCGGTCGGAGTGCTGCTCGTCCTCCTCGTCGTGTTTCTCGGCGGAACGTATACGCGCCGCCGGGTGATCTCGCGCGGCGCCATTCTCTTCATTGCCTGCGGGTGGCGGGCCAACCGCCGCAACCGATGGCGCCTCGGCCACCTCAAGCTCGGCAACACCCGCCTCGAGTGGTACAGCCTGCTCGGCTTCTCCACCCGGCCGCAGCGCGGCTGGGACCGCGTCGGCGTCGACCTCGAGGCCCCGCGGCCGCGCGGTCGGTCCGACCTCATCGACTTCATGCCCGATGCCGTGCCGGTGCCGTGCAGCGACAACGGTCAGCGCTTCGAGCTCGGCCTCACTCCGGGCGCCTACACCGCGCTGCGGTCCTGGGCCGAGGCGGCGCCTCCCGGCCCGACTTCCTACGTCTCCTAGTCGGACGCGGCCGCCTACGCCCCGGGGCCGCCGCCGTCTCCGGCGGCCCACCACGATCTCATCGGGGTGGTGACGCGGTCATCGGGACTCACCCTGATGGCCACGTCACCAGGCGGATGAGATCGCGTCCAGATCCTGATGAGATCGGGAGCGGGACGTCAGCGGCTGCGGCGTGTCCGCTCGGGCTTCTCCACGCGGCCGCCCCCCGGCTGCCAGAGCACGTCGCCGCCCCGCGGCACGTTGGCCACTCGGGCAAGGATGAACAGCAGGTCGGACAGGCGGTTCAGGTAGGTGGCGGTCAGCGGGTTCACCCCGCCGGTCCCCTTCTCGGTGCCGGGCTGGTCGCCGTGAGCGGCGATCGCGGCCCAGGCACTGCGCTCGGCCCGCCGGACCACCGTGGTCGCGGCGTGGAGGTATGCGGCGCCGGCCGTCCCGCCGGGGAGGATGAACGACCGGAGCGGCTCCACCCGCTCGAGGTACCGGTCACAGTCCGCCTCGAGATCGGCCACCCACGGCTCGGCGACCCGCAGCGGTGGGTATTCGTAGCTCGCCTGGAGCGGGTTGCAGAGGTCGGCGCCCACGTCGAACAGCTCGTTCTGGACGCGCGTGAGGGTGGCGGTCATCTCCTCGCCAAGGTCGCCGGCCGCCAACGCCACGCCGATCTGGGCGTTCGCCTCGTTCGTATCGGCGTACGCGACCAGCCGCGGGTCGTTTTTCGACGTGCGGCTGAAGTCGCCGAGCGACGTCGTACCATCGTCGCCAGTCCGCGTGTAGATGCGCGTGAGGTTGACCATGGCCCAAGGGTGCCATCACGCTCAGGTGAGGCCGCGACCGGCTGCGCTCGCTACGGTTGACCGGTGCGGGAACGGTTTCGGGTCCTCGGTGGCGCGCGCCTCGAGGGTCGGGTGCCGGTCGTCGGG
>DASTNV010000314.1:0-2113 GCA_035762725.1 Lapillicoccus sp. | reverse complement strand
TGGCCGAGACGGCCGGCTCGGAGGTGCTCGCCGGCGTCGTGCAGCGGCGCAGCCACCCCGACAACAGCACCTACCTCGGCAAGGGCAAGGCGCACGAGCTGCGCGACATCGTCGTCGCCGAGGGCGCGGACACCGTCGTGTGCGACGGCGAGCTGACGCCGAGCCAGCTCAGCCAGCTCGAGGACGTCGTCAAGGTCAAGGTCATCGACCGGACCGCCCTGATCCTCGACATCTTCGCCCAGCACGCGAAGAGCCGGGAGGGCAAGGCCCAGGTCGAGCTCGCCCAGCTCCAGTACCTCCTCCCGCGCCTCCGCGGCTGGGGTGAGTCGATGTCCCGCCAGGCCGGTGGCCAGGCCGCCGGTGGCCAGGGCATGGGTTCCCGTGGACCGGGTGAGACGAAGATCGAGCTCGACCGCCGCCGCATCAACCAGCGGATCGCCAAGCTCAAGCGCGAGATCGCCCACATGAAGACCACGCGGGACACCAAGCGGCACAGCCGCAAGGCGAACCACATCCCGAGCGTCGCGATCGTCGGCTACACCAACGCCGGCAAGTCGTCGCTGCTCAACCGGCTCACCGGCGCCGGGGTCCTCGTCGAGAACGCCCTCTTCGCCACGCTCGACCCGACGGTCCGGCGCGCGGAGACCGAGGACGGTATCCCGTACACCCTCGCCGACACGGTCGGGTTCGTGCGGTCGCTGCCGACGCAGCTCGTCGAGGCGTTCCGTTCGACGCTGGAGGAGGCGGCCGACGCCGACCTGCTGCTCCACGTCGTCGACGGCAGCCACCCCGATCCGGAGGGCCAGATCTCGGCGGTTCGCGGGGTTCTCAGCGATCTCGAGGTCGCCGATGTCAAGGAAGTCGTCGTCATCAACAAGGCCGACGCGGCCGACCCCGAGGTGCTCGACCGGTTGCTCCGTCACGAGCGCCACTCGGTGGTCGTCTCGGCGCGGACCGGTCGTGGCCTCGACGTGCTCCGCGACCTCATCTCCGAGGAGCTGCCGCGTCCTGACATCGAGGTCAAGGCCGTCGTCCCGTACGACCGCGGCGACCTGGTCAGCCGGCTGCACGAGGAGTCCGAGGTGCTGAGCACCGAGCACCGCGAGGACGGCACCTTCGTCCACGCCAAGGTGCACCCGCCGCTGCTCGGCGAGCTGGCCGCATACCTCGTCTGAACATCGGTTCGTGCGGCGTCGAGCCGGAATTCGGGTCGGTCCAGAGCACGAACGGCGGGGTGGGGCAGAGTATGCGGCGTGACGTCCAGCCCGTCCGGTCGCTCGTCCGGCAGCTCGTCCGGTCGACCGCCGGCCGCTCCGAGTGTGGAGCATGCGCGGCTGGCCGAGTCGCCGGACGACGGTGACCCGTGGCGGCTTTGGGGCCCGTATGTCGCCGGCCGTCAGTGGGGGACCGTCCGGGAGGACTACTCCGCGGACGGTGACGCCTGGCGGTCGTTCCCGTTCGACCACGCGCACCGCCGCGCTTACCGCTGGGGCGAGGACGGGATCGCCGGGCTCTGCGACCGGTACGGGTTCCTCAACCTCGCCGTCGCGATGTGGAACGGCCAGGACGACCGGCTCAAGGAGCGGCTGTTCGGCCTGACCAACCACCAGGGCAACCACGGCGAAGACGCCAAGGAGTACTGGTGGCACCTCGACGCCACCCCGACCCACTCGTTCGCGCAGTACCTCTACCGGTACCCGCAGCGGGCGTTCCCCTACGACGACCTGGTCACCCAGAACGCCGAACGGTCCCGTGAACAGGGCGAGTTCGAGCTAAGTGACACCGGCATCTTTGCGGAAGACCGGTTCTTCGACATCGTGGTCACCCACGCCAAGGCGGCGCCGACGGACATCGTCATGACCGTCACGGCGACCAACCACGGCCCAGAACCCGCTCCGCTGGACCTGGTCCCGCAGCTGTGGTTCCGCAACACCTGGTCCTGGGGACGCGACGACCGCCGGCCGAGCCTCAAGCTCCTGCACCGGCCAGAGGTCGACGAGCAGACCCACGTCGTCGTCGAGGCGGACCACGGGCAGCTCGGCAAGTACCTGTTCAGCGCCGAGGGCAACCCGGAAGCGATGCTGTGCGACAACGAGTCCGATCTCGAGTCGCT
>DASTNV010000313.1:0-5761 GCA_035762725.1 Lapillicoccus sp. | reverse complement strand
GTGTTGGACAGCGACTGGGCCGTCTCCGGCTGGACCGCCGCGGGCGTCGGCACCGACGGTCACCTCCTCGCGTGGTGGATGGCGTGGTACTTGTATGAGCCACGCAACTATGCCACGGGCATTTGCATGTGGCAAACAACTGAATGTTCGCTGAGAAGGTCAGTGCGTGACGACGAGGTGCTCGAGCACCTCGCGGGCGACGGCGTCGTCGCCCGCGACGGAGAAGACGAGATCGGCGACGGCTCGCCGTCCGGCGGCGCGCCGAGGGAGGGCGTCGGTCGACAGGATGATCGAGGTCGTCTCGGTGGGGGCGCTGGCGGTGTCCTCGTCATGCGACTCACCGGTAAACAGCTCCTCGCCCCACGGCTTTCGGTCGTCGTCGAGGACCACCCGGGCCCCCGCCCGAGCGACGACCGGGCCGGTGACGTCGAGGATGACGGCGTGCCCCACCGGGACCTTGGCGTCGCGCGCTACGACGCGAGGGAAGGCTCGGATCACGCTGGACACAAACAGGGCCGCAGCCGCGGTGTCGAGGTCGCCCGGCCGGCCGACGGCGGTCCGGATGTCCTGCTCGTGCACCCAGATGTCGCTGGCTCGGATGGCGAGGGCCTTGGCCACGGTCGTCCGTCCGAACGGGCCACGGACCGCGGTCTCCTCGGTCAGGGTCGCGTCCCGGAGCTGGGATAGCCGGCTCTCGAGGATGTCCTCGAGCTCGCCCACGACGTCGGCGCCCTCACGGGACCGGCGCTCCTCCACGAACAGCTCGATGAACTCGCCCTGCTCGTTCTTCACGTAGGGCAGCTCGGGCAGGTCGATCCGCGGCGGGGCCGCGCCGTCGAGCCAGCCCTCGATTCCGGCGAGGTGGCTGAACTGGTCCTTGACCGTCCAGCCCGGGCACTCGGTGTCCTTCGCGAAGTCGCGGGCCGACAGGGTCTGGCCCAGGTCGATCACCGCCCGGGTCGCCTGCTCGTATGCGATGACGAGGCCCCCGAGATCCGTCGGTGGAGCCGGGTGCTGAGGCACCTGATCACCCTACCCAGCAGGGCTCTCTACGCTGATCCGGTGACGACGTCGACAGCACCGCCGGGCGGGCGCACCCCGGCGGCGACGGTTCGGGTGAGCCGTCGCCCGGCGTTCGTCGCCCTGGGCGTCAGCCTGGCCGCGTGCGTGGTCGCGGTGGCGATCGGCGGGGCGGCCATCCCCGTCATCGAAGGGCTCTACGACGTCGGCCCGGTGGTGCGCTGGGGACTCCCGCTGCTGCGGGTCGTCCAGGACGGCGCTGGCGCAGCCACGATCGGCCTCCTTGTCGTCGGCGCGCTGTTCGTGCCCGGCCGGAAGACCCCGGCGGTCACGCTCCAGGCCGCGCGGTATGCGGTCAGCTGCGGCGTCGTGTGGGTGGTCGCCACGCTCCTCGGCGTCGTCCTCGGTTTTGCGGACGCGGCCGGTACCCCGCTCGGCAACCCCGACTTCTGGAGCCAGTTCACCGAGTTCGTCTGGAAGCTCGAGACGCTACGAGTCGCCATCATCAGTGCCCTCATCGCAGCCGTGGCCACGACCGTGGCCGCGATGTCGTTGCAACGCAGGGGGATTGCCACCGCAGCGTTCCTCGCGGTCGGTGCCCTGCTGCCCCTGGCGCTGGCCGGCCACGCCGCCGGTAACACCGACCACGAGACGGCGGTCAACACGATCGCTGCGCACGTCGTGGGCGCGTCGCTGTGGATCGGGGGCCTGCTGGCCATCGCTGTCCTCCGCCCCGCCTTGAAGCGCCAGCTGCCGACGGTGGTCGCTCGCTACTCCGGCATGGCCCTCTGGTGCTTCGTCGCCGTAGCGGTCAGCGGCGTCGTCAGCGCGGTGATCCGGCTGGGCGGGATCGGCGAGCTGGGCAACCTCGCGACCGCATACGGCGTGCTCGTCCTCGTCAAGACCGGGTGTCTCGTGGTCCTCGGGGTGCTCGGCTGGCAGCAGCGCCGACGGGTGGTCGGACGGATGGCCACGGAGGGACCAGGGCGCGCGCTGTTCGTGCGGTTCGTTCTCATCGAGCTGGTCGTGATGGGCGTCGCTGTCGGCTTCGCCACGGCGCTCGCCCGCACGCCGACCCCGGCGCCACCCTCGCCGCTGGACACGTCCGGTTCGGCGCAGCTCACCGGCTACCCCCAGCCGGCTGAGCCCACGGCGACGACGTGGCTCACGCTATGGCGGTTCGACTGGCTGTGGGGCGTGCTCGCGCTGATCGCGGTCGGGGTCTACCTCATGTGGGTGATCCGGCTGCACCGCCGCGGCGACCGATGGAGCCCACTGCGGACCGTCAACTGGGTAGTCGGCTGGATCGTGCTGGCCTGGGCCACCTGCGGTGCGCCGTCGGTCCTCGGCCGGGTGTCGTTCTCGTGGCACATGATCGAGCACATGACGATCGCCATGTATGCGCCGCTGTTCCTCGTCCTCGCGGCGCCGATCAGCTTGGCGCTGCGAGCGCTGCCGGCGCGGGGGGACGGCAGCCTCGGACCGCGGGAGCTGCTGCTGGGCGTGGTCCACTCACGGCTGCTCAGGGTCCTGGGGAACCCGGTCGTCGCCGCGGTGCTCTTCTTCACGAGCCTGGTCGTCTTCTACTATTCGCCGCTGTTCGGCCTGGCGCTAACGACGCATACCGGGCACGTCCTCATGACGACCCACTTCCTCGTCACGGGGTATCTCTTCGCCTGGGCGCTGGTCGGGCGCGACCCCGGCCCGCCGAAGTGGGCGCCGTCGCTGAGACTGCTCATCCTCCTCATCACCGTCTCGTTCCACGCGTTCTTCGGGGTGGCGCTGATGAGCGGTACGACCCTGCTCGCGCCCGACTTCTTCCTCACCGTGAAGGTCCCGTGGATCCCGGATCCGCTGGCCGACCAGCAGCTCGGCGGCAGCATCGCGTGGGCGGTCGGTGAGATCCCGGTGCTCGTCCTCGCCCTCATCGTCGTCCGCGACTGGATCCGCGCGGACGCCCGGGAGAGCAAGCGACACGACCGCAAGGCCGACCGCGACGGCGACGCCGAGCTCAACGCCTACAACGAGCGCCTTCAGGAGCTGGCCCGGCGACAAGGGCGGCCGCGCGAATAGGCTGACTGGGTGAAGGTCGCGGTGCTCCAGGTCGGGTACGACGACGATGAGAGCGTTGCCGACCGGGTCGACCGGGTGGCGGCCATGGTCCGCGACCAGCGAGGTCACGACCTCGTCGTGCTGCCCGAGCTCTGGGCGCCGGGCGGGTTCGCCTACGACACCTGGGAGTCCCGGGCCGACACCACGCACGGAGCGGTGGCGATGGCGATGAGTGCCGCCGCCCGCGACGCCGGCGTCACCCTGCACGCCGGGTCCATCGTCGAGACGTCGTCGGACGGCAGTACCGGCCCGGAGGGCAAGGACCTCTGGAACACCTCGCTCCTCTTTGCCCGGGACGGGACGCTCCAGGCGACCTACCGGAAGATCCACCGGTTCGGGTTCGGGGCGGGGGAGCCGAAGCTCATGGAGGCCGGCGAGCGCATCGTCCTGACCGAGCTGCCGGACGGGGCCGGCGGCACGGTGGCCGCGGGCCTGTCCACCTGCTACGACCTGCGCTTCCCTGAGCTGTACCGCGCGCAGCTCGACGCCGGAGCCAAGGTGTTCGTCATCCCGGCCGCCTGGCCGCGGCGACGGGTCACCCACTGGACGCTCCTCGCCCACGCGCGGGCCATCGAGAACCAGTGCGTCGTCATCGCCTGCAACACCGCCGGCACGCACGCCCGCACCGAGATGGGCGGCCACTCGCAGGTCGTCCTGCCGACCGGCGAGGCGCTGGCCATCGCGGGGCTCGGCGAGGAGGTGCTCAGCGTCGACGTGGACCTGTCGGTCGTCGACTCCTGGCGCGCGGCCTTCCCGGTGCTGGCCGACCGGCGCCTTCCCGATCGTGCGCACTGACGTCCGCGTCCGCGCTCCGGAGCTGGTCGGCCGGCGCTGGCTGAACACGGGCGGCCACGACCTGAGCCTGGCCGAGCTGCGGGGGCGCGTCGTGCTCCTCGACTTCTGGACGTTCTGCTGCGTCAACTGCCTTCACGTCCTCGACGAGCTGCGACCGGTCGAAGAGCGGTTCCCCGACGAGCTCGTCGTGGTCGGTGTGCACTCGCCGAAGTTCGAGCACGAGGGCGAGCCGGCTGCCGTGGAAGCGGCGGTCGAGCGCTACGCCGTCGGGCATGCAGTCCTCGACGATCCCGAGCTGGTGACCTGGCAGGCCTACACGGCCCGCGCGTGGCCGACCCTCGTCGTCGTCGACCCCGAGGGGTACATCGTCGCGTCGATGTCCGGCGAGGGGCACGGCCCCGGGATCGCCAGCCTCGTCGAGGAGCTGGTCGCCGAGCACGCCGCGAAGGGCACCCTGCGTCGGGGCAGTGCGCCGTATGCGCCGCCGCCCCCGCCGGTGTCCGCGCTGCGGTTCCCGGGGAAGGTGGCCCTCCTGCCGGACGGGTCGTTCGTCGTGTCGGACACGGCCCATCACGAGGTCGTCCACCTGGAGGCAGACCTCGAGACCGAGCGCCGGCGCTGGGGCGGCCCCGGCGTCTTCGACGAGCCGCAGGGCGTGCTGCTCCTGCCGTCCGACGTCGCCGCTCAGGTGGGGTACGAGCTGCTGGTCGCCGACTCGGTCAACCACCAGGTCAAGGGCATCTCATTGTCCGACAACGAGATTCGCCTGCTGGCCGGGACGGGGGAGCCGTTGCGTCGGCGCGAGGCCGGCGGCCCGGCGCTGGAGCAGGACCTCTCCACGCCGTGGGACCTGGCGTGGTGGGACGGGCGCGTCGTGATCGCGATGGCCGGTATCCACCAGCTGTGGGGGCTCACGCTCAACGCCAACGCGGCGCTGGGCCGCCTCGAAGTCCTGGCCGGAACGACGCAGGAGGGGCTGCGCGACGGACCGGGCGAGGCGGCGTGGCTGGCCCAGCCGTCGGGGCTCGCCACCTCGGCCGACGGGCAGCGGGTCTGGGTCGCGGACTCGGAGACCTCGGCGCTGCGCACGTGGTCGGCCTCGGGACTGACGACCCAGGTCGGCGCTGGGCTGTTCGACTTCGGGCACCGCGACGGTCCGGCCGGCGAGGCGCGGCTCCAGCACCCCCTCGGCGTCGTCGAGCTGCCGGACGGCTCGGCGGCGGTCTGCGACACCTACAACGGCGCGATCCGGCGGTACGACCCCGAGACCAACCGGGTGACCACGCTGGCGACCGGCCTGGCCGAGCCGAGCGACGCGGTCGTGGAGCGGACCGACGACGGGACGGCGCGCCTGGTCGTGGTGGAGTCGGCGGCGCACCGGCTGGTCCGGGTGGCGATCCCGTCGGACGCGCAGGAGGTCCGCGGTCCCGCACGGCAGACGCACCGGCCAGCGACGTCGCTGGGGTCCGGTTCGGTGGACCTCGCAGTGATGTTCGACCCGCCGAGCGGCCAGAAGCTCGACGACCGCTGGGGCGACCCGACCCGGCTCGTCGTCTCGGCCAGCCCACCGGAGCTCCTCCTCGACGGGGACGGGGCCGGCAGCGGTCTGACCCGGACGCTGACCATCGCCAGCGGCATACCGGCCGGCACGTTGCACGTCTCCGTCCAGGTCGCCGCCTGCGACATCGACGGGGAGAACCCCGCCTGCCACCTGTTCCAGCAGGACTGGGGCATTCCGGTCGTCGTCGACGCGAGCGGGCCCGACCGGCTCGTGTTGGACCTGCGAGGTACCTGAGCGCCGGGCTATCGTGAAATCGTCAGGGAACGTTCGGGG
>DASTNV010000312.1:0-5138 GCA_035762725.1 Lapillicoccus sp. | reverse complement strand
CCGCTCGAAGAAGCCGTTCTTGATCGCCTCCTCCGCGCGGTTCTGCGAGCGGACGCCCCAGCGGTCCTGCTCCTCGCGGGTGATGCCGGTGGCCGAAGCGACGTTCTCGGCGGTCTGGCCCATGGCGATGTAGACGTCCGGGAGGAAGCCCTCCTCGCGCGGGTCGGTCCAGGTCTCGTTGGTCTGCGCCATGTGCGCCGCGCGGGCCGTCGCGTCGTCGAACAGCGGGTTGCGGACACCTTCCTCGGCGCCCCCGGCCCCGGCCCAGTTGATGTACTGCGAGACGCACTCGACGCCTCCGGAGACGAAGACGTCACCCTCGCCCGCCTTGATCGCGTGATACGCCATCCGGGTGGTCTGGACGCTCGACGCGCAGAACCGGTTGATCGTGGAGCCCGGCAGGTGGTCCAAGCCGGCGAGCACGGTGATCACGCGCGCGAGGTTCGCACCCTGGCGGCCGGAGGGCTCGGCGCAGCCCCAGTAGAGGTCGTCGATCTCCTTCGGGTCGAGAGACGGCACCTTCTCGAGCAGAGCCTGCAGGACCTGCACGGACAGGTCATCCGGCCGGATCTCCTTGAGCGACCCCTTGAACGCCCGCCCGATGGGGCTCCGAGCGGTAGCGACGATGACGGCCTCGGCCATGTGGTCCTCCTCGACGACGCAGGTGAGCGCTCGCTTACCTCAGGCGTCGATGGTATGCCGCGACCGTCGCCGTTGTCCCCGGGCCCCGGTGTGGTCCGCGTCTCGTGCTACGGACCCGGTCAGCCGCCGGCGGACTCCTCGAGCTCCTCGACCCGCGCGTGCTGCTGGACGCTTTCGGGCCGGCCACCCGGCTCGGCGCCTGGCCGGCGGACCCGGTGCAACACCACGGCCCAGCGACCGAGCGGTCCGCGGGTTTGACCGGCCATCTGGGTCGGGCTGACCTCGGTGCCAGGGTCGAGCACGGCACTGGTTGCGGCCCGGGAGACCGGCGTGACCCGCTCGCCGCGGCCGCGGTCGAGCCCGTGCACGAGGTCCTCGTCCAGGAGACCCAGCGCCGAGCAGAGGGTGGGCAGGAGCACCGCCGCGGCCCGCGCATACCCCGCCGCCGACGGGTGGAACCGGTCGATGCTGAAGAGCTCGTGCGGACGTTCGGCGAACTCGGGCCCGAGGATGTCGCCGAGCGACACCGTGCGGCCACCCGCCTCGACGACGGCGACCGTCTGGGCCGCGGCGAGGTCACGACTCCAGCGCCGGGCCAGCGCCTTGAGCGGCTGGGCGATCGGCTGCACGGCGCCGAGGTCGGGACAGGTGCCGACGACCACCTCGGCCCCGGCGTCACGCAGGCGGCGCACGGCCGACTCGAGGTGCCGGACGGCGATCGACTTGTCGATCCGGTGGGTGACGTCGTTGGTGCCGATGAGGAGCACGGCGGCGGCGGGTCGCGGCACGATGTCGAGGCCGTTGGCCACCTGGAGGTCGAGGTCGGCCGAGATCGCGCCGACGACGGCGACGTTGGTCAGCCGGACTCGGCGGCCGCTGAACGCGGAGACGCCGGTCGCGAGGATGGCCCCGATGGTCTGGTCGCCGACCTCCGCGCCGAGCCCCGCGGCACTGCTGTCGCCGAGCACGAGTAGCTCGAGAGGGGCGCCGGGCGCGGCGCCATAAGTGCCGCCGTCGTCCGGGGCGGCCTCGGAGATGATGCCGACCGCCTTGCGGGCGAGCAGTGCCTCGGCCTTGACCAGGCCGTACCCGATCGCGCCGAGCACCCCGATGCCGGCGATCCCGAACCCGCCGCCGTAGGCAGCGGTCTGGGCGATGCGGCGCGCGCGCCGTGCACGTCCCATGGCGTCCCCCACCCGGTGTCCCACTGGCCTCGGCTCCCGAGCCGTCACCAGCCTCCCGGGGTCCAGTGTCCACCGTACGACGCCCCTCTGACGGGAAATCGGCCGGGAGGCGACCGGTGGGGTAGCGAGGACGGCGGTCATGCGGGAAGGAGGCAGGATGGTCCCCGTGAAGTACGCCGAACACATCGCCGACCTCGTCGGGAACACCCCCCTCGTCAAGCTGAGCTCGGTCACCGAGGGCATCGCCTGCACCGTGCTCGCCAAGATCGAGTACTTCAACCCGGGCGGGTCGGTCAAGGACCGGATCGCGCTCCGGATGATCGAGGCGGCCGAGGAGTCGGGAGAGCTGAAGCCGGGCGGCACCATTGTCGAACCGACCTCCGGCAACACCGGGGTCGGCCTCGCCCTGGTCGCCCAGAAGCGCGGCTACAACCTCGTTTTCGTCTGTCCCGACAAGGTGAGCCAGGACAAGCAGGACGTGCTGCGGGCATACGGGGCCCGTGTCGTCGTCTGCCCGACCGCCGTGCCGCCGGAGCACCCGGACTCGTACTACTCCGTCTCCGACAGGCTAGTCCGCGAGATCGACGGCGCGTGGAAGCCGAACCAGTACGCCAACCCGATGGGCCCACAGAGCCACTACGAGACGACCGGGCCGGAGATCTGGTCCGACACCGACGGCCGGGTCACCCACTTCGTCACCGGCATCGGTACCGGCGGGACGATAAGCGGCACCGGGCGCTACCTCAAGGAGGTGTCCGACGGGCAGGTGCGCATCGTCGGCGCCGACCCCGAGGGCTCGGTCTACTCCGGAGGCACCGGCCGCCCGTACCTCGTCGAGGGCGTCGGCGAGGACTTCTGGCCGACCGCGTACGACCCGACCGTCGTCGACGAGGTGATCGCCGTCTCCGACTCCGACTCCTTCGCGATGACCCGGCGGCTGGCCCGGGAGGAGGGGCTGCTGGTCGGCGGCTCGTGCGGGATGGCCGTGGTCGCCGCGCTCCGCGCCGCCCGGCCGCTCCCCGCGGATGCCGTGGTCGTCGTGCTGCTGCCCGACTCGGGCAAGGGCTACATGTCGAAGATCTTCAACGACGAGTGGATGAGCTCCTACGGCTTCCTGCAGGCCGACGGGGAGACGACGGTCGGCGACGTCCTGCGGAGCAAGAGCGCCCGGCTGCCGGCCCTGGTGCACACCCATCCCGGCGAGACGATCCGCACGGCGATCAGCATCCTGCGCGAGTACGGCGTCTCCCAGATGCCCGTCGTCAAGGCCGAGCCTCCCGTGACCTCGGGCGAGGTCGCCGGGTCCGTCAGTGAGCGGGCCCTGCTGGAGCTGCTGTTCACCGGCAAGGCGCATCTCGCCGACGCGGTCGAGCAGCACATGGAGGAGGGGCTGCCGCTGGTCGGCTCCGGCGAGAAGGTCAGCGTGGCTCGCCACGAGCTCGAGTCCGGCGACGCGATCCTCGTCACCGACGAGGGGAAGCCGGTGGGCGTCCTCACCCGCGCGGACCTGCTCGGCTTCATCAGCAACTGACTCGCGGCAGGGGTATGCCAGTGGCCGAGCTCGCGGTGTCCGTGCCCCAGCTGTTCGCGGACGGGACCTTCGACCAGGGGGCGTTGCGCGCATACCTTTCGCGGGCCGAGGGTCTCGGGTTCTCCGGGGTCTGGGTGACCGAGCAGGTGATCGGCGACGCCCCGGAGCTCGACCCGAGCGTCATGCTCGCCCTGGCCGCCGCGTACACCTCGCGGGTCCGCCTCGGGTGCGCGGTCTACGTCAGTACCCATACCAGTCCGCTGCACCTGGCCAAGACCATCGCGACGCTGGACCAGGTCAGCGGCGGGCGACTGGAGGTCGGGTTCGGAACGGGTGGTGGGTTCCGGGCGTTCGGGGCGTTCGGGATCGAGCGGGACGGGTTCGTGAGCCGGTTCACCGAGGGGCTGCGGGTGATGCAGGCGGCCTGGACGCAGGACCGGTTCGACCTCGACGGCCGGTTCTGGCAGGGGCAGGGCCTGGCCATGGAGCCCAAGCCGTTCCAGAAGCCGTACCCGCCGATCTGGCTCGGCGGCAGCCACCCGAACGCGCTGCGCCGGGCGGTCCGGCTCGCCGACGGGTTCTTCGGGGCCGGATCGACGACGACCGAGGACTTCCTCGAGCAGGCGCGGTTCGTCCACGAGGAGGTTGCTCGCGTCTCACGCGACCCGGCAGCGTTCCGGGTGGCCAAGCGGGTTTACGTCGCCGTCGACGAGAACCCGGATGTCGCGCGCGCCCGGCTCACCGAGGGGCTGGTCCGGCTGTACGGCTACTTCGGACTGGCGGAGCGAATCCCGCGGGTCGGCGTCGCGGGACGCCCGCTCGACGTCGCCGAGGTGCTCCAGTCGATCGTCGACGCGGGGACTGACCTGCTGGTCCTGCATCCGCTCTACGACGAGGCGGAGCAGCTGGAGCGGCTGGCCGCCGACGTGGTCCCGTTGCTCAGAACCGATTGATCTCGGGGATGATTCGCTCGCCGATGATCTCGAGCCAGTCGAGCCGGGAGCCGTCCAACCCCAGGCTGTGCACGTGCGTGACGCCCATCCCCGCCAGCTTCTGGAGCCGGATCAGCACGTCGTCGACGTTCTCGCCGTCGGGTCCTGGGTCGATGCGGGACATGACCGTCTTGTCGATGTCGTCGTAGTCGCGACCGACCGCCTCGCAGTGCTCGCGCAGCACCTCGAGCTTGTGCGGGAGCTCGGGGGAGTCGAAGAGGTTGCACGCGTCGGCATACTGCGCCACGAGCCGCAGCGTCTTCCGCTCGCCGCCGCCGCCGATGAGGATCGGCGGATGGGGGCGCTGCACCGACTGCGGTGAGTTGAGCGTGCGCTCCAGCTGGTAGTGCTTCCCGATGTAGGGCTCGTCGCTGTCGCTCCACATCTGCAGACAGATCTGCAGGGTCTCCTCCAGCCGTTCGAACCGCTCTGCCGTCGGCGGGAACGAAAGGCCCAGGCCTCGGGACTCCCACTCGTTCCACGCGGCGCCGATGCCGAGCCAGGCGCGGCCGCGGGAGAGGACGTCGAGGGTGGTGACCTGCTTGGCCAGCAGCCCGGGCTCGCGGTAGACGGCCGCCGTGACCCAGGCGAGCAGCTCGGCCCTTTCGGTGACCGCGGCGAGGTAGCCGAGCGTCGTGTAGGCCTCGAGCATCTCGTGCTCCTCGGGCCCGATCGACCGGATCTGCCAGACGTGGTCCATCACGGAGAGCTTGCGCACACCGACGTCCTCGGCCAGCTTGGCGGTACGGGTCAGGTCGCTGACGAACGTCGAGGGCCCGCCGGACCAGG
>DASTNV010000311.1:0-4599 GCA_035762725.1 Lapillicoccus sp. | reverse complement strand
ACCGGCAGCGAGGAACGCCCGCACCGCCACCGAGCACCCCACTACCGCCAGCGCGACGTTCGCCGCGATCACGTCGAGCACGCGCGCCGGGTCGTCCAGCCCTGCGTCGTCGAACACCGCCGCGTTGTTCACCCACCCCGTCAGCGTCCCTACCGCCGACGCACGCTCCGCCGCCTCCTCCGCGACGGCCACCTCGGCCGCGTTCCCGACGACCACCTCGACGTCCGAACCCTCAGCCGCCACCGAGTCGATGACCACGACGTGCCAGCCGTCCCCGCCGAGCCGGCGCACGATCCCCCGACCCACGCCCCCGCTCCCACCTGTGACGACGACGGCGCGCTGCACGCATACCAACGTAACGGCGCAGCCAGTTAGGTTGAGGACCATGGCCGCCGCCAAGGGAACCACCCCCGCCGTCGAGCTCGAGGTGGGGCCGCACACGGTCCGGGTGACGAACCCTGACCGCGTCTACTTCCCCAAGACCGGCTGGACCAAGCTCGACCTCGTCAACTACTACCTCAGCGTCGGCGACGGGATCGTCCGGGCGCTGTACGAGCGGCCCTGCATGATGCACCGCTTCCCCGAGGGACTGGCGGGCGACAAGGTCCACCAGAAGCGGGTGCCGCACGGCGCGCCGCCCTGGCTGCAGACTGTCCGCGTCCACTTCCCGCGCTGGAACCGCACCGCCGACGAGCTGTGCGTCACCGAGCTGGCCAGCGTCATCTGGGCGGTTCAGATGTCGACCGTCGAGTTCCACCCCTGGAACTCGCGTCGCGCCGACACCGAGGTCCCCGACGAGTGGCGGATCGACCTCGACCCCATGCCGCTCTGCGACTTCGCCACGGTCCGCCGCGTCGCCCACGTGGCGCAGGAGGTCCTCGCGGAGCTCGGCGCCACCGGGTTCCCCAAGACGTCCGGGGGCAAGGGGCTGCACATCTATGTGCGCATCGTCCCGGAATGGGGGTTCCAGGACGTCCGCCGGGCCGCTCTCGCCTTCGCCCGGGAGGTCGAGCGCCGCGCCGGCGGCGACGTCACGACCACCTGGTGGCGCAAGGACCGCGAGCCCGACGTCGTCTTCGTCGACTACAACCAGAACGCTCGCGACCACACCATCGCTTCGGCGTACTCGGTGCGCGGCGTCCCCGACGGAACCGTGTCGACGCCGATCCTCTGGGACGAGATCGACGACGTCGTTCCGGGCGACTTCACCATCGCCACCGTCCCGCCGCGGTACGCCGAGAAGGGCGACCTGCACGCGGGCATCGACGACACCGCCTACCGGCTCGACCAGCTCCTCGAATGGGCCGAGCGCGACGAGCGCGCCGGTCACGAGACCCCCGCCGAGACCGAACCGCATGACGACTGACGGCGTCGTCACGCTTCGTCCCGTCGGCGACGGCTTCACGGTCGAGGCCGCCGGGAGCACCGTCGGCACCGGGCAGATCCGCGACCTCGGCGAGTCCACTGCAGAGATCACCATCGACCTCGACCCGGCGTTCCGCGGCCGGGGGTATGCCACGCGCGCAGTCCGCCTGCTCGTCGAGTATGCGTTCGGCGAGCTCGGCTTCGGCCGCGTTCAGGCCCGCGTCGCCACCGACAACGCCGCCGCTGTGCGAGTGGCCCGCCGCGCCGGCCTGCGCAACGAGGGAGTGGTGCGCGTGCCCGCCGAGGTGGGCGACGCATACCTGCTTCTCGGCCGGCTCCGCGACGACCCGGGGCCGACCGACCACGGCGGCTTCCGAGCCCTGCTCAACTCGTTCCTCCCCCGCAAACGCGTCATCGCGCAGGCCCTGGTTCGTGACGAGAGCATGCGCGTGCTGCTCTGCCACCCGACGTACAAGAACGACTGGGACCTTCCAGGCGGCGTCGTCGAGGTACGCGAGTCGCCCCGCGACGCTGCGGCGCGTGAGGTGCTCGAGGAACTGGGCCTCCAGCTGCCCGTCGACCGGCTCGTTCTGGCCGACTGGCTGCCACCGTGGGGCGGCTGGGACGACGCCCTCTGCCTGGTCTTCGATGCCGGCACCCACCCGGCCTCGATCCTCGACGGAGTGGTGCTTCAAGCCCGCGAGATCCGGGCCACGGCGTTCTGCTCGGTGGCCGAGGTCCACGACCGGGCGGCCGACTTCACGGCCCGCCGCGTGGTGGCCGCACTGGCCGCCGTCGAGGCCGACCGACCCGCCTTCACGGAGTCCGGTCGAACCCCATGACGACGTGAGTCGTCTACCGATCGTGTGATGTTGGTGGAAGCCTCCAACACACACCCTCCTGACCGACATACGATGCAGGAAGGGCCACGTTCACGTGTGGCCGCATTCCGGTGCCCCATGAATTCTGGTGATCCCAGCAATGTCCACCCCGACGTCCACGTCGATCAGCAGGACCAACACTCCCAACAGCCCCGACACCGTGAAGCTCGACCGGGTCGTCATCCGGTTCGCCGGCGACTCGGGCGACGGCATGCAGCTGACCGGAGACCGGTTCACGACCGAGGCCGCGATCCTCGGTAACGACCTGTCGACCCTGCCGAACTTCCCGGCCGAGATCCGCGCCCCCCAGGGCACGCTGCCCGGCGTTTCCAGCTTCCAGCTGCACTTCGCCGACCATGACGTCCTCACGCCGGGCGACGAGCCCGACGTGCTCGTCGCGATGAACCCCGCCGCGCTCAAGGCCAACCTCCCGGACGTGCCACGCGGCGCGACGATCATCGCCAACACCGACGAGTTCTCGAAGCGCAACCTCGCCAAGGTCGGCTACGTCACGAACCCGCTCGAGGACAGCACGCTCGAGAGCTACCACGTCCACGCCCTCGCCCTGACCTCGATCACCCTCGAAGCGCTGGCGTCGTTCGACCTCAGCCGTAAGGACAAGGAGCGCGCGAAGAACATGTTCGCGCTCGGCCTGCTGTCCTGGCTCTACACCCGGCCGATCTCGCTGACCGAGAGGTTCCTCACCACCAAGTTCGGCTCCAAGCCGGACCTGCTGGCCGCCAACCTCACCGCGCTGCGCGCCGGGTTCCACTACGGCGAGACGACCGAGGACTTCGCCCACCGCTACGAGGTCGGACCGGCGCCGATGCGGACCGGTCACTACCGCAACATCACCGGCAACGTCGCGCTCGCCTACGGCCTGGTCACCGCGTCGCACCGAGCCGGCCGGCCACTCGTCCTCGGCTCGTACCCGATCACGCCGGCGTCCGACATCCTCCACACGCTCGCTGGGCTCAAGCGGTTCGGCGTGACGACGATCCAGGCCGAGGACGAGATCGCCGGCGTCGGCATGGCGCTCGGCGCGGCGTTCGGCGGGGCGATCGGCGTCACCACGACGTCCGGTCCCGGGCTCGCCCTCAAGGCCGAGACCATCGGCCTCGCCACGTCGCTCGAGCTGCCCCTCGTCGTCTGCGACATCCAGCGCGGCGGCCCGTCGACCGGCCTGCCGACCAAGACCGAGCAGGCCGACCTGCTCCAGGCGATGTTCGGCCGCAACGGCGAGTCGCCCGTGGCCATCGTCGCGCCGCGCTCCCCCGCGGACTGCTTCGCCATCGCCCTCGAGGCGGTCCGCATCGCCACGACGTACATGACGCCGGTGATCATCCTGTCCGACGGCTACCTCGCGAACGGGTCCGAGCCGTGGCAGATCCCCGACCTCGCCGACCTCCCGTCCCTCGACGTGGAGCTCGCGTCGCAGCGCAATGCCGTCGACGCCGACGGCAACGAGGTGTTCCACCCCTACCTGCGCGACCCTGAGACACTGGCTCGCCCCTGGGCCGTACCGGGCACACCGGGCCTGGAACACCGGGTCGGCGGCATCGAGAAGGCCAACATCACGGGCAACATCTCGTACGACCCGGACAACCACGACCTCATGACGCGCCTGCGCGCCGCGAAGATCGACGGCATCGCGTCGTCTGTCCCGCCGCTCGAGGTCGAGGACCCCGACGGTGACGCCGAGGTCCTGGTGGTCGGCTGGGGCTCGACCTACGGTCCGATCGCTGCGGCCGCGAGATCCCTTCGCGCTCAAGGGTTCCCGGTCGCTCAGGCCCACCTGCGCCACCTCAACCCGTTCCCGTCCAACACCGGCGAGGTGCTCACCGCATACCGGCACGTCATTGTCCCCGAGATGAACCTCGGCCAGCTGGCGATGCTGCTGCGGGCGACCTACCTCGTCGACATCCAGTCGCACACCTCCGTGCGAGGCCTGCCGTTCAGCGCCGCCGACCTCGAGGACGTCATCCAGAAGGCGGTGACGGAATGACCGCCGTGCAGCTGGGTATGCCGGGCCACGGGCTCGAGGGGGTACCCACCCTTCCCGAGGGCGCCCCCGTTCAGACCCGCAAGGACTTCACCTCCGACCAGGAGGTCCGCTGGTGCCCGGGTTGCGGTGACTACGCGATCCTCGCTGCGGTGCAGGGCTTCTTGCCGGAGCTCGGGCTGCGCCGCGAGAACGTCGTGTTCGTCTCCGGCATCGGCTGCTCGTCGCGCTTCCCCTACTACCTCGACACCTATGGCATGCACTCGATCCACGGTCGCGCGCCGGCGATCGCCACCGGCCTGTCGGTGTCCCGCCCCGACCTGCAGGTCTGGGTCGTCACCGGTGACGGCG
>DASTNV010000310.1:0-21822 GCA_035762725.1 Lapillicoccus sp. | reverse complement strand
CTGGTGGAAGACGGGGGTATGCGTCGCGTCGAGGTCGTCGGTCCGGAAGACCTTGCCCGGAGAGACGACGTAGATCGGCGGGGTCCGTTCGAGCATCGTCCGGATCTGGACCGGCGAGGTCTGGGTGCGCAGGACGAGCCCGCCGTCGGCCGGGTCGACGAAGAAGGTGTCTTGCATCTGTCGGGCCGGATGGTCCTTGCCGAGATTGAGCGCGTCGAAGTTCATCCACTCCGACTCCACCTCGGGACCGTCGACGACCTCCCAGCCCATCCCGACGAAGGCGTCCATCAGGCGTTCCTGGGTCAGCTCCAGCGGGTGCCGGGCACCCGGCGGCCGACGGTGCACGGGGCGGGTGACGTCGACGGCCTCCTCGACGAGGATCCGTCGGTCGCGCTCGTCCTCGAGCTCGGCTTGGCGGGTCGCGAGGGCGCGGCCGAGCTCGGCCTGCGCGGCGCCGACCCGCTTGCCGGCCTCCGCCTTGGCACTCGGCGGCAGCGCGCCGATCTCGCGGCGAGCCGCCGCGACCGCGCCACGGTCGACATGGGCGATCCGAGCGGCCTTGAGCTCGTCGAGGCTCATCGCGTCGGCGAACGCCTGGACGGCCTCGCGGACCGCGGTGTCGAGTGCGGCGGGGTCGAGGATGGCGACCTCGACAGGGTCGTACTGGGTGTTCGGTCCGGACATTCGCCTTCGTTTCCTCCGTCGGCCGGGCGGCCCGCGGGCGGGCCCGAGTCTAGGTCCAGGGGAGATCGCGCCGTTGCCGGCCGCCCTCGGGCGAGATGCGTGGGAGTCCGTCGCTGGTCGGGGTCCTCACGAAGTATCGGAGCGAAGCGGAGAACTTCGTGGGGGTGACTCAGAGGACGTGCTCCGGGGCGCCCGAGGGCAAGGTAAATCGGAAGTCCGCGCCACCGGAGGGCGCGCGACCGACGGTGATGTGGCCGCCGTGGGCCTCGACCAGGCCACGGACGATGTAGAGCCCGAGGCCGGTGCTGCCGCGGCGGGTTCCGTGCCAGAACCGGTTGAAGACGAACGGCAGGTGCTCGTCGCTGACGCCGTCGCCCTCGTCGGCGACGGAGACGCAGACGTTCGGGGCGGCACCGCTCCGGGGCGTGGCCCCGTTCGCGCCGCTGCCGTCCTTCATGATCCCCACGGTGACCGTTCCGTCGCCGTGGCGCACGGCATTTTCCATGAGGTTCGCGAGGATCTGGTTGACGCGGTCGGGGTCGGCCCAGACCTCGGGCAGGCCGTCGCCGACCTCGACGACGAACCGGTCGTCCGGCTGGCCGCCGGCCTTGAGCCGCTCGACGTGGCGGGACACCATGGCCGGCAGGTCGACCGGCTGAAGCCGGACGTCGAGCCGGCCGGCGTCGAGACGGGAGACGTCGAGGAGCTCGGTGATGAGCCGCGACACCCGGTCGGCGTCGGTCTCCATCGTCTCGATCATGAACCGCTTCTGCTCATCGGTGAACTTGTCCCAGCCGCGCAGCAGCGTCGCCGAGAAGCCCTTGACCGAGGTGAGCGGCGAGCGCAGCTCGTGGGCGATCGTGGAGATCAGCGCGGCGTGGTCCTGCTCGGCCCGCTGCCGGGCTGACGCGTCACGGACCGACATGAGGACGCGCCGCACCGCGCCGCGGTCGGGCTTCCGGAGGTACCGCGCGGTCACCAACAGCTCGATGCCGGACGCGGTCCACAGCAGCTTCTCGCGGTGGCCGGTGACGGTGTGGAGGGTATGCCAGGGGTCGGCGAAGTCCCACCACGGGCGACCGTCGCTGTCGTGTAGGGGAAGGGCCTCACGCACCGGGCGGCCGAGGATCGTCTCGGGGGCCATCCCGACGAGCCGACCGCCCCTCGCGCTGCAGAAGACGACATTGGCGTGTTGGTCGACGACGATCAAGCCGTCGGGCAAGACGTCGGCCATCTCGGTCACGCCGGGGGGCGGGTTCGTCACGTCCACCGGACGGCCTCCGCGCTCCCCATGGCCCGCAGTCTATGGATGTGTCAACGACCTGGGCACCGCTGGTCGTCGCTGCTGCCGTGCGGAGGCGTAGAGGCAGACGGTGGCGGCCATGGCGAGGTTCAGGGACTCGGCCCGGCCGTGGATCGGGACCCGGACGACCTCGTCGGCGAGAGCCCGCTCGTCCTCGGTCAGCCCCCACGCCTCGTTGCCGAACAGCCAGGCGTGCGGCCGGGAGAGGTCGACGTCGTCGACGGTGCGCTCCCCGGCGCCGTCGGCGGCGAGGACGGCCAGGCCGGCGGACCGGAGCCGGGCGAGGGCCTCGGCGACCGGCATACCTGTCACCACCGGCAGGTGGAAGAGCGAGCCGGCCGTCGACCGGACCGTCTTGGGGGCGTACACGTCCACGCTGCCGTCGCTGACGACCACGGCGTCGGCACCGGCCGCGTCGGCGGCGCGGATCACCGTCCCGGCGTTACCGGGGTCGCGGACGTGGGCGAGGACGGCGACCAGCCGCGGCGTGCCGCCGAGGACCGCGTCGAGGTCGGCCGCGGGCGTCCGGCAGACCGCCAGCAGCCCCTGAGGGGTCTGCGCGTCGGCCATGGCGGCCAGGACGTCGTCGGTGACCCGGTGAGTGCGGACGCCGGGCGCGGCGGCGAGGTCGCCGGCATACCGGTCGGCCGCCTGGTCCGTGACGTAGAGGTCGCGGACCAGGTCCGGCGCGTACCGCAGCGCCTCGCGGACCGCCTGTGGCCCTTCGGCGAGGAACAGGCCCTGCCGCTCACGGACGGAGCGGCGGGCCAGCGACCGGACCGCGCGAACGCGGTCCGACCGCGGAGTCAGCGTGCTCAGGCCGCGTCGCTCGCCCCGGCGGTGGCCGGGACGTTGGCCTTGGCCAGCTCGACGAGGGCGGTGAACGCCGCCGCGTCGGTCACGGCGAGGTCGGCGAGGATCTTGCGGTCGACCTCGACCCCGGCGGCCTTGAGGCCCTGGATGAACCGGTTGTACGTCATGCCGTTCGCGCGGGCGCCGGCGTTGATGCGCTGGATCCAGAGGCGACGGAAGTCACCCTTCTTGGCGCGACGGTCCCGGTACGCGTAGCCGAGCGAGTGGGTGACCTGCTCCTTGGCCTTGCGGTAGAGGCGAGAGCGCTGGCCGCGGTAACCGCTGGCCCGCTCGAGGGTCACCTTGCGCTTCTTGTGGGCGTTGGCCGCCCGCTTCACGCGTGCCACGTGAGTTCTCCTTGCTGTGTGTCAGTCGGTGCGTGCGGCCGTCAGCGGCCGAGCAGCTTGCGGGCGGTCTTGGCGTCGGGCTTCGACAGCTCGACGTCATTGGCGATCGAGCGCATCTTCTTGCTCGACTTGCGCTCGAGCAGGTGGCGGCCGCCGGCCTGCTCGCGCATGACCTTGCCGGTCCCGGTGATCCGGAACCGCTTCTTCGCACCGCTGTGCGTCTTCATCTTCGGCATGGGTGGTCCTTCGGTGAGGTGGCGCCCGGGGTCGCCCGCCCGGTTGGCGGGCGGCCTCGAGCGGGTGCCGTCAGGCCGACTCGGCTGACGGGGTGGTCTTGGCGGGTGGTGCTGCAGGTGGTGCGGGTCGAGGGGTCGGCCGCGGTGCCGGTCGCGGGGCCGCCTTGGCCGCGGACGGCGTCGGGGCGGGCGCGGGGGCCGTGGCTGCGGTGGCCGGCTGGGTCGGCGTCTCGACGACCTCCGGCTCGCTCACGGTCTCGGTCACGGTCTCGGTCACGGTCTCGGTAACCGGCCCGCTAACCGGCTCGGTCACCGGGCCCGTCGCCGCCTCGATCTCGGCGATCTCGACGTCGGTCGGTGCCGTGGGCACCTCGCGGCGGCGGCGCTGCTCGGCGCGGGCGTCGGCCTTCTTCTTCGTCGGGCCGAGGACCATGACCATGTTGCGGCCGTCCTGCTTGGGGCTCGACTCGACGTAGCCCAGCTCGTTGATGTCCTCGGCGAGGCGCTGCAGGAGGCGGAAGCCCAGCTCGGGCCGCGACTGCTCGCGACCGCGGAACATGATCGTCACCTTGACCTTGTCGCCCGCCTTGAGGAACCGCTCGACGTGGCCCTTCTTGGTGCCGTAGTCGTGCGGGTCGATCTTCGGGCGGAGCTTGATCTCCTTGATGACCGTGTTGACCTGGTTCTTGCGTGCTTCCCTGGCCTTGAGCGCGGCTTCGTACTTGAACTTGCCGAAGTCCATGAGCTTGGCGACCGGGGGCCGGGCCATCGGGGCCACCTCGACGAGGTCGAGGTCAGCTTCCGCGGCCAGTCGCAGCGCGTCTTCGACGCGGACGATGCCCACCTGCTCGCCGTTGGGGCCGACCAAGCGCACTTCCGGGACCCGGATGCGCTCGTTGATGCGAGGCTCGCTGATGTGGTTCTCCTTCTGTGGGGTCAGTGGGTTCGGGGTTTCAACGTGTCCCCGTGACCTCCCGGGGACGGGAAAGGCTCCCCGTCACCATGGGTGCGCGAGGAGCCTCGGGGTCGGTCCGGTATGCGTCGCAACCCCCGACGAGGCGCGCTCGCGGTGGTCGTGTCCGGACCTTTCGACCCGGCGATCTCGCGATCGACGCGGGTGGAAGCCGAGGGCTTCTCTTGCACGACGGACGGCCCGACTCGGCTCGGAAGCCGGACCGGATCGCCTGTCAGGTCCCTACCAGGATATCAGTGCGCCGTCGCGAGCCGTGAATCGTCCACCGTGGCGGGCTCGCTGCCACGTCGCCCGATGACCAGGCCGCAGACGACGGCGACGAGGAGTCCGACCGCGCTGACGACGATGAATCCCCACTGCCAGCCGCCGGCGTCGATGGCGAAACCGGCCAGCGGGGCGCCCAGGGCGATCCCTGTGGTCATCGACGAGCCGTGCCAACCGACCGCCTCGCCGCGGGCGCTGGCGGGGACCAGCCGGCTCAGCGTGTCGATGGTCGCGGTGATCGCCGGCGCGCAGAACAGGCCCGAGACGAACAGTAGGACGGCGGCCATCGGCAGGTTCGCGGCTAGCGCCACCGGGGCGGTCACGATTGCCAGGCCGGCGAGCAGCCAGAACGCGGCGATCGAGCGGTGCCAGGCGCCGTAGACCAGCCCGCCCACCATCGAGCCGGCGCCCCAGAGGGCGAGGACCCAGCCGATGTGCTGCTGGGCGTCCATGGCTCTCAGCGTCGCGACGATGGCGACGTCGGAGCCGCCGAGGACGATGGTCGTGGCCGCAGCCGCGGCGAGGACGGCGAACACTTGCGGCCCGAACCAGGACCGGCGCGGCGGCGGGGTGCCGGCCTCCGCGTCGTTGGCGCCGCGCAGCGCCGGGTTGAGGATGAACAGGACGAGCCCCGCGATGATCGACAGCCACTCGAAGACGAAGATCGAGATGGCGGTGTCCCAGACCGTGGCCACCCAGACCCCGAGGGCCGGCCCGGCCATGAACGAGAACTCGGTGCAGACCGAGTCGAGGGACAGGGCAGTGCGGCGCTGCTCCTCGGGAACCGCGGCCAAAAGGACCTGGCGGATGATTGAGAAGGTGGGGACCGCGAAGAGGCCGCCGAGCGCCGCGAGGGCCATCAGCCACCAGTAGTCGACCCACGGCGCAATCGACCAGCAGACGGCCTGGACGGCCAGCGACGGCAGGACCACCCGCCGCAGCCCCCTCTTGTCGAGCAGCCGGCCCCGCCACGGGCTGGAGACGGCCAGGGCGATCGTGGCAGCGGTACTGAGGACGCCGGCGGCGCCGTAGCTGCGGTGCAGTGCCCCCACGACGTGGAGGGTGAGGATGACGCCGGCCGCGAAGAGCGGGATCCGGATGAAGAAGCCGAGCAGCAGCGCCGCGCGAGCCGCCGGGATGGCGAGCACGGGTCGGTACGCGGAGAACTGCACCGGGCCAGCGTGCCAGGTGCCCCCGACACCTCGACAACGGGTTTCCTGGCGGCCCCGACATCGCGTTTCCCGCCCCTCGTCGCCGTCTCTACCGGCCGACGTTCTGCGCACGTGATTGCTCGTCGACTTCTCCGCACGTGATCACTTGTCAACTTCTTCGCACGTGAGGACTTGCCGGTGGGACATGTCGGACATGTCCCGATTGGTTCTCCTCACGTGCGGAGAAGGTGACCGGGTCCGGGTGGGCGGCCGTTCGGCGGCGGGCCGGCCACACGCTGTTTTCTTGACTCATTCCAGAAAACGTGATGGGTTGGCGGCATGTCGTCGACGACCGCAGCAGGCCTCGAGGAGCGGCTCCGCTCCGTCGGGCTGCGCGTCACGGCGCCGCGGCTGGCCGTCCTGCACGAGTTGCAGCGGCGCGCCCACGCCGACGCCGACACCCTCGCCGGCGCGGTGCGCCGGCACCACCACACGGTGTCGACCCAGGCTGTTTACGACGTCCTCAGGGTCCTCACCGAGCGCGGCCTGACCCGGCGGATCGAGCCCTCCGGTTCCCCGGCCCGCTACGAGGACCGGGTCGGCGACAACCACCACCACGTGGTCTGCCGCGGCTGCGGGGCGATCGCCGACGTCGAGTGCGTCGTCGGGGCCGCCCCGTGCCTCGATCCCGCCGACACGAGCGGCTTCATCGTCGACGAGGCCGAGGTCGTGTTCTGGGGGACGTGCCCCGGGTGCCGCGCGAACCCGCATACCGAAACCGAGAAGGAGCAGCGATGACCGAGTCCATCCAGACCGCGCCGAGCCAGGAGGCCCAGCTCGGGTCGACCACCGACACCGGTGCGCCGGCCGTCAGCGACCGCAACAGCCTGACCATCGGCCCGGACGGCCCGATCCTCCTGCACGACGTCCACTTCCTGAACCAGATGGCGCACTTCAACCGTGAGCGCGTCCCGGAGCGCAACGTCCACGCGAAGGGGTCCGGCGCGTTCGGCGTCTTCGAGACCACCGAGGACGTGTCCGCCTACACCAAGGCCGCCCTGTTCCAGAAGGGCGTGACAACCGACATGCTCGCCCGGTTCAGCACCGTCGCCGGCGAGCAGGGCTCCCCCGACACCTGGCGCGACCCCCGCGGCTTCGCGCTGAAGTTCTACACGACCGAGGGCAACTACGACCTCGTCGGCAACAACACCCCGATCTTCTTCATCCGCGACACGATGAAGTTCCCGCACTTCATCCGCAGCCAGAAGCGGCTCGGCGGCTCGGGCCTGCGCGACAACCACATGCAATGGGACTTCTGGTCGCTGAACCCCGAGTCGGCGCACCAGGTCACGTACCTCATGGGCGACCGCGGCATCCCGAAGACGTTCCGCCACATGAACGGCTACGGCTCGCACACCTACCTCTGGTACAACGCCGCCGGCGAGAAGTTCTGGGTGAAGTACCACTTCCACAGCAACCAGGGCGTCGAGGGCCTCACCGGCCACGAGGCGGAGCGGATCGCCGGCCAGGACGCCGACCACCACCGCCGCGACCTCTATGACGCGATCGAGGCGGGCGACTTCCCGAGCTGGACGCTGTCGATCCAGGCGATGCCCTACGAGGACGCGAAGACCTACCGGTTCAACCCGTTCGACCTCACCAAGGTCTGGCCGCACAGCGACTACCCGCTGATCAAGGTCGGCACGATGACGCTCGACAAGAACCCCGACAACTTCTTCGCGCAGATCGAGCAGTCGGCGTTCGAGCCGTCCGCGGTCGTGCCGGGGATCGGGTTCTCGCCGGACAAGATGCTGCTCGGCCGGGCCTTCGCCTACTCCGACACGCACCGGTACCGGATCGGGCCGAACTACCTGCAGCTCCCGGTCAACCGCCCGCGGGTCGAGCTGAACACGTACACGCAGGACGGCCCGATGGCCTACGACCACAACGGAAACGCGCCGGTGTATGCGCCGAACAGCCAGGGCCGCGGGTATGCCGACGAGGTCGGTGAGGTGGCCGACGGCTGGGAGACCGACGGCGCGATGGTGCGGCAGGCATACACGTTGCGCGCTGAGGACGACGACTTCGGCCAGGCCGGAACGCTGGTCCGCGAGGTGTGGAACGACGAGCAGCGCTCGGCGTTCGTCGACACGGTCGCTGGGCATCTGCTCGGTGGCGTGAAGAGCCCGGTGCTGGAGCGCGCGTTCGAGTACTGGAAGAAGGTCGACGCCGACACCGGCAAGCAGATCGAGGAGCTGGTTCGCGCGGGGCTGGGCGAGCCGAACCCCGGTGGCGACGCCGACGCCAAGATCGTCAACGACCCGATCGTCGAGACGGCCACCAACGCTGCCCACTGACTCGGGCTTTCAGCCCAATAGGAGTGCAGCGGTCTTGAGGAGCGCAGCGGTCGGAATTCCGACCGCTGCGCTCCTATTGGGTAAGAAGCGTCAACCGACGATGACAGCCACGGCGTGGATGACCAGCCCGACCAGGCCGCCGACGATTGTGCCGTTGATCCGGATGAACTGGAGGTCGCGGCCCACGAACAGCTCCACACGCGAGGCGGTCTCCTTGCCGTCCCACCGGTCGATGGTGTGGCTGATGACGGCGGTCAGCTCGGTGCCGTACCGGTCGACGAGGAACGCCGCCAGGTCGGCGATGTAGCCGTCCAGCCGGTCGCGCAGGTCCTCCTCTGAGACGACGCGCTGCGCGAACTTCTCCAGCTCGGTCTGTACCCGCGTCCGCAGCGGCCCCTCGGGGTCGGCGAGGGCCGCGATGAGGGCGGTCCGGAAGGCCCGCCAGAGCGACAGCACCGTCTCCATCAGCTGCGGGTGGTCGAGGATCCGGACCTTGAGCCGCTCGGTCCGCTCCATCGTCGCCTCGTCGTGGAGCAGGTCGTCGGACAGGTCGGCGAGCAGGTCGTCGAGGGCGATCCGGGCCCGGTGGTTCGGGTCGTCGCGGATCTCCCCGACCCACTTGATGACCTCCCTGTGCACCCGGGTGATGACAAGGTCGTTGACCTGGTGCGGCGCCCACCAAGGGGCCCGCTCCTCGAGGACGCGGTTGAACGTCTCCGGGTTCTCGGTCAGCCACCGGTGGAACTCGCCGAGCGCCAGGTCGACCAGCCCGTAGTGCGCCTTGTCGCGGACCACCTCGCCGAGCAGGCTGCCGGCGATCGGGCTGATCGGCTCCTCGCGCAGCCGCGGCAGCACCGCCTCCTCGACGATCTCGGCGACCGACGCGTCGCTCATCCGCTGCAGCCCCAGCGTGGTGATGTGCGAGGCCTCGTCGACGACGCGGCGGGCGTTGGCGGGGTCGAGCAGCCACCCGGCCAACCGGTTGCTGATCTGGGCGGACAGGACGCGGTCGCGGATGATGTCCTCGCGCAGGAAGTTCTCGCCCATGAAGTCCTGCAGGCTGCGGGCCAGCATGTCCTTGCGGCGCGGGATGAGCGCGGTATGCGGGATGGGGATCCCCAGCGGGTGCCGGAACAGCGCGGTCACGGCGAACCAGTCGGCCATCGCGCCGACCATCGATGCCTCGGCACCGGCGTGGACGAACCCCCAGAACCCCTGATCGGCCACCCGCAGCGTCGCGAGGAACACGATCGCCGCGAAGACCAGCAGGGACAGCGCCACCAGGCGCATCTGCCGGAGACCGCGGCGGCGTTCCGCATCGAGAGCCGGGTCGGACGCCAGCGACAGGGCCAGAGTCGATTGGGACACGCCCCCTCCTTCCAATGACCGGCCCACGACCCTAGCCGCTGACTCGGTCCGGGAGGACAACGGAGGGCGGGGCGTACTCGGTTCCGGGTCGTGCGGCGCGGGTACGGATTTCGGTGCGGTTCAGAGCACGAACCGCAAACAGAACCCGAACACGAGGGTGACCTGGACGTCACCGGCCGCGCCGTAGCCTGGGCACCGTGACGTCCGACCCCCGCGCGTCGCTCGTCATGGTCGTCGAGGACGACCCCGCGATCGCCCAGATGGTCAGCCTCCAGCTGGAGCTGTCCGGGTACCGCACTCACGTCGAGCGGGACGGTCTCGCCGCCCTCGAGGCGATCCGCCGCGACCGGCCGGACGTCATCCTTCTCGACATCGGTCTGCCCGGCCTGGACGGCATCCAGGTCTGTCGGCGGCTGCGGGCGGCCGACGACTGGACGCCGATCCTCTTCGTCACCGCTCGCGACGACGAGGTCGATCGCGTCGTCGGTCTCGAGCTCGGTGCGGACGACTACGTCACGAAGCCGTTCTCACCCCGCGAGGTCATCGCGCGGATCGGCAGCGTCCTGCGCCGCACGCGTGACCGCACCACGCCGGTCAACGAGCTGGTCTGCGGCGACGTCCGACTCCGGCCGGACGAACGGCGCGCGTATGCCGGTGACGACGAGATTGCTTTCACCGCAACGGAGTTCGACCTCCTTGCCTACCTCATGGGTTCACCCGGACGCGTCTACAGCCGCGAGCAGCTGATGCGGCACGTCTGGGGGTACGACACCGTCGCCGGCCAGCGCACCGTCGACGTCCACGTCGCCCAGGTCCGCGCGAAGCTCGGGACGCACGACATCATCCGCACCGTGCGCGGCGTCGGGTATGCGGCTGAGCAGCCGGCCCGCGAGCGGTCCCCTCGGTGAGGGAGCGGCTGCGACCCACCCTGGCCACGCGAATCGCGTTGCTGGCCGTATCGGTCGCCGTGCTCACCTCGATCGCCGGGATCGTCATCAGCGTGAACCTGCTGCAGCGGGCCAGCGAGCAGACCGCGCGAGCTGCGCTGGTCGCGCTGGCCGACCAGGCCGAGGCCACCGCCCAAGTCGGCGTGAGCCCGGAAGCCGCCCAGGCCCGAGCCCGCAAGGCCCTCCAATCGATCAACGTCGAGATCGCCGTGGTCCGACCGCGGGCGGCCGGTGGGCCCACGCTGGTCGGTGACGCCCTCGCCGCCCGCTCGCTGAGCCCGGACCAGACCCAACAGCTGGTTGGCGGTGAGTCGCTGTCGCTACGGCTTCCCCGCGACGACGGGATCGTCCTCGTCGAGGCCCGACCGACTCCGGCCGGCGGCATCGTCCTCGCCCAGCGCCGCGGCGACGCCGTCGCCCTGGGCGGGCAGGCCCTGCGGCAGCTGACGGTCAGCCTCATCGTCACTGGCGTGGTCGCGGTCGCCCTCGGGCTCCTCGTCGCGTGGCGGCTCTCGCGGCCGTTGCGCCGCACGGCGGCCGCCGCAACGGCGATGGCGCAGGGTTCCCGCGACGTCGCGATCCCCGAGGAAGGCCCGCGTGAGGTCGCCGAGGTCGCCGCGTCGGTGAACCGGCTGGCCGGCGCCCTGTCGCACTCGGAGGCCCGGCAGCGCGAGTTCCTGCTGTCGGTGTCGCACGACCTCCGCACCCCGCTCACCGCGATCACCGGGTACGCGGAGTCTTTGGCCGACGGGGTCGTGCCGACGGACCGGATCCGCGCCGTGGGCAGCGTCATCGGGGACGAGGCCCACCGCCTGGAACGTCTGGTCGCCGACCTGCTCGACCTCGCGCGACTCGACGCCACCGAGATGCGGATGGACTCCGCGCCGGTCGACCTGCGCGGCGTCGTCGACGGCGCAAGGGAGACCTGGCAGCACCGGTGCGCATCCGCCGGCGTGGACTTCCGCGTGGAGGCTCCGGACACCGAGGTCGTGGTGTGGGGGGACGCGCAACGGCTACGGCAGGTCCTCGACGGCCTCCTCGAGAACGCCCTGCGCGTCACGCCGCACGGCGCGCCGATCGTCGTCGCCACCCGCGCCGAGCCGGGCGGGGTGGCGGTGCTCGAGGTTCGCGACGGCGGCCCCGGACTCACCGACGAGGACCTGCCGGTGGCCTTCGAACGGTCCGTCCTCTACGAGCGGTACCGCGGCGTGCGGCAGGTCGGCACCGGCCTGGGGCTGGCCATCGTGCACCGCATCGTCGAGCGGATGGGTGGGAGCGTCGAGGCCGGCCACGCGCCGGAGGGCGGGGCGCGGTTCACCATCCGGATGACCCTGCTGACGCGTACCGAACCCTGACACTCCTCGAACACGGCCGCGCGACGCTGGACGAATGACGTCGTCGGCGGGCTGGGCGGCCGCGGCCCACCTGGTGCGCTCCACGGGCTTCGGGGCGACGGGGGACCTCGTCGACGCGCTCGCGGCAGCGGGAACGTCCGCCTGGTTGACGGCGTCGTTGCGCGCCGCCCCGGAGTCCGACCCCGGGGCGGCCGCGACTCCGGTACCGACCTTCGAGGCGCTGGAACCGTTGGGCGCCAACGCCACTCGCGAGGACCGTCAGAAGCGGCGGGAGCAGGAGACCGAGCGAGTCAGCCAGCTGGTCGCGTGGTGGATTCGGCGGATGGTCGCCGTCCACAACCCGCTCGTCGAGAAGCTGACCTTCGGGTGGCACAACCACTTCGCCACGTCGGCGGCCAAGGTCCGATCCGCCGCGATGCTGTCGGCTCAGAACCAGACTCTGCGCGCCCACGGGCGCGGCAGCTTCACCGACCTCGCCGCGGCGATGGTCGTCGACCCCGCCTTGATGTTCTGGCTCGACGCTCAGCAGAACACGGCGAAGGCGCCCAACGAGAACCTCGCCCGCGAGCTGATGGAGCTGTTCACGCTCGGCCGCACCGGCGGTTACACCGAGCAGGACGTCCGCGAGGGGGCGCGGGCCCTGACCGGCTGGACCATCGACCGCGGAACGGGTTCGGCGGCCTTCGTGCGACGGCGCCACGACGCGGGAAGCAAGACGGTCCTCGGCACCACGGCGAACCTCGACGCCGCGGGACTCGTGCGAGTCATCCTGGACCAGAGGGCAGCAGCGCCCTACCTCGCGACGCGCTGGTGGAATTTGCTCGCCGGACCGGAGGCTCCACCGTCGGACACCCTCGACCGCATCGTGGCGGCATACGGACCCGGCCGCGACCTCGCAGCGATGTTCGGGGCCATGCTCACCGACGGCGGGTATGCGTCCACCGCTGGTTCGCTGGTCGCCTCGCCCGTCGAGTGGGTGGTCGGCGCGATGCGCTCGCTGCGGGTGCCGACCGACGACGCGGCGGTGAAGAGGGCCGCCGGTGCGATGCGGGCCTTGGGTCAGCTGCCGCTCTACCCGCCCAATGTCAGCGGCTGGCCGTCCGGGCAGGCCTGGCTCTCCACGGCGTCCGCGACAACTCGGGTGCAGACCGCCTCGGTCCTGGCCCGCGCCGGCGACGTCGGACCGGTCGAGGACGCCGCCCCGGCTGCCCGGGTCGACGCGGTGGCGCACCTGCTCGGAATCCCGACCTTCACCGACCGCACGGTGACCGAGCTGAGGACGCATACCAACGACCCGCAGCGACTCGTCGCGATGGCGCTCGTCGCCCCCGAGAACCTGGTGATCTGATGGCCAACCTCCCGCCGCTCGACCCGACGAAGCCGATGGACGGCCTCACCCGGCGCACCTTCCTCCGTGCGTCCGGGGTGGCCGGGGCCACCGCTCTGCTGGCCGGCGCGGCGGGGGTGACCCTCGACCACGTCCTCGCGCGCGGCCAGTCCGACCCGTTGCCCGGGGACAGCCCCATCCTCGTACTAGTGACCATGTACGGCGGCAACGACGGGCTGAACACCGTTGTCCCGTATGCCGATCCGGCGTACTACGACGCGCGTCCCGAGCTCGCCTACTCGCCCAGTGAGGTCCTGCATCTCGACGAGCAGCTGGGTCTGAACCCGGGGATGACCGGCCTCGCCGACCTGTGGCAGCAGCAGAAGCTAGCCGTCGTGCGAGGCGTGGGGTACCCGAAGCCGGACCACAGCCACTTCCGGTCGATGGACATCTGGCAGACCGGTTCGCCTGAGACGCCAGTGCCCTCCGGCTGGATCGGGCGCTGGCTCGACACGGCGGGTGACGACCCGTTGCTGGCGCTCAACATCGGCGAGGTGCTGCCGCCGCTAGCGGTCGGCGCCAAGGCCACGGCGGCCGCGCTGTCGGTCGGCAAGTCCTCCTCGGCGTTCACTGCGTCGGTCCTCAAGGGCTACGCGACGCCGGACGCAGCCGACGGTCCCGCGGCTCGGCTGGTCGTGGCGTCCTACGCGGCGCAGCAGCGGTGCGAGCAGACCTTCGGACCGATCACGTCGTCGTCGGGCAACGACGCCGACGGTGACGGGGCCGGCAACGGCCAGCGCGCCGCGCTGACCGCCCAGCTCGACGTGGTCGCCCGGTGTATCAAAGCCGGCGTGCCGACCCGGGTCTATGCCGTCTCGGCCTCCGGTTTCGACACCCACGCCGACGAGAAGGTCGCGCAGACCGTGCAGCTCACCCAGGTGGACCAGGCGATCACCGCCTTCCGGGCCGCGCTGTCCGGATCGCCGCGCGCGAAGGACGTCGTCCTCATGGCCTACTCCGAGTTCGGGCGGCGGGTGAAGGCCAACGCGTCCCAGGGCACCGACCACGGCACCGCGGGCCCGGTGTTCCTCATCGGGGATCGGGTGCGAGCGGGGTTCCACGGGGACCAGCCCTCGTTGACCGACCTCGACAACGGCGACCTCAAGACGACCGTGGACTTCCGGGCCGTCTACGGCGAGGTGCTCGACAAGGTGCTCGGCGCGGACCCGACCCGCGTGCTCGACACGTCGCCCACACCGCTCGGCCTCATCGCTTGACCGCCTCCACCGCGAAGGTCAGCTCGTCGACCCGGGCTCGCAGCTCGCCGTCGGTGGCCAGCTGCTCGCCGACCCTGGTCGCCAGGGCCTCGACCGAGGCCGCACTGAGACCGGCCGGCAAGCCGAGGACGATCCGCAGCACGCCGCGGCCGAGCGGCTCGCCCTCCTCCAGCCGGTGCTCGACGACGTCGGCCTCGTCGGCCACCGCGCGCGAAACCGCCTGCGCGACAAAGGGATCGGTATGCGCCGGATGCCACTCGGCCTCCTGGGCCAGGGCCCACACCATGCTCGGACGGAGCTCGGTCGGGGCCGCGCTGCCGAGGTCCACGACGGCGACGTGGCAGCCCTCGGCGACCGCCGCCTGTGCGGCCCGGGCGGCGCTCACCGGTACCGGGCGGGCGGTCGGGTCCCAGGCGGCGAGCGCGGCGGTGCTCGTGAAGATCGGCAATGCCCGCCGGCCGTCCGGCGCGGTCAAGGTGATCACCGCCATGTCGGTGCGCTTCTCGACGGTATGCCCGTGGTTGCCTTGCTCAGCCTCGTCGAGGACGGCGACCACGGGAACGAGCCAGCGGGCGGTGGCGGCGGCCCGGACCAGGCGGGCGTCCGCGTCCGCGGAGGGCTGGGCGTGCGCGTCGGCCAAGGCTTCCAGCACGGCCGCGTCGGCCGAGCCGGTGTCGGCGTCGAAGCCGGTGCCGGAGAGGGTGCGGCCGGACCAAGGCGTGCCCGCGCTGTCGGAGCCGGTCATTCGGCCTCGGACTTCGGCAGCACCGCCTCGACCTCGATCTCGACGCGCATGTCCGGGTGCAGCAGCCCGGAGACGATGACCATCGTCGCGACCGGAGGGTTCGCGCCGAAGATCTCCGCGTGCACGCGTCCGACGGCGTCACAGTCGCGGCGGTGGGTGACGTACATCCGGGTCCGGACCACGTCGGCGACCCCCGCCCCCAGCTCGGCCAGTGCGGTCTGCGCCGTCTCGATGGCGACCCGGACCTGCGCTCCGGGGTCTGCGGGGAACCGGACCCGTCCCTCGACCATCGACGTGCAGCCCGACACGAAGACGAACCGACCGACTCGCATCGCGCGGGCGTAGCCGTACGCGTTCTCCCAGATTCCCCCGGAGAAGTGCCGCTCGCGGTCCACCGACGTCTCCTCGCTCATGGCCGCCCCGCTACGTCGAGTGCCTCGGGGAGCGTGAACGCGCCCCGGTAGAGCGCCGACCCGATGATGGCGCCCTCGACGCCGACGTCGACCAGGCCGCGCAGGGCGCGGACGTCTTCGAGCGACGACACCCCGCCGGAGGCGACGACCGGACGGGAGGTCCGCTCGCATACCTGTTGCAGGAGAACGAGGTTGGGGCCGGCGAGCATCCCGTCCTTGTTGACATCGGTGACGACGTAGCGGGCGCAGCCCTCGCGGTCGAGGCGCTCCAGCGTCTCCCAGAGGTCGCCGCCTTCGCGGGTCCAGCCTCGGGCCGCCAACGTCGTGCCCCGGACGTCGAGTCCGACCGCGACCCGGTCGCCGTGGTCGGCGATCGCCTCGGCGGTCCACTCCGGCTGTTCCAGAGCGGCGGTACCGAGGTTGACCCGACGGCATCCCGTGGCGAGGGCGGCCGCCAACGACGGGGCGTCGCGGATCCCGCCCGACAGCTCGACCTGGATGTCGAGCTTCCCGACGATCCGGTCGACGATCTCGCGGTTGGACCCGCGACCGAAGGCGGCGTCGAGGTCGACCAGGTGAAGCCATTCGGCCCCTTGCTCCTGCCAGGCCAGGGCGGCGTCGAGCGGGTCGCCGAACTCGCCGCCGCTACCGGCGACCCCCTGGACCAGCTGGACGGCCCGGCCGTCGGCGATGTCGACGGCAGGCAGCAGCTCGAGGCGGGCGGCGCTCACAGGGAGCTCACCCAGTTCTCCAGGAGGTGGGCGCCGGCGTCCCCGGACTTCTCGGGGTGGAACTGGGTCGCGCACAGCGGGCCGTTCTCGACCGCGGCGACGAAGTCGATGCCGTGGGTGGCCCAGGTGACGATCGGCGCGACGACGCGGAACGCTCCCTCGGGGTGCAGCGTCCAGTCGTGGGCCGCGTAGGAGTGCACGAAGTAGAACCGCTCGTCCTCGACACCGGCGAACAGCCGCGAGTCGGCCCCGGGCTTCACCGTCGACCAGCCCATGTGCGGCACGATCTCGGCCGGCAGGCGGTCGACGAGGCCGGGCCACTCCCCCAGGCCCTCCTCCGGGTCGCCCGAGGACGGCTCGGAGGAGCCGTCGAAGAGGACCTGCATGCCGACGCATACCCCGAGAACCGGCCGGCTCCCGGCCAGTCGCACGTCGATGATGCGAGCGCCGTCAGCGGCCCGGAGCCCGCGCATACAGGCGTGGAAGTTCCCGACGCCGGGGACGAAGAGGCCGTCGGCGTCGAGCGCGGCGGCGGGATCGCCGGTGAGCGTCACCGTCGCGCCGACGCGCTCGAGCGCGCGCACCGCGGAGTGCACGTTGCCGCTGCCGTAGTCGAAGACCACGACGGTGGGCGGGGCAGTCATCGTTGCTGGTCCTCCATCTCGTCACGCCAGCTGACGTCATCGTGCACGGCCTTGTCGAACCGCTTCACTCGGGTCGGCGACGGGGCCACCACGGACGCTCCGAACGAGTCGGCGGCGACGGCGGTCCCGGCGAGGTAGGTGCCACCCGGCAGCCGGAGCACCTCGAGCAGGTCGCCGGCCACCGCGCGGGCGTCGCCGGCCGGGTCGTGCAGGACGTCGGCCAGCTCGCCGACGGCGCCGGGGTCGTCGAGCCCGGCGGCGGCCACGACGTCGGCGAGCCGCGCCACCGGGAGACCGCCGGGGTGGACTACTCCATGGCCGGGCTGCCAGACCAGCCAGCGGCGGACGGCGCGCCACCCGCCGGGCGTCACGCAGAGCACGGTGCGTCGGCCGACCACGCCGACGCCGACGGCGGGCCGGAGCCGGTGCGGGACCGGACGGTTGAGCAGAACGGTCACGGCGTCGTCGTACGGACGGCGGGCCGCCGTGGTCCCGGTCGCCGGCACGACTGCGGTCCACCGGCCGTCCTCGGGCACGACCGCCAGGGGTGCCACGCCGGTCTCGGCCCAGCCGACGGCGGCGTCCAGGCCGCCGTGCACGAGGAGGATGCCCGCTGGTCGGCCCGGCGGGGCTTCCTGCCGAGCCACCGCTAGAGGCTGCCCTTGGCGCTGGGTATGCCGGTCACCCGCGGGTCGGTCGCGACGGCGGCCCGCAGCGCGCGAGCGACCGCCTTGAACTGCGCCTCGACGATGTGGTGCGGGTCGCGGCCGCCGAGCACGCGGATGTGGAGGGCGATCCCGGCGTGGTGGGCCAGCGTCTCGAAGACGTGGCGGGTCAACGACCCGGTGTAGGTGCCGCCGATGACGACGAACTCCTGGCCCTCGGGCTCGCCGGTGTGGACGCAGTAGGGCCGCCCCGCGACGTCGACGACGGCCTGCACCAGTGCCTCGTCGAGCGGGACTGTGGCGTCGCCGAACCGGGAGATGCCGCGTTTGTCGCCGAGCGCCTCGCGCAGGGCGTCACCGAGGACGATGGCGACGTCCTCCACCGTGTGGTGCGCGTCGACGTCGACGTCGCCGGTCGCGTTGACGCGTAGGTCGATAAGCGAGTGCTTCGCGAGCGACGCGAGCATGTGGTCGTAGAAGCGGACCCCGGTGGAGATCTCGGACTCGCCGGTGCCGTCGAGGTCGAGGCTGAGGTCGACCTTCGACTCGCTGGTGGCGCGGCTCAGGCTGGCGCGCCGGTTTCCCGTCATGCCGTGGCCTCCTGGGCGTCGCGGGCGTGCTGACGGTGCGAGTCTGACATATCGGCCATGGCCTGCAGGAACGCCGAGGTCTCGTCGGGCGTGCCGGCGGTGACGCGGAGGTGGTGCGGGATGCCGACGTCGCGGACGAGGACGCCCCGGTCGAGCAGCGCCTGCCAGGTGGCCCTCGCGTCGGCGAGGCCGCCGTAGAGGACGAAGTTCGCGTCGCTGGGGACCGGCGGATACCCGAGGTCCGTGAGCTCCGTGACGATCCGGTCGCGCTGCTGCTTGACCGCCTCCACGGTGGCCAGAAGGCTCGCGTCGTGCCGGATCGCGGCCAGAGCGACGGCCTGGGTGGGGTCGGACAAGTGGTAGGGCATCCGGACCAGGCGGAGGGCGTCCACCAGGTCGGGGTCGGCCGCGAGGTAGCCGACGCGGGCGCCGGCGAGGGCGAAGGCCTTGCTCATCGTGCGGGTGACGACGAGCAACGGGCGACCTTCGAGCAACGTCATGGCGCTCGGCGTCCCCGGCCGGGCGAACTCGGCGTAAGCCTCGTCGACGACGACAAGCGACTCCGGGGCGGCGTCGACAACGGCCGTGACGACGTCGAGGTCCAGCGCGCTGCCCGTCGGGTTGTTCGGCGAGCAGAGGAAGACGATGTGCGGCCGGTATGCGTGCACCTGCCGGACGGCGAGCTCCGCGTCGAGGTCGAAGACCCCGGTGGGCGTGCCGCGCAGCCCGTCGACCCAGGTGGTACCGGTCGTGCGGGTGATGATCGGGTGCATCGAGTACGCCGGCGTGAACCCCAGGGCGGTCCGTCCCACCCCGCCGAACGCCTGGACGAGGTGGAGCAGAACCTCGTTCGAGCCGTTGCCGGCCCAGACCTGCTCGCGCGTGACCGCCACACCGGTCTGGCTTCGGAGGTATGCGGCGAGGGCCTCGCGCAGCTCGGTGAACTCCCGGTCGGGGTACCGGTTCAGGTGGCTGGCGACCTCGTGGACCGCCTCGGTGACCGCGGCGACGACGTCCGGCGGCACCGCATACGAGTTCTCGTTGGTGTTGAGGCGGACCGGGACGTCGAGCTGCGGCGCGCCGTAGGGCGTCCGGCCCCGCAGGTCCTCGCGGAGCAGGTTGGCGATCGCGGGGTTCACGGGACGGTGTTGCCGAACCGGGCGGTCACGGCCTCGCCGTGCGCGGGCAGGTCCTCGGCTTCCGCGAGGGTGACGACGTGGGCGGCGATGTCGCGTAGCGCCGCCTCGTCGTAGTCGACGACGTGGATGCCGCGCAGGAACGACTGGACCGAGAGCCCGCTGCTGTGACACGCGCAGCCGGCGGTGGGCAGTACGTGGTTGGACCCGGCGGCGTAGTCGCCCAGGGAGACCGGCGCATACGGGCCGACGAAGACGGCGCCGGCGTTGCGCACCTTGGCGGCGACCGCGGCGGCGTCGCGGGTCTGGATCTCCAGGTGCTCGGCGGCGTAGACGTTGACGACGTCGAGACCCGCGTCGATGTCGTCGACCAGGACGACGCGGCTCTGAGTTCCGTTGAGCGACAATGTGACTCGCTCGCTGTGCTTGGTCGCGGCGACCCGTCGGGCGAGCGCTTCAGCGACGTCGGCGGCGAGCTCGGCACTGTCGGTGACGAGCACCGCCGCGGCGAGCGGGTCGTGCTCGGCCTGGCTGACCAGGTCGGCGGCGACGTGCTCGGCGTCGGCGCTGTCGTCGGCGAGAACGGCGATCTCGGTCGGGCCGGCTTCGGCGTCGATCCCGATCAGGCCCTTGAGGAGACGTTTCGCGGCGACCACCCAGATGTTGCCCGGACCGGTGACCAGGGCGACCGGCTCGCAGGTCTCGTCCCCCTCGGTGTAGCCGTACGCGAACATCGCGACCGCCTGGGCGCCGCCGACGGCATACACCTCGTCGACCCCGAGCAGGGCGCAGGTGGCGAGAATCGTCGGGTTCGGGTAGCCGGCGAGCTCGCCCGTGTTCTCTTTCTGCGGCGGGCTGGCGACGGCCAGCGAGCCCACGCCCGCCAGCTGCGCGGGGACCACGTTCATGACCACGCTGGAGGGGTAGACGGCCAGGCCGCCGGGCACGTAGAGGCCGACCCGGTCGACCGGTACCCACCGTTCGGTGACCGTGCCGCCGGGGACAACCTGGGTGGTCGTGTCGGTGCGCCGCTGGTCGGCGTGGACCAGCCGGGCGCGGCGGATCGACTCCTCGAGCGCGGCCCGCAGCGAGGGCTCGAGTCGGTCGAGGGCGTGCTGGAGCACGTCTGGCGGCACGCGGAGGTGGGTGGGCCGGACCCCGTCGAACCGCTCGCTGAGGTCGCGGAGCGCGTCGGCCCCCCGATGACGGACGTCCTCGACGATCGGGCGGACCTCGTGAAGTGCCGCCTCGACGTCGAACTCGGCCCGAGGCAGCGCGTCACGCAGAGCGCGGCGGTCGAGCGGGCGTCCCCGCAGGTCGAGTGTGGACATCACGGCGTCAAGTCTAGGTTCGGCCGTCGGGACGCCGGCTCGGCGTCCGCGTCGCGGTCAGGCGGCCCGACTCAACAGGCGCTCAAGGGGACTGCCGCCGACGTCGACCTCATGGAGTAACACCGGCGGCGCATGGCTGGTGTACCGGTGACCGGTCGGGGTGGTGATCTCGACGGTATGCGGGTCGGTCGCCACCACCGTGGACCGCCAGCCCAGCAGCTCCTTGACGAGGTTGCACCGCACACAGAGCCCTTGGCCATTCACGGCGCTGGTCGAGCCGCCATCCGCGAACCGACCGACATGGTCGAGGTGACGGATCGGTGCGCCACACCCGGGCGTTCGGCAGACCCCACCGTCGCGAGCCACCACGAGCCGGCGCAGCGCGCCGTCGAACACGCGCCGCCGGGAGTCCATGGCCACCAAGGTGCCGTCGGCCGGGTGCGTGTAGAGCCGACGCACCCAGACCTGCGCGGGACAGTCGGACTCACCGTCGACCAACCGACGTGCCCACTCCGCCGGCACGGTGCCGTATCCCGCCAGCCGCGCCGGAGTCGCGTCGCCGGCCAAGAGGGCCCGGTCGGTGAGGACGACCTGCACCTCCACCGAAACGTCGGCGGCGGCAGCCTGGCCGGTCACCCGCTCGACCAGCACGTCGGCCATGACCTGTCCCTTGCTGCGTGGATCGCCCGCGGCGCGCGCGGTGTCAACCGCTTTGGTCAGCGCCGCGAACGCCGCGACACCCTGGGCGGCCGGTAGCAGCGCGGTGAGCCAGCACATGGTGTCCGGAGCCGGTCGCAAGGTGACCCGGCGTTCCCGTTCCGCATAGGCGGCGCGGTCGACCAAGGCCTGTGGGTCCAGCCGGTAGGTAATCGCGCGCACTCTGCTCGTCAGCTCTCCGAGGCTGAGCCGGCCCAACTCTTCGCCCAGCATCGCGTGCAGTTCTGCGTCCACCGTGGCCCGCAGGTCGAGCGACATTGCCGCGCACTCCTGAACCACCAGGCCGGCCCGACGTTCGGACACCAGCCCGCGCTCCAGCAACGACAGCAGGTGCGGCATCTCGTGGGTCAGCGCGAACGCCATACCCACCAAGCGGCTACCGGTGTGCGGCGACTCACGCCGGGCCAGC
>DASTNV010000309.1:0-4043 GCA_035762725.1 Lapillicoccus sp. | reverse complement strand
GCGCCCTGGCCGCCTACGACCTCGAGTACGCGGAGCAACCCTGCCCGACAGTCGAGGACCTCGCGGAGCTGCGAACCCGCCTGGCTCGTAACGGGATCGACGTCCCCGTCGCCGCCGACGAGTCGATCCGCAGGGCCGAGGACCCCCTCCGGGTGGCCCGTGAGCACGCGGCCGACGTCGTCGTCGTCAAGGTGCCGCCCCTCGGCGGGGTGCGGCGTGCCCTCGAGATCGCCGCGGAGTGTGGGCTGCCGGCCGTGGTCAGCTCCGCGCTCGACTCGTCGGTCGGCATGGCGGCCGGGGCCGCGTTGGCCGGGGCTCTCCCGGACCTCCCGTATGCCTGCGGGCTCGGCACCGTGGAGCTGTTCGCCGCGGACGTCGCCCACGACCGGCTCGTCCCCGTCGCGGGTCGGGTACCGGTCCGCCCGACCTCGGCCGACCCCGACCTCGTCGCTGCCGCCGAGGCCACGCCCGACCGAGTCGCGTGGTGGCGCGACCGCGTGTCCGCCACCCACGCATACCTCACCGCGGTGGGGAGCTGACCGATGCTGCAGGTCTGTCTCAACGGGAGCCGGCGGCCGCACGAGCGCGTGCCCACGACGGTCACCGAGATCGCCGAGTCGGCGGCCGAGGCCGTGGCGGCCGGCGCCCAGTCGATCCACGTCCATCCGCGCGGCGACCGGGGACGGGAGACCCTCGACCCGGACCTCGTGGCGTTGACCGTCGAGGCCATCCGACGGGCGGCTCCCGGCATCCCGGTCGGCGTCACCACCCACGAGCGGATCGTCCCGGACGGGATGCAGCGCCTCGCGCTGGTCAGCCGGTGGCCCCACCCCGAGGACGGCGGACCGGACTTCGCGAGCGTGAACTGGCATGAGGCCGGCGCCTACGACCTGGCCACCACCCTCCGTACCAGGCGGATCGAGGTCGAGGCCGGGCTCTGGAGCCCCGGGGCCGCCGCTGACTTCATCGGCCGGCGCTGGCTGTGGCAGGTGCTGCGGGTCCTCATCGAGGCCGTCCCCGGCCACAGCCCCGGCGGCTACGGCACCTGGGCGGCCGAGCGGATCCTCTCGGCCCTTGGCAGCCAGCCCGCGCCGATCCTCGTCCACGGTGAGGACCGGTGGGCGTGGCCGGTGCTCCGCTGGGCCCAGCGCGAGGGGTTCGACACCCGGATCGGCCTCGAGGACACCCTGTTCGACGAGGCCGGGCTGCGCGCCCGCGGCAACGGCGCCCTCATCCGCGAGGCCGTGACCGGGCACACAGTGCGCTGATTCCAGGGTCCTTGCCCGGTCTTCAGCCGAGGCTGCTTTCATGAGCGGGTGACCCTGGCTGCGCTCCGTCCGGTCGGCGACGAGCGGCACCGCGCCGCGACCGCCCGGCTCCTCGACGACCTGGCCGCGCTGCCCTCCGACGCGCCGGTGCGCCTTGGCAAGCGCACCTCGAACCTGTTCCGGCAGCGCGCGAGCGAGTCGGCCCGGCTGGACGTGTCGGACCTCACTCACGTCGTCGACCTCGACCCGGTCTCTCAGACCGCTCGGGTGCAGGGGATGACGACCTACGAGGACCTCGTCGCCGCGACGCTGCCGCACGGCTTCATGCCGCTGGTCGTCCCGCAGCTGCGGACCATCACCCTGGGCGGCGCGGTCACCGGGCTCGGCATCGAGGCCAGCTCGTTCCGCAATGGGCTGCCCCACGAGTCAGTCCTCGAGGCCGAGATCCTCACCGGGGACGGCGAGGTGGTCGTCGCCCGGCCGGAGGGTGAGCATGCCGACCTCTTCCGCACCTTCCCGAACTCGTACGGCTCGTTGGGGTATGCGCTCAGCCTCACCATCGAGCTCGAACCGGTGCACCCGTTCGTGGCCCTACGGCACGTCCGGTTCCACGCGTTGACCGACGTCCAGGCGGCGATCGGGGAGATCATGCGAAGCCGGATCTGGGACGGCGACGACGTGGACTTCCTCGACGGTGTCGTCTTCAGCCGCGACGAGATCTACCTGACCCTTGGGCGCTGGGCCGACACCATCGTCGGCCAGGACGCGCCGAGCGACTACACCGGCCAGCAGGTCTTCTACCGGTCGCTGCAGCAACGCCAGCAGGACGTGCTGACGGTCCACGACTACCTGTGGCGCTGGGACACCGACTGGTTCTGGTGCTCGCGGGCGTTCGGGGCCCAGCAGCCGCTGGTCCGGCGGTTCTGGCCGAAGAACAAGCTGCGCAGCGACGTCTACTGGAAGATCGTCGCCTTCGAGAACCGCCATCACGTGATGGCCCGGGTCGACGCCCGGCGGGGCAAGCTCCCCCGCGAGCGGGTCGTCCAGGACGTCGAGATCCCGCTCGACCGCACCGCCGACTTCCTCGACTGGTTCCTGCGCGAGGTGCCGATCGAGCCAGTGTGGTTGTGCCCGATCCAGCTGCGGCGTAGGCCGTCCGACGTGCCGGGCGACACCCCGTGGCCGCTCTACCCGATGGCCATCGGCCAGCCGTACGTCAACGTCGGCTTCTGGTCGACCGTCGCCATCGAGCCCGGACGCGCGGACGGCGACGTCAACCGCGCGATCGAGGACGAGGTGAGCCGCCTCGGCGGCCACAAGTCCCTCTACTCCGATGCCTATTACGACGAGCCCACCTTCGACCGGCTCTACGGTGGAGCCGAATACCGCCCGGTGAAGAAGCGGTACGACCCGCGTGGGCGCCTCCCTACCCTCTACGACAAGGCGGTGCGCAGACGATGACGACGTTGCTCGGCAAGACGAAACCGGAGCGGAGCAACGGTTCGCTCACCGTGTCCGACGTCTTCTCGATGGTGTTCGGGGACCGGTCGCCGGTGGGGTTCACGGCGTACGACGGCTCGTCGGCCGGACCCGTCGACGCCGAGATCCGGTTGGTGCTGCGCAGCAAGCGCGGCCTCGACTACGTCCTCACCTCACCCAACTCGCTGGGAGTCACCCGCGCATACCTCAAGGGCGACCTCGTCATCGAGCCGATGGACGAGGGCGACCCCTACGAGCTGTTGAGGTTCCTCGAGGACCACCTCCACCCGCATCGGCCGTCGCTGTCGGACCTGCCCGACCTCGCCCGGTTCGTCGGCGGCCACCTCCCCCGGATGCCCGAGCTTCCCAGGGAGGAGACGCCCAGCCCGGTGCGACGGCTGGCCCACGGCCTCACCCACGGTCGGGCTCGTGACGCCGAGGCCATCCACCACCACTACGACGTCTCGAACCGGTTCTACGAGCTGCTCCTCGGCCCGTCGATGGCATACACCTGCGCCGTCTACCCCACTCCTGACGCGTCCTTGGAGACCGCGCAGGACGAGAAGTTCGACCTGGTCTGTCGCAAGCTCGGGCTCCAGCCCGGGCAGCGGCTGCTCGACGTCGGCTGCGGATGGGGCGGGATGGTGCGCCACGCCGTGCTCCACTACGGCGTCACGGCCATCGGCGTCACCCTGTCGAAGGAGCAGGCCACCTGGGGCGCCGCGCGGATCGAGCGGGAGGGCCTGTCCGACCGCGCGGTGATCCGGCACGGCGACTACCGCGACGTCACCGAGACGGGCTTCGACGCGGTGTCGTCGATCGGCCTCACCGAGCACATCGGGGTGTCGAACTACCCCGCCTACTTCCGGTTCCTCCGCGACCGCCTGCGCGAGGGCGGCCGGCTGCTCAACCACTGCATCACCCGGCCGGACAACCAGCACCCCGGCGTGCCGTCGCGCGGGTTCATCAACCGCTACGTGTTCCCGGACGGCGGGCTCACCGGTTCGGGCGCCATCGTCACGGTGATGGAGGACCAGGGGTTCGAGGTGCGTCACCAGGAGAACCTGCGCGAGCACTACGCGAAGACCACGCGCGACTGGTGCCGCAACCTCTCGGCCAGCTGGGACGCAGCGGTCGCCGAGGCCGGCCTCGGCGTGGCCCGGGTGTGGGGTCTGTACCTCGCGGCGTCACGGGTGTCCTTTGAGCGCAACCGGATCCAGCTGCACCAGGTGCTCGCCTCCAGGACCACCGCCGACGGCGACTCCGGGTTCGGGCTGCGACCGACCTGGGCGAGCT